>JBQGEK010000092.1:0-10449 GCA_052039575.1 Patulibacter sp. | reverse complement strand
ACACGATCGGCGGACCACTCGGTCCGCTCGCAGCCGGGCTGGCCCGCGGGCCGCAGGAGGCGATGAGCGCCGAGACCGTCGAGCGGATCCGCGCCCGCGTCGAGGCGGCGGCGCCGCAGCCCGCTAAGGCCGGTGGCGAGGACGCGACCGCGGCGGCCGAGCCGGCCGTGGCGCCCGAGCGGCCGCGCGGTGCGGGGCGGCCACGTGCGGGACTAGCGGTGGGGCGTCCGGAAGGGCGACTCGCCGACGTGCTGCTGGGGGCGGCGCTGGTCGCGATCGGCGTGGTGCTCGGGCGCGCGGTCTCCCGACCCGTGGTCGTCCGCGAGAGCCGGGGGGCGTGATCCGATGTCCGACAAGGTCCTCGCCCTCGAGCCGATCCAGATCGGCCCGGTCACCGTCCCGAACCGGATCTACTTCTCCCCTCACGGCAACCCGCTGAGCGCCGGCGGCGCGCCGTCGGACGACTTCGCGTGGTACTACGCTGAGCGCGCCGCCGGCGGCGTCGGGCTCGTGATCCAGAGCCTGCCGGCGTTCCCGGCCCAGGTCGGTCGCCAGTGCCCGTTCGACGCGGAGACGATCCCGTCGTTCGCGGCGGTCGCCGAGCTGGTCCACGAGCACGGCACGAAGATCTTCGGTCAGCTGCAGTCGTGGTGGGGGAGTGCGGGCACGTGGGAGTCGCTGAGCCCGGCACGGCCGGCAGTCGGCCCGTCGGCGAACCAGCGCTTCGACCATTACTCGGTGACCCACGAGCTGAGCGTCAGCGAGATCGAGGGCCTGATCGGGGCGTTCGCACAGAGCGCCCGGCACCTCCGTGAGGCGGGCTACGACGGGGTCGAGCTGCACGCGTCACACGGAATCATCGCCGAGCAGTTCCTGTCGCCCTACTGGAACCACCGCGACGACGAGTACGGTGGCAGCCTGGACAATCGGCTGCGGTTCCTGCTGGAGCTGATCGACGAGGTGCGCAAGGCGATCGGCCCGGAGATGGCGCTGGGTATGCGGTTCAACGCCGACGAGATGCTGCCGGGAGGCTGGGGACAGCCAGGCGCGCGCGAGATCCTCGAGCGGGTCGACGGCCTGCTCGACTTCGTCGACCTGGATGTCGCGGTCGAGCCCAACCAGTTCCCGCTCGGCATGCCGAACTACCAGGTGCCGAAGTTCTCGAACGAGGGGTTCTCGGCCGGCGTCCGCGCCGCGACCTCTGCTGTCGTGCTCTGTGCGATCGGCCGGGCGACGTCGGTCGCCGACGCCGAGCGCGCGATCCAGGCTGGAAGCACCGATCTGGTCGGCATGGCACGAGGTCTGATCGCAGAGCCGCGGCTGGTGGCGAACACCGTCGAGGGCAAGGAGTGGGCCAACCGCACCTGCATCGCCTGCAACCACTGCATGGACGTGGTGCAGGCGGGGTCGTTCGGCTGCGCGATCAACCCGGCGACCGCTCGCGAGCGCCGCTGGGGCGCGGACCGGATCACGGCGAGCACCGCTCCGGGGAGGACGGTGGTGGTCGGCGGCGGTCCGGCCGGGCTGGAGGCGGCGCGGATGGCCGCGGTCCGCGGAAACGACGTGGTGCTGCTCGACGGAAACGATCAGCTCGGCGGCCAGTACCTGCTGTGGTCGTCGTTGCCCGGTCGCGAGGGCTACATGGACGCGATCGCCTGGTACGAGCGGCAGCTCCCCGAGCTGGGCGTCGATGTCCGGCTCGGAACGCGGGCGTCGGCGGACGATGTGCTGGCGCTCGATCCCGCGACGGTGATCGTCGCGACCGGGTCGGTCTACGACGGATCCGGCGAGACGGGCTTCGTGGCCCAGCCGATCCCGCAGTCGGGCGGCGCGAAGGTCTGCACGCCCGAGCAGATCATCACCGGGGAGCGGAAGCTCAGCGGTCGCGTGCTGGTACTTGACGACGAGGGTCTGAATACGGGCGTCGGCGTCGCCGAGGTGCTGGCCCGGGCCGGCTGCGAAGTGGAGTACGTGACGCGCTGGCTGCACGTCGCCGCGCACCTCTTCGGGACGTTCGAGCTGCCGCTGATCATTCCGCAGCTCAAGCACCTCGGAGTCACCCTGTCGCCGCAGACCTACGTCAAGGCGGTCAACGGTCGCCGGGTCACCGTCTACGACGTGTTCACCAACCGCGAGCAGGTCCGTGACGACGTCGACGCCGTCGTCTTCGTCACGATGCGCAAGCCGATCGACGATCTCGCGCGGCAGCTCGAGGGCAAGGTCGACCAGCTGTTCACGATCGGCGACGCGCTGGCCCCGCGGGGTCACGCCGAGGCGTACTACGAGGGCGGGTACTTCGGGCGTCTGATCGGCGACGCGGACGCGCCCAAGACGTTCTCGCAGGCGTTCTACCGCTCGCAGACCCCGGCCGCGTACCCGCAGCGCGCCGAGGTGGTCACGGTCGGCCGCAGCGCCGGCGCCAAGCGCTGACCGAACGGGCGGCCCGACGACGGGCCGCTCGCGCCGATCGTCGGCGCGGCCCGTTGTCGTCCTCGGTGCGGTGCGGTGCGGTGCGGGGCGGCCGGGCATGGTCGGCGGCCGTCGGCCGGGCCGCAGCGGCCCGGCCGACGCGCGAGCGCCGCGGCTCAGGCGACGGGCGTCGTGGCGTCGCCGGCCGGCGCGAGCTGCTCGAGCAGCTGCGGGGCCTGGGCGCGGAAGCGCTCGACGCCGTCGAGCTTGATCTCCTCGTAGCCGCGTACCATGTCCGGCAGCTCGGCGACGGCGACGACGTCCGCGACGGTCTCGGGAGCGAGATGCTCGATCGCCGCCCGCACGAACCCTAGGTACTCCCCCGGAAGTGCGCGCTCGACGCGGCGGACGCGGGCGTAGCCGAAGAGGTCCAGCGGCGTCCCGCGCAGGGCCCGCGAGCGCGCGAGCAGCCGGAAGAACGGGACGAACCAGCGGCCGAGCCGGAGCTTGCGCTTGAGCCCGAGCGCGCGGAGCAGCGGCGGGTGGAGGTGGAAGTAGACCTTCGCGCCCTCCGGGACCTCGTCGAGGCCCGCGAGGTGCAGCCGCGCGATCTCGTACTCGTCCTTGTACGCCATCAGCTTGTGGAGGCCGTGCGCAAGCGCCTCGCTGACGGCGAAGCTTCCCGGAGTGTCGCGCCGCTCCCGCCGCACCGTCTCGGCGATCGCGTCGAGGTAGCGATCGACGGCCCGCGAGCCGCCCCACGCCCGCAGCTCGGGAACGCGGACGAAGAGCAGGCGGCGGAGCTCGTCGCTGATCTCGCCCAGCGGTGCGATCGACGTCGCGGTCGCCCCGTCCGCGGTGCGCCGAGATCCGTCGTCCGCGCCCTCCATGACCGCGGCGAGCTCGTCGGGAGCCGCGACCGCGGCCCGCCCCCAGGCGAACGCCGCTCGGTTCTTCTCGACCCCGGCGCCGTTGAAGCGCAGCGCGTCGTCGATCGCCTGGGCGGAGACCGGAACGGCCCCCAGCTGCCACGCGGCGCCGAGCACGATCAGGTTGGCCGGCAGGTGGTCGCCGAACAGCTCCTGCGACACCGCCTGGGCGTCGAGGAAGAAGCTGTGGTCGGCGCGCGTCCGGTCCCGGATCGCGGAGACGGCGGCTTCGACGTCGATGACGGGGGCCCCGACGTCGGTGACCATCGCGTTGGTCGGCACGGCACTCGTCGAGATCACCGCGACCGTGCGATCGGGGTCGGCGACGGCGAGGTTGCGGGGCGTGGCCGTTCCGAGCACGTCGAGGCCCACCAGCACATCGGCCGTGGCGGCCGAGGGTGACGCGCTGCCGGCGATCGGCTGGGTCGAGAAGCGTACGTCGGAGACCACCGGTCCGGCCTTCTGGCTGAGGCCGGTCTGGTCGACGCCCGACGCGTGCAAGCCGTCGAGCATCGCGGCGACCCCGAGGACCTGGCTGACGGTGACGACGCCGGTTCCGCCGATTCCGACGAGCCGGAGCCGGGTGTCGTCGTGGTCGACGCACGGCACCGCGGGCGGCAGCTCGCTGGTCGGGAGCCGGACCGGCGTGGGCTGCGACTGCGGCTTGGCGGGGCCGACGACGGTCAGGAACGACGGGCAGTCACCCTCGAGGCAGGAGAAGTCCTTGTTGCACGAGGCTTGGTGGATCCTGGTCTTGCGGCCGAACTCGGTCTCGACCGGCTCGACCGAGAGGCAGCCGGACTTCTGTCCGCAATCCCCGCAGCCCTCGCACACGCGCTCGTTGATCAGCACGCGCTGCGCGGGCTCCGGAGCCTTCCCCCGCTTGCGGGCCCGGCGCAGCTCGGCGGCGCAGCCCTGGTCGTGGATCATCACGGTGACGCCGGGAACCTGGGCGAGCTCCCGCTGGACGGCGAGCACGTCGGAGCGGTCCCGAACCTGCACCGACGCCGGCAGGTCGCGGTATCGCGAGCGGTCCTCGGTGGTGATGACGATCCGCTTGACGCCCTCGGCGTCCAGCGACCGGGCCACGGCAGAGACCGACATCTGGCCCTCGACGTGCTGCCCGCCCGTCATCGCGACCGTGTCGTTGTAGAGCAGCTTGTACGTGACGTTCAACCGTGCGGCGATCGCAGCGCGGATCGCGAGCGACCCGGAGTGGTGGTAGGTGCCGTCGCCGAGGTTCTGGAAGAAGTGCTCGGTCGACGTGAACGGGGCGACGCCGATCCACTGCGTCCCCTCGCCGCCCATCTGGGTGAGGCCGTTGACGTTCCCCTTGCCGGCGGGGTTGAGCATGATCATCGTGTGGCAGCCGATCCCCGCTCCGACGACCGCATCGTCGGGCGCCGGGGTGCTGGTGTTGTGCGGGCAGCCCGAGCAGAAGGCGGGCGTGCGCTGGGCCGCCATCGGCAGCGCCGGTCGCGCGGCCACGGCGTTGAGCTGGTCGAGGCGCGAGCGCAGGCCGGGCAGATCGAAGCGCGCGTCGAGCCGCCGCGCGACGCCGCGGGCGATCGTGTCGACGTCGAGCACGCCGGCGATCGGCATCAGCGGGGCGCCGTCGTGGTCGCGCTGGCCGGTGATCAGCGGGGCGTTCGGCGCCCCGTAGAGCGCGTTCACCACGAGACCCTCGAGGAAGGGGCCCTTCTCCTCGACGACGAGCAGCTCGTCGAGGCCGTGGGCGAACCGGCGGACCGCGTCCGGGTCGAGCGGATAGGGCATCCCGATCTTGAGGATCCGGATCGGCACGCGCTCGTCGATACCCAGATCCGAGAGCGCCTGCATCAGGTCGTAGTACGCGGCGCCGGACGCGACGAGGCCGATCCGCGCCCCGGAGTCGTCGCGGGTGACGACGTTCAGGTCGTTCATGCGGGCGTACTCGCGGGCCAGCTCGGTGCGCACGCCGGTCAGCGTCGCCTCCATCTCGAGCGATTGCGGGGCGAGCAGGTGCGAGGTCGGGCGGTGGACGTAGGGGGCGCCGGCGTACTCGATCCGGGGCATCCGCGGGGCCACGCGCCGCAGGCCGACGTCGACGGTGGAGGTGGCGTCGGCGACGGCGGTGACGACCTTCATCGCCGCCCACAGCCCGGACGCGCGGGAGCAGGCGACGGCGTGGCGGCCGTAGTCCAGCAGCTCCTGCACGTTGCCCGGGGCGAGTACCGGGACGTGCAACGCGGCCAGGATCGACTCCGACGCGGACGGAAGCGTGGATGACTTGCACCCCGGGTCGTCGCCGCAGAGGGCGAGGACGCCGCCTCGCGGGTCGGTGCCCACGTAGTTGCCGTGACGGATCGCGTCGGCGGCCCGGTCGACCCCCGGGGCCTTGCCGTACCAGACGCCGAGTACGCCGTCGTGGGTCGCGCCCGGCAGCGTGTTCGTGAGCTGCGAGCCCCAGACCACGGTGGCCCCGAGCTCCTCGTTGAGCCCGGGACGGAGCTCGATCCGGTGCGCCTCTGCGAGCTCGCCGAGGCGGCCGATCTCGCGGTCGAATCCGGCGAGCGGCGAGCCCTGGTAGCCGGAGACCATGGTTGCGGTCCGCAGGCCGGCGGCGGCATCCGCGCGGTGCTGATCGAGCAGCACGCGGGTCAACGCCTGGACGCCGGAGAGGAAGACGGTGCCCTCGCTGAGCGAGTAGCGGTCACGGAGCGGCTGGACGTCCTTGCGGGACCGCGTGAGAGGGAGCACCGATGTCATGGTCCGATCCTAGACCGACAATGGGCAAATTTCAAACCAATTGATCGGTAGACTGTGGGGATGGAGCAGGGCTTCGTTCCGGTGGGACCACGCAGGACCTTCGAGGGTGCCGTCTGGCAGATCGCCGAGCGGGTGCGACTCGGTGACCTGCAGGAAGGCGACCGGCTGCCGGGTGAGCGGGAGCTCGCGGCGGCGATGCGGATCAGTCGCCCGACGCTGCGCGAGGCGATCGCGGTGCTCGCGGAGGCGGGCGTGCTGGAGGTCCGCCGCGGGGCCCGCGGCGGTGTCTTCGTCGCCTCCGGGTACGTGCCGCTCGAGTTGCTGCGCGCGCGGTCCGAGCTGCGGGTCGACGAGGTGTCGGGCGTGCTGGAGGCGCGGAGGATGCTCGAGCCCCGCGTGGCGCAGCTGGCCGCCCTCCATGCGGGCGAGGAGGACTTCGCCCACCTCGGGCGGATCATCGACCGGCAGCGCGAGCTGGCGGCCGGCGACGTGATCGGCCAGGCGGACCTCTTCCTCCAGCTCGACACCCAGTTCCACGTGCGGATCGCCCGTGCGACCGGGAACTCGACCGTCGTCTCGATGATGCGGATGTTGCTCCGGCGACTCGAGATCGCCCGCGACCTCGCGGTGCATCAGGCGCCGGTCCCGGACTGGGTCGTCGACGTCCACGAGCGGACGCTCGCCGCGATCCGCTCGGGCGACCACGGGCGGATCGAGACGGTGATGGACGAGCACCTCGCCGAGATGGAGAGCCACTGGGAGCGGCAGACCGACCGCGCGCTGGTGCGCGAGCTGCCCGACTTCCTCGAGCCGATGGCGCAGCGGCGCCGATCGCAGTGACCGCGGGCGAGCCGCCCGTGTAACGAACGACCGTTTGACAGGTTTCGGGGTTCTCGCTACGGTCGTTCTGCGTCACCGGTGGTGGCCGTCGGCGCCGCTGCGTCCGGAGCGGGCACGGCGTGCCGACTCCGTGGGGACTGCTCGTGCTCGGGCGACCGTGCGCGAGCGCCGTAAGCGGGTATCGCCGACCTTGGATCTACGGAGGCAGAGAGATGATGCGCGACCAGCAGGTCGAGGCCGGGAGTCGTACCGAAGCACGTTCGCGGAACGGGCGGGTCCCGGCCACGAGCCCGTCCGGAGCGAACGGAGCCAGCGAATGAGGATCGGACGGTTCGCCGGTCGCGACGGCGGGGAGCCGTTCTGGGGCGTGATCGACGGTGAGCAGGTTCGCCCGCTCGAAGGCGGGATCGCCGACTGGGGCCCCGGACTGACCGCGGACTTCAGCTCCGCGCTGCCGTACGCGCCGGTCGATCCGGTCGACCGCTCGTCGCTGCGGATGGTCGCGCCCGTCGAGTCGACGGCGAAGGTCGTCGCGGTCGGAGCGACCTACGTGAAGCACATCGAGGATCTCGGGCTGCAGATGCCCGACCAGCCGGCGGCCTTCCTGCGGACGGTCGAGTCGATGATTGGGCCGGGCGACGAGATCCGCTACCCGGGCCTGACCGAGCAGCTGGACTACGAGGGCGAGCTAACCGCGGTGATCGGCGCACCGGTCTCCGGAGGCGGTGCCGCCGCGAGCGCGGCGATCCTCGGCTACACGGTCGCCAACGACGTCTCGGCCCGGGACATGCAGTTCGGTGGCGGCGTGACGGGCATGGACATGTTCAGTGCTAAGGCCCTGGACGGCACGGGCCCGGTCGGGCCGTGGATCGTCACCCGCGACGAGTTCGGCGACGAGACGCCGGACCTGATGCTCGAGGTGACCGTCGACGGCGAGTCCCGGCAGTGCGAGCGCACCTCGGCGCTGGCCCCGGGCATCGGCGAGATCGTCACCTACGTGGCGGAGCGCAGCGCGCTACGACCGGGCGACGTCGTGCTGACCGGGACGCCGCACGGCGTGGGTCACGAGGACGGTCGCTACCTGGAGCCCGGGCAGACCGTCGAGGTCACGATCGAGGGCATCGGCACGCTGACCAACACGGTTGGCCCGAAGATCGACGACGGGCGCTCGACGAGCAGGAAGAAGGCATCATGACGGCGAGCAACGAGCGCGAGGCGCGCGGGGTCGATCGCGACCGCGCGGGCCAGGGCGCGATCGGGACTGGCGGGGCCGGCGGGATCGGCCGCGAGACGGTGCGCGTGCTGGCGGCGGCGGGGGCCCAGGTGGTGCTCGCGGATCTGCCGTCCGCGTCGCTGGACGAGGCCGCGAGCGGGATCACCGAGGGCGACGTCGCCCACCACCCCGTCGACATCTCCGACGAGGCCTCGGTTCGGACGCTGATCGACTTCGCCGTCGAGCGCTTCGGACGGCTCGACGTCGTCGACAACAACGCGGCACGAGGCGGGGGGCCCGCCGACGCCCGGCTGGTCGAGATGGACGTCGAGGTCTGGGACGCGACGTTTGCGGTCAACGCGCGTGGTGCGATGCTGATGTGCAAGCACGCGATTCCGCGGATGATCGAGACCGGTGGCGGGTCGATCGTCAACATCTCGTCGGGGACCGCGCAGGGCGGCGACGACGTCGCCACGGCCTACGCCTGCACGAAGGCCGCGGTCGACACCCTCACCCGCTATGTGGCGACGCAGTACGGCGCGGGGGGCATCCGCTGCAACGCGATCGCGCCGGGGCTGGTGCGCACGCGGCTGCTCGAGTCGGTGCTTCCCGAGCCGATCCTCGACGTGTTCGTCGCGCACAAGCCGGTCGGGCGGATCGGCGAGCCGCGGGACATCGCCGAGCTGGTGCACTTCCTCGCGTCGGATCGCTCGGCCTTCATCACCGGACAGCTGATCGGGGCCGACGGAGGGTACTTCTCGCACCTCCCGACGGTTCCGCAGGTTCGGGGCCTCGCCGCCGGCGCCTAGTTGCGCAGCGGACCTTCTCCGCGCGATGCCGGGGTGGCGGCGTCGCCGTCACCCGCGGGGACGTCGGACGGAACCTACCTGCTCGGTCGCCGCCGGACGCTCGCCGCGTTCGCGGGCGCGTCGCTTGGCATGGCGGTCGCCGCGCTTGGGACCGGGATGGTCAACGTCGCCGTCCCGACGATCGTCGACGACGTCCGCGGCGGGGGCGCCTACGAGTGGGCCTTCACGGCCTACATGCTCGGCATGACGGCCACGATCCCGCTGTGGGGTCGGCTGTCGGACCGCTACGGGCGGCGCACGTTGTTCCTGGTCGCGCTCGCGGTCTTCGTCGCGGGCTCCGCGCTCGGCAGCGCGGCGCAGTCGATGAGCGCGGTGCTGGCCGGGCGCGGCCTGCAGGGAACCGGTGCGGGCGGCATCGTGCCGCTCTCGGCGGCGGTGCTCGGCGACCTGATCTCACCGCGCGCGCGAGGGCCGTGGCAGGGATGGATGGCCGCGATCTACGGGGGCTGCGCCGCCGTCAGCCCGGCGATCGGCGGTGTCACCGCGGAGCTCCTGGGGTGGCGGTGGACCTTCCTGGTGACGATCCCGTTCGGCGTCGTCGCACTGATCGTCGCCGCGACGGCGTTGCCGCCCGATCGTCGTACGGGGGAGCGCGTCGATCTGCGGATCGCGCTGACGGTGGCGATTGCGACCACGGCCGCGGTCGTCACGCTCGCGGAGGGCGGCAAGGCGGTGATCGCCGACCTCGGTCCGTGGTTCCCGCTGATGCTGGCGGTGGCGGCGGCGGGAGCGCTGGCCGGGATCGGCTGGCGCCGCCGCCCGCGCGGGCAGGCGGTGCAGTGGTCGACGCGGGTCCCCCCGGTTCTCGGGGCGTCGCTGGTGGTGACGGCGATCGGCTTGTCGCTGTTCGCGTCCCAGATGCTCCTGCCGCTGGTCGTGCAGGGGGTGCTCGGCGGCAGCCCGTCGGCGGCGGGAGTGGTGATGCTGCCGTTCGTCGGGGCGGCCGTCGTCGCCGGGGTCGTGGCCGGTGTGGTGGTCGGGCGGACGGGATCCGTCAAGGCGGTCGTCGTCGCGAGCCAGGCGTGGATGCTGGCCGGGGCGCTCGCGATCGCCGCAATCTCGACCGACGCGGCGCTTTGGCAGGTCGGTCTGGCGGGCGGCGTGCTCGGGGTCGGGATCGGCCTGGGGACCCAGACGGCCGTGCTCCTGGCGCAGAACGCGGTACCGCAGGTGCGGATCGGGACCGTCACGGCGACGGTCATCTTCTGGCGGATGCTGGGTGGCACGATCGGGGTCGCCGTGCTCGGCGCGATCGCCCTCCGGTACGCAGGGGGAACGGCGGTTCTCGGGGCGGACGATGCTGCACGTCTGGCCACCGCCAGCGGCGTGCGCGAGGCGGCGTGGGTCATGGTCGGGGCGAGCGTGGTGGGGCTGATCGTCGCCCTGCGGATCGAGGGCCGTGCGCGGCGCGCGCCCCGCGCCGGGCGGACCGGGCCCCCCC
>JBQGEK010000091.1:0-9244 GCA_052039575.1 Patulibacter sp. | reverse complement strand
GGGCGATCGGCGTGCCGGCCGACGTCGACGCCGCGACCGCCGTCGCGGTCGACGTCGACGCTCGCGCGCAGACGGTCTGGGGCGCGACGATCGACGGCCGGCCGTTCGTCAACGTCGCGTCGATCGGGTTGGCGGTCAACGCGGCCGAGGAGGCCGCGCCGCTGAAGTCGCTGCTGGGCCCCGTCGCGTACGCGCTCGGCGCGGTGATCGCCGCCGTCCGCGGAACGACGGTTACGGCTCGGGTCAGGGTGGACGACGAGGAGATCTTCTCCGGTAAGGCCTGGCAGGTGCTGGTCGCCGCGACCGGCGCGTTCGGCGGGATCGCCCAGTTGCCCGACTCGGACCCGGAGACCGCGTCGATCGAGACCTACGTGATCGCCGCCGGCTCGCGGCTGGGGCTGGTCCGCCGCGTCTGGTCGATGCGCCCAGGCGGGAGTCGCAGCGGCGTGCTGACCGCACGCGGCCGGAAGATCACCGTGATCGTCGGGCCGGACTGCCGCTGGAACGTCGACGGCGAGGTCGTCCCGCTCGGGGCCGGCGTCGCCGAACCGCTCGGGCCGGTGTCGGTCCTGGTCCCCCACGATGCCCACGGGAGCGCAACCGCATGACCACTGAACGGCCGGACGATCCGCGGGACGACGACCTGCCGCCGCTCGCGGACCACCTGCGCAACCACCCGGATCGTCCGGACGCGCCGATGAAGGTGCGTTCGCAGACCCGCCTGCTGTTGCTGCTGATGTTCGCTGCGATCCCGCTGCTGGCGGTCTTCGCGGTCGTGCTCGGCTCGCTCGCGGAGGGGCCGCCGACGACCGATCCGGACGCCCGCGGCACCAGTAGCGGCCTCGCGCAGGTCACCCGATACTGCAACTACTCGGCACAGACCGAAGCGGAGTTCCAGCCCTGCCTCGACGAGCACCGTGACCGGGCGTTCCTCGAGCAGGACACGAACCCGGCGCGCTACGCCCGAGGCGAGATCACCGCGTGCGGCGAGGACGCCGGGCCACGCTGCACGGCGCGCGAGGGCGTCAGGCCGCAGTAGCCGGCGTCGGCGCCCCTCACAGCAGTCCCCGCCTGCGGGCCGCGGCGACCGCTTGGGGGTTAGGGTTCCCCCCGCGTAATTGTGTGGACATCGTCGACCGATACCGTGGCGCTGGCAACGCCGTTGGCCTGGATTACGCTCGGGCGCCGCTCCTTTGTCGCAGCAGCCGCCTGTTCGTCGGTAAGGAGTCGCGTCTGAGCCGCGTACCCGGCCGGAATGGTTCCACCCCTGAGCTCGATCGCCAGGCCGCGTCGTACGACATCCTCGATCAGGTTGCAGGACGTTCCGTAGCCGTCGACGGGGTCCGGAACAACTATGCAGAGGTATCCATCGCCCGGAACGACCCAGCCGGTGCCGGTGGCCGTATGGATCCTGCGGGCGAACGAGGGGTTTCGCCCGTAGCGGGTGGGTCCAGCCACCTGGGCCGTCACCGATGCAGGTGGGGCTGATGCGCGGTGCTCGCGGAATAGGGCGAATGACTCGGTCAGTGCCGGGTCTAGCTGGGCCACTGCGACCGTGGGCTGGGCGGTCAGCGGGCTTTCGGATGCAGCCGGGTCTGGCAGGCCTGCGGCGTTGCTTCCCGCGACCCCGGCGCCGAGCACCCCGACGCCTATGGTGAGAATGGCAAGGTGGCGGCGACTGCGCGCCGATTTTTTGTTTAGCATGTTGCCGTTGTGTTCACTTCGTAGAAGGCAAGGATATTGTATTGCGAAACCGTGTGTGGGTTGTGGACCATGCCTCCGAGGTTATTGCCGAGGGCATACGAGTGGCACGCATAACTCCAGCCGTAGATGTAGGAGCCGTACATCGTCCAGCCTCCTGGCAGGTGGGCGCCCGCGCCTACCTGTCGGTACGATCCCTCCGAGCGGGCGGCCGTGTACCTGTAGTTGAACTCACTCGGCCCTGCGGCTTGGCCGTTGGCGGGGAGTGTTCCATTGTGGAAGACCATTACGGCGGACGCTCCAGCCGGCGTTAGTGCGGCCAGCAGGACGGATGCAAGTGTCAGTGTCAAGACCCTGCTTATGCTGCGTTGGTTGCGTTTCGATTTCATTATGATCCTTCCTGGGTGGCGTGAATGCTAACCTAGTGGTGATCGTCGGCCGTGTCAACATGTATATATATCGTCGTAGTCTAGGTCTCGGCGTATGTCCCGAACGGCGAGTTGCGCCCGCCGTGTCACAACGAGGCCTCTTTCTCCGATGTACTTCTGATGCCGCAATCATTCGCACCCAGCGACGCTGCTCTGCTCGGCGATCGGGTTGATCCGGCGGCGACATTCGACCGGTTCTATCGACGGCACTTTTCGCCGCTGCTGCGGTTCGTCGCGTCGCGGGGCTTGGGTGTCGAGGACGCGGCTGATGCCGTTGCTGAGACGTTTCTCGCCGCACTGCGGCAGCGGTATTCGTTCGACGAGAAGTACCCCACCGCTCGCCCATGGCTGTTCGCGATCGCTCAGAACAAGATCGTCGACTGCCAGCGGAGCGCGAAAGGCGCGCGTAGCCGCAACGAAGCTCTGCGCACCTTCGAAATCGAGCTGACGACGCACGATCGGAGTTCGTTCGATGAGCTGCCTGCGTTCGTTGACGACAGCAGTCTGTTGCTTGAAGGGCTCTCGCCGACTCAGCGGGTCGTGATAGAGCGACGAGTGCTGCAGGACCGGGACTACGCGGAGATCGCTGCTGAGTTGGGCATTTCCGAGACCGCGACGCGCAAGCACGCTAGCCGAGGGCTGGGCACGCTTCGTGCGCGGATGCGCAAACCGAGAAGGGAAGAATCGTGACTAGATCAAGTGACTCCTCCGAAGCCGGAGCGATGCCCGACTTTCATGAGCTCCTTGCCAGAGAGTTGCGTCGCGAGGCGGCGCAACCGGTTGCTGCGCTCGCAACGCGACGGAGCTTCGCTTGGCGCTCTCGGCGTTGGGTCCGACCTGCGGCAGCGCTGGGCGTGCCTGCTGCTGTTGCTGCCGCCGCGGTCATTCTCTTTCTAGCGCCTGACCGGGCTGTTGTCGCACACGCTGGCCCCCCTGTGCTGCAGGCGCCCGAAGTTGACCCGACGCAGTTCGGGCAAAGTGTGCTGGCTCAGGCGGCTTTCGGGCCGGACGTCCAGCCCGAGGTTGCCCACGAGTTCTCGACCGAGGCTGGCTCGGCGTATCTCATCGGCTACGACGGTGGATGGTGCGTGTCGGTCCCCGATCCGGCCTTGCCCAACGGCGCTCAAGAGCGCGGTGTCAGCTGCGTCCGAAAGGCTGACTTCGAGCGCTTCGGCATCGCTGTCACCATCGGGCGACAGTACGTCGCTGCCCTACCGGCGGGCGTGCCGCCTCCGCTCCTCCGCACGCCCGGCGGTGAGCGGAGGACGATTGCGCCCTCTGCCGATTATGCGACCGTTGCGCTTCAAGCGTCGGTGGGCAGCTCGATCGTGCGCTATTCGAAGGACGGGGCAACCCGCGTCGACCGGATTCGCTGATGGGCCGAATGGCGTAGCGCATCTGCCTGCACGCGCCTCAGCCTGGTTCTTTACAAGCCGAAGCCGATCTTCGGTTCGTCCCGGTCGATCCGGATGAAGACGACCTTGTCGAGGTTCAGGTGCACCTGGGCGTCCTCGCCCTCGACGTCGGTCCAGCCGCCGCCGGGAAGCGCGGCCTGGAGCGTCGAGAGCTGGGCGGCGGTGAGACGGACGGACAGCGGCGGGGCGCTGTCGAGGCCGATGCTGACGCGGAGCTTGTCGTCGGACACGGTCTCTCCTGGGGAGTCGGTGCGGGGCGGATGCCCCGGGGCGGTGGGCTGACGGTTGGGCGCGGGGGACCCGCGCCCACCCCGCAGACTAGTTGACCCGCGGCTGAGCCCCGCCCGCGGAGCCTCGGCTAGTGGTGCGCGGGCTCGGTCAGCTCGGTCAGGACCTTGCCGGTCGACTTCGGGTGGAGGAAGGCGACGCGGCTGTTGCGGATGCCGACACGCGGCTGCTGGTCGATCATCGTGATCCCGCGCTGCTCCAGCGTCTCGATCGCGGACACGATGTCCTGCGTCTGGTAGGCGACGTGGTGCAGGCCCGGGCCGTTCTTGGCGATGAACTTCGCCACGCCAGTGTCCGGCCCCAGCGGCGCGATCAGCTCGACGTGGTTCTCGCCGACGTCGAACAGCACCGCCTCGACGCCCTGCGACTCGACGGTCTCGCGGTGGACGAGCTCGAAGCCGAAGGTGTCCCGGTAGAGCGCGATCTGCTCGTCGAGATCCTCGGGGGCGACGGCGATTCCCAGGTGGTCGATGCGGTCGAACATCGGCCGGAGTCTAGATCGCGACCGTCGACGGTGGCTCGTCGACTCGGCCACGTTGCGGACGGCGTCCCTCGCGGGTCGCCTGCGCCGTCGCGAACCGGTAGCGTCAGTGCATGGGCGTGCTCTCGATCGCGTTGCTTCCGGTCCGGGCCGCGGTGGCCTCCGCGGAGCTGGTGGTGGCCGCCCGCGACCTGCTCGTCGAGGACGGGCCGCTGCGCCGGCCGGGTGGGTTGATCGAACGGACGCAGGCACTGATCGCCGAGGGCGGCGTGCTCGACCAGCTGGCGCGGCTCGCCGCTCCGGACGGACCGCTGGTGCGGATCGAGCAGCTGGCGGCACTGACGGCGGACGACCGACCCCTGGGCCGGGCTTTGGCGGCGGGCGGTCCGCTCGACCGTGCGCTCCGCGAGGGCGGTCCGCTCGATCGTGGGCTGCGGGACGGCGGCCCGTTCGATCGAGCGCTCGCCGAGGACGGCCCGCTGGACCGCATGATGGGCGAGGGCGGCGCCGTCGAGCGCCTGGTCGCCCCGGAGGGCCCCCTGGACCGGTTGCTGGAGCAGGATGGGCCGCTGGAGCGGTTGCTGGCGGACGGCGGCCCGCTCGACCGGCTGACGGTGCCCGGCGGCACGCTGGAGCGGTCGCTCTCGGCCGGTGGGATCGTCGAACGGATGCTCGCGGAGGGCGGCCTGGTCGAGCGGCTGCTACAGGACGGTGGCACGATCGAGCTGCTGCTGGAGCCCGAGAGCGCGGTCAACCGGCTGGTGCAGGACGGCGGGGCGCTGGACCGGCTGCTCGCCGAGGACGGCGGGGTCGAGCGGCTGCTCGCGGTCGACGGCCCGCTCGATCAGCTTTCCGACCTGTCGGAGGCGCTGAAGCAGCTCGAGAACCTGACCGAGGCGCTGGCCCAGCTGGAGAACCTGACCGACACCCTGCAGCGCCTGGGTGCCCTGGAGGAGACCCTGCGGCCGCTTGCACGGTTGGAGGAGGGGCTGCGACCGCTCGCGTCGCTCAACGACACGCTGGAGCCGCTGCGCACGCTCGGCCCGTCGCTCGACGGGATCGAGGGCACCGTCGGCGAGATGCGCGAGGCCGCGGACGCGTTGCGCGACGCGGTGGTGCCGATCGGCCGGGTCGCCGGGCGGGACTCCCTGGCCCTAGATCGAGCCGATCGGCTCCAGCCAACGGCCCTCGTTGGGCAGGCTGTGGAAGGTCAGGCGCGGCAGCGGGGACTCGAACAGGCCCGGGACGTCCTCGAGGTCGACGACCTCGATCCCGTCGACCTGGCAGAGCTGGTGGGCGTGCTCGGGGAAGACCAGCGCGGTCACCGCGACGCCGCTGGCGAGCAGGTTCTTGGCCGCCTCGACGAAGGCCATCCCGTCGTGCGACATCAGGATCGCCTCGCGCAGGCCTCCCTCCTGCTGTCGTTGGGAGAGCAGCTCGAGGATGTCGTCGTCGACGTCGCTGTCGTCGCGTAGCTTCGGCTTGAGGAACATCCGGAAGCCGGCCTGGCGGACGACTTCGGCCCAGCCGACGACGCCGTTGAAGGTGCGCTCGGTGACGTTGGCGAAGACCGCCGCCTCGATCTGCGGGCGCGTCGCCTCGCGGACGCCGATCCCGTCAGCCCGCTCGCGCAGCCAGTCCGCGAGGGCGTCGATCCGCGGGCGCTCGCGGCCCGTTGGCTTGCGTCGCAGGATCAACTGCCCGAGCACCATGTCGATGTTCGGGGAGTCCCACAGCAGCAGCATCCGCGAGTCGCTCACCCCCGGATCCTCTCACTCCGCTCGGCCGATGGTCTTCCCGTGGTGTTTCCGAAGGAGCCTGCCGGCCGGGTGCGCGTGGACTCGTGCCGAGCTATTCGGCAGAACTCGACACCCGCGCCCGTCAGCCCAGCAGCCAGACCGTGACGTCGCGGAAGCAGTCGGTCGCGAAGTCCAGGTCCTCGGCGTCGATCCGCTCGTCCTTGGCGTGCATCCGACCGGCCTGCTCGCGG
Source organism: Patulibacter sp. (assembly GCA_052039575.1). GTDB lineage: Bacteria > Actinomycetota > Thermoleophilia > Solirubrobacterales > Solirubrobacteraceae > Patulibacter. The sequence goes on along the minus strand of JBQGEK010000091.1, from coordinate 2,941 downwards.
AGCTCCAGGTTCCTGTGGGGGAAGAACCCGTAGGCGACGCAGTCGGGGAACGCCTGGCGCCAGGTCCGCGAGTCGGTGAACCCGGGGAGGAACGTCGGCACGATCCCGGCGTCGGGGGCCCGCTCGGCCAGCCACGAGCGCAGCGCCTCGAACAGCGGACCCTCGGCCGGCGAGTGGTTGCCGGGGACGGTCATGCCCCACTCCACGGTGACGCCATCGGGCAGCGGAGCGAGCGCGTCGAGGATCCGCTGCTGCGCCTGCTCGGTGGTCAGGTTGGGCGGGACGCGGCAGTCGACCCGCAGCTCGGCTCGGTCGGGGATCACGTTGATCTTGTCGCCGGCGGACACGATGTTCGGCGAGAAGGTGATTCGGCCCATCGGCTCGATCGCGGCGGACAGCGCCGGATCTTCGATCCGCAGCTCGGCGTAGGCGGTGGCGGGATCGCTGCCGTCGAGCCCGAGGCCGTCGAGCATCTCGGCGATCGCCGGAGCGACGTCGAACGGCAGCTCCGCCTCGGCCAACCGGGTGATCAGCGGGGCGAGCCGGACGAGCGCGTTGTCGCCGAGCCCGGGGGTCGCGGCGTGGGCAGCGGCCCCGCCGGCGTGCAGCGCGAACCGCAACGGGCCCTTCTCGCCGGTGCAGATCCCGTAGTGCAGGGCGCCACGGAAGTGCATCGGCGCGCCGCCGCCCTCGTTCAGCAGCAGGTCGCAGCGCGCCAGGTCGGGGTGGTTGGCGCAGAGCCAGACCGCCCCCTCGGATCCGCCGGTCTCCTCGTCGACGACGACGAAGACCTTCAGCGCGCCGCGCGCCGGCCTCCAGCCCGAGCGGGCCAGTTCGAGAGCAGCCCAGACCTCGGCGGCGGTCTGGGACTTCATGTCGATTGCACCGCGGCCCCAGATCTCGCCGTCGACCAGCGCTCCGGACCACGGGTCGTGCTGCCAGTCCTCGGGGGCGGCGAGCACCGTGTCGACGTGCGACAGCAGGCCGAGCGTCGGACCGGCCTCGGCGGCGGTCGGATCGGCGGCGCGCAGCTCGGCCACGAGATTCGGCCGCTCGGGCGTGTTGCCGACCAGCGTGACGGTGAATCCCGCGCCCTCGAGCAGCCCCGCCAGGAACTCGTTTGCCGCTCGCTCGTGGCCGGGCGGGTTGACCGTGTTGAACCGGATCAGCCGCTGCAGCAGCTCGGTGGCGGAACGCGGGGCGGTGTCGGAGCTGCTCACGTTCCCGACGTTATCGGGGCTCGCCCCGAAAGTCAGTCGGACGATCAGTCGACGGGCGCCGGGCGGCCGTGCGGGGTCCAGGCGACCGTGGAGGGCAGGACCCGCCAGAGCACGGTGCGGGACCAGGTGCCGACGGCGGCGACGGCCAGGTCGCGGCCGGGATTCCACGGCAGGCCGAAGCCCCGGCGGATCTTCGGCGGCAGCAGCGACGTGGTCACGTCGTTGACGAGCTTCAGCGCCGGGCGCAGGTGCAGCGGGACCGGCGGGCGCATCACGATCCGCCGCCCGGCGTCGCGGGCTTCGGGCACGACCTCCAGCCGGTCCGACGCGAGCATCTCGGCGATGTAGGCGTCGAACTGGCCGATCGTCGCGGGCATGTCGTCGGGGCCCAGGCCGAACAGCTCGCCGACGGTTCGGTAGTCGCGCCAGAAGGCAGCGCGCTCCTCGGGCCGCAGCGGGCGGACGAAGCGATCGTGGACGACCATCGCCGAGTCGACGAGCGTCGCGAGGATCCACAGCAGCAGCTCGGGGTCGTCGGCGCGCCAGGCGGTGCCGGCCGGCCAGGGTCCGGTCGCGGTGGTGGTCACGCCGCTGATCCGGGCGTGGATCGCACGGACCCGGCGCCCCATGGCCTCGGCGTCGTCGGCGCTGCCGAAGACCGCGGTCGCCATCGCCTCGGCGGTCCGCTGGAGCCGCGGATAGGCATCGGCGGGCGCCTGGGCGGCCGTCGCACCCCAGAAGCCGACGAAGGCGAGCGGGTGGCTTGCCTGCATCAGCAGGGTTCGCGGACCGTGCAGCGCGACGACGCGCTCGCGATGGACCCGCCGGATCATCGCGTGGTCGTCGAAGAGGCCCGCGTCGCTGGCGTGCGGGCGGGCCATCGTCGCGGTCGCCGCAGCGGCGCTCCCTGCGGAAGCGTCGTGGTGGTCGGTGTTCGGCGGCAGGTCGGTCGAGCTGTGCACGGGCGCGCGAGGTCGGAGGGCGGTACACCGAGCCTACCCGGGCGCCGAAGCGTGGACGCTGGTCTTGCTCCTCACCCGCGCCGGCTCGCCTCTCCGGCCTCGCGCTCCAAGCAAGCGGGAGACCTTGATCGGGTGTTACCCCATCAAGGTCTCCCGCTTGCCCCGGTTGCGCCCCTCGGGGTGCGCCTTCCCGGCTGCGCCCTTCGGCCTCCGGCCCGCGCCCCGTGCGCCCGTGCGATCCTCCGGACCGTGGATCGGTTGTTCACGCCCAGTCCGGACGACGGTGCCCCGGCGGATCCGGGTGCGCCGCGCGCCGACGCGCCGCTCGCTGCCCGGATGCGGCCGCGGACCGTCGAGGACGTGGTGGGCCAGGACGAGCTGCTGGCGCCCGGCCGGCCGCTACGGGCGGCGATCGACGCCGAGGTCCCGCACGCGATGCTGCTGCACGGACCGCCCGGATCGGGCAAGACCACGCTGTCGCGGATCATCGCCGCGGCCGCTGGCGCCGCGGTCGAGGCACTGCAGGCGGTCGACGCCGGCAAGCCCGAGGTCCGCGCCGCGCTTCAGCGCGCACGCGAGCGGCGCGAGGCGACCGACACGCCGACCGTCCTCTTCATCGACGAGATCCACCGCTTCAACCGCACCCAGCAGGACGCGCTGCTGCCCGCCGTCGAGGAGGGCCTGGTGATCCTGATCGCCGCGACCACCGAGCCCGCGTGGTCGGCCGTCAGCCCGGCCCTGCGCTCGCGGCTGCGGGTC
>JBQGEK010000090.1:0-1734 GCA_052039575.1 Patulibacter sp. | reverse complement strand
TCCTCGCCGAAGCCCTGCGGCCCGGAGTTGTAGATCGACGCGCGGCCGTAGTCGGTGGCGATCGCGGCTTGGATCGGACGCTCGATTGCGTCCCACGCGTCGCCCAGCAGCCGCTTGACCGGACTGGCGATGTCGCCAACGATCGCCTCGGCTGCGTCGTGCAGGAGCGCGGCGAGTTGGAGCCGGGCTGGGTGGCCGGCGACCCGGACGTGCGCAGCAACGAGCAGCGAGTGCCGCGCGACCGACACCGGCTCGATCGTCTGGCCGTGCCAGCGATTGATCCTCGCGAGCGCGTGGCCGAGGGCTGACGGGGGCGGGGAGTAGCCGACCGACGGTCGCGCGGCGTCGTAGAACGTGCCGTCGACGAGTGCGACGGGAGCGACCATGCCGGAGGCGGTGGTCGGGCGCGCGAGCAGGGTCACGACGCCGCTCCGATCGCGGTTAGCAGCGAAGTCTGTGCCAACCCGGCCCGGGGCCCCAGCGAGCAGACGTGCGTGTCAGCGCGCTCGAACGTGCGATAGCCGCCGACGGCAACCCAGCCGCAGTGGTGGCACCGGACCCGTTCCGGACCGTCCGGGCGCGCGGTCGTGGTGGTGAACGTGAATCTAGGAGTGGCCGGGTCTGGGATCGGGTCTTCGAACCGCTCCGCGAGCAGCACGACGACCCAGACCTCGAGGTTCGGGTCGTACGTACCGTTCAGCGCCTCGAACGTCGCCTCGAACTCGGCGGACGACGCGAAGCCCTCCCGGCGCGCCTCGGCCTGGTCCAGCCTCCCGAGACGGCCACGCGTAACCGCGATCACCTGAGCGCGGCCGATGTTCGGTTTCCCGCGACCCGGCTGTACCGTCACCATCTGGTCGACGCGGATGCCGCACCGCTCGCGATACCACGGCGAGCGCGGGTTCGGCGAGCACGCGCGGCGCGTCACGGTCTTCTCGCCGCTCATCACGAGCTGCGCCAGCTCCGGACGGAAGATCATGCGTCGACCCCGTTCAGCGCAAGTGAACCGTTGGCCGTGAGAACCGCCTCGGCCAGCAACCGCGCACGGTCTTCGGTGCCGGCCGGCGTTGCGAGCACGTCACGATCGGGGTCTCGGATCGGCTCGCCCTGCAGCCGTTTGTCGCCGAGCACGTCGAGCACCGCCGGGTCCGAGCCACTGTCGGTGTGCAGGTAGTAGGCGCGCACGCGGTCCTGCTGACCGGGGCGGTCGAGCCGACCGACGCACTGATCGTGCATCGCGGGGGACCAGTCGAGTTCGGCGAACACCCCGGTGCGGCAGACGTGCTGCAGCCCGTCGACGCCAGCACCTGACCGCAGCGACATCAGCAGCACGCGGCTGGATCCGCGCTGCTCGAACGGGCCGGTGAACGCGGCGATCGCCTTGTCTTTGGCGGCCGGCGACTCGCTCCCGGTGTACATCACCGGTCGGTAGTCGCCGAGTGCGTCGGCGAGGAGTGACCAGACGGCCCGGTGCCACGCCCACACGACGACGCGGGCCTCGGATTCGAGCAGCAGCTTGACGAACGCCGCTGCGTACGGGGCCTTGGCGATGCCTGTCGCCTGGCGCAGCCGCCAGTCGATCTCGCGCGCCGCCTGGCCACGCTCGAGCGGCGATGTGGCCTTGGCGAGGCTGCGCTGCGCGACATCGCGTGCCGACACGATCCCGTCGAGGATCGCCTTGTCGTCGGCGTCGATGTGGTGCGGAATGCGCTCCGCGGCGAGCTTGTCGCGGCC
>JBQGEK010000089.1:0-4863 GCA_052039575.1 Patulibacter sp. | reverse complement strand
CCCCGCCGAAGCCGCGCGCCTGGCGCCGCACGTGACGCATCCGACGCGTCCGGTCTTCGGACTGGTGAACCTGCCGGAGACCGTCAAGGGGGCGATGTTCGCCCGCTACAGCCGCTACCCCGGCACGCTGCGGCGGCTGTTCCTCGACGAGTTCGCCGAGTCGCTTCCGAACGCTGCCAAGAATGGCGCACCGACCTCCTACGACAACGACGAGGGCAAGCGCGCGTCGGAGCTCTACGACCGGATCTTCCTCGGCTTCGGCGACGATTCGGTCGCCCAGCTCGGCGGCCTGCACATCGCCGCCGAGTGGTGCTCGAACGTGCTGACCAAGATCCTCCAGCGGCCGCGGATCGGCGCGTACCTGGAGCAGTCGACGCGCTACATCGCCTACGACACCCCCGTCACCGCGAACGCGTGGTTGAGCGACGACGATGCGGCGCCGAGCGATGCCGACCCGGCCGGCGGCTACCGCTACTACCGCGATCCCGAGCTGGGTCCCGAGTACGCCGCGGCGATGGACGGGATCTTTCGGATCTACTCCGACCTGCTGCCGCGCGTGGCCGCCTGGTGCGCCGATGCGTACCCGGCTCCCGAGGGGACTCCGCCGGCGGCGCACGCCCGGGCCACGAAGGCCAAGGCGCTCGACCTGATCCGCGGCCTGCTCCCCGCGTCGACGCTCAGTCACGTCGGGATCTACGCGTCGGGGCAGACCTACGAGCAGCTGATCCTCCACCTGCTGGCGCACCCGCTGCCCGAGGCGCGCCGCTACGGCCGCTGGATGCTCGACGCGGTGCAGGCGGTGACCCCGAGCTTCGTGACCCGGGTCGAGCGGTCCGACCGCGGCGGCCGCTGGATCGAGTACCTGCAGCAGCGCGAAGCCGCCGCCGACCGTTGGGCCGCGCAGCTGGGCCTGGACCAGGCCAGCGCGACCGCGCGGGACGCCGACGAGCGGCACTCGAGCGTCCGCCTGGTCCACGTCGACGGCGAGGAGAGCGACCTGCTGGCCGGGCTGCTCTACGAGTCGGCCGCGGTCGGCGAGAGCGCCGCTCGGCGTGCCGTCGAGGGGCTGTCGAGCGACGAGCGCGGACAGCTGCTCGCCGACCTGGTCGGGGAGCGCGAGAACCGCCGTCACCGCCCGGGCCGTGGCCTGGAGCGGCTCCGATACCGGTTCGAGATCGTCAGCGACTACGGCGCCTTCCGCGACCTCCAGCGTCACCGGATGCTGACCATCCAGTGGCAGACGCTGACGCCCGAGCTCGGCGCCGAGGTGCCGGGCGAGGTCGAGCAGGCGGGGGGCGGCGACGACTACCGCCGCGCGCTCGAGCTCTCGGCCGGCGCGTGGGCCGCGCTACGCGACGTCGGCCGTCCGAAGCAGGCGGCCTACGCGGTCGCGCTCGGCTATCGGATCCGCTATTCGATCGACCTCAACGCGCGGGCCGCGATGCAGCTGATCGAGCTGCGCTCGGGTCGCGAGGGGCACCCCTCGTACCGCGCCGTGGCGCACGAGATGCACCGGCTGATCGGCGAGGCCCACCCGGCGGTCGGGGCGGCGATGCGCCACGTCGACGCGTCGGTCGAGCCGCGGCTCGAACGGATCCTCAGCGAGATGCGCCAGGAGCAGCGCAGCGCCTCCTGAGGCCGGCCGGCTCACTCGGCGGTCGCCCCGCAGCCGTAGCGCTCGATCATCTGGGCCAGGGCCTCGCGCGCGCCGTCCAGCTGGGCCTGGCCGACCGTGGTCTGGAACATCGCGTGGTCGGGGTCGCCGTAGAGGTTGGTGACGACCTGGAGGGCCTCGGCCCGGCGTCCGCACGTCGCGAGCAGCTGCAGGTACTCGTGGTCCTCGCGGCCCTCGCGGATCCGCCGGAGCCGGATCGACTCGAACGGCATCGGCTCGCGGGTGGTTCCCGACGAGCGCTCGACGCGGACGTGCCCGGGGTAGAACAGCTGCCCGTCCCCGTTGCTGCCGAAGCTCTCGATCCCGTGTTGGAAGCCCGGTCCCTTGCCGAACCCGGACGTCGTGTCGAAGTAGCTCTCGCCGCGGACGTCGTAGAGGAAGGCCAACCAGCCCATCGCCGATGCCTGGGATCCGGGCTGGTCGATCGTGTAGGACGGCCAGCCCGTGTAGGACGGGTCGCGGACGGCGGCGGCATCGCTGCGGCCGGGATCGCAGCCCGCGGTCGGGCAGGCCAGGTAGAACCACAGCTCGGTACGCGGGTCGCGGGCGAACGGCTCGTACTGGCCGCGGCTGCTGCCGCCGTCGCGGGTCACGAGCGACGTGACGTCGGGGGCGAGGATCTCGGTCGCCGTGGGTCCGAGGCCGGCCGGGTCGACGGATCGGTCCGCGTACAGCCCCGGGTCGTCGACGGTGGTGGTGATCTTGGTCGCCACGCCGGGCCAGCCGGCGCGCGCGGCGGCGCGGAGCTGCTCGCACGGGGCGTGCCGAGCGGTGACGTGTCCGCCGATCAGCCGGCCCCACGGGGTCTGGTGCGCGTCGCCGGAGTAGCGCGGCTCGTCGCAGACCCAGGCGACGAACCGGTCGCGGGCAGCGGGCGCGTGCGCGTCGACGAACCGCCGCCAGTCCGCCAGGCAGTTCCGCCCGCGGCCGGGGTCGAGGATGCAGTTCCACTGCGTGCCGAACGCGGTCAGCCGGGCGCCCCGCAGCGTGCCCTGCTGGCTGGTGCCGTCGAGCAGCGGTTCGACGTGGACGTCGAACGCCGCGGCAGCGGTCGCCGGGGCGCCTCGGCGGATGCGGTCCGGGACCACCCGCGAGCGGTCCGGGGCACGCATCCGCGGGGTCGGGTACGGGTTGGCGATCGAGATCCGGTTGCGGAGGCCGAGCCGGGCGAAGCGGTTGAAGACCCGCCAGGTGGCCTCCCGGGCCGGGTCGCAACCGCCGCCGCCCGGCCGGGCGATCTCGGTGTAGCCGCCGTCGTAGCCGTCCCGCGTGGCGCAGACGTCCCACGGATTGAGCAGGAAGATGCTGCGCAGCGAAGAGGTCGACGGCAACCCGAACGGCCGGACCGTGAGCCGTACCGGCACGTCGACCAGCCGCGCGCCGCCGACCCGGGCGATCCGCAGCCTGCTGGCGTAGACGCCGGGGGCGGCGTCCGGCGGGACCGCGACGTCGACCCAGAGCGCGGCCGCGCTGCGCGGCGCGAGCGAGAACGGGAACGCCCCGCCGTCCCCGTGGAGCAGCGGGTCGCGGTCCGGGATCAACGCGTCCGGCCAGCGACCCGGGGCCCCTTCGCCGTCGCTCTCCTGGACGACGCGGTAGTGCCCCTCTCGAGCAAGCGTGACCGCGGACGCCGAGATCGAGATGCCGCTCGGGCCGACCAGCGGGCCGGTCATCCGGGCACGCAGCCCTACCAGCGACTCGTCGCCGGACCGCAGGTCGACCTGGAACGACGCGCTCTCGTTGCGCGCCGCGGCGATCGCCGCGTCCGTCCGGGCGCCTGCGGGTCGCGGCTGGTCGGGGCGGAGGGTCTCGGATGATCCGAAGACCGCCGCGATCGCGGTCGCCGGGTCGGGCGGCACCCCGGTGCGGCTGACGGGCGCGGGGTCGCGCAGGCTGGCGGGATCGACGCGGGTCGTGACTCCTCCGACGGCCACTCCTCCCGTCCGCAGCATGGGGCGCGGGCGGTCGACCGCGTCTCCGGGCGCCGTGAGGGTGACGGTGACCGCGGAGAAGAGCAGAAGCACCACGGCGACGACCGTCCAGCGTGCGCGGGAAGTCACGGATCGAGGATCGCGCGCGGCCAGCCGCCGCACCATCCTCCGATCAGCGGATCGCGTGGGGGACGCGCGCCCCTCAGCCCGCTTCGCGGAGCATCCGGGTGACGTGCCCGACCCGGACGAGCCGCTGCAGCGAGCGCGGATCGATCCGTTGGATCGGCGTCGCGCAGAGCCGACGCACCCGACGGCGGTCGACGACCCGGCCGAGCGCGTCGATCTCGTCGAGCCCCGCGCGGATCTCGCGCTGCATCGTCTCGAGGCTGGCGCGCTGGTCGGCGATCCGACCGACACCGCTGCCGGTCAGGCGCGATCGCAGGTAGCGGCGCAGCTTGTCGCGGCGCTCGCCCCAGACCATGTAGGCGTCGCGGGTGACCTCGTCGGGCCAGACCGGCGAGCCGCCGCTGAACGGCAGGTTCTCGATCTCCGGGCAGAGCTCGTGGATCATCCGCCGGCGCCAGCGGTCGCGGTCGAGATCCTCGGGGTGCAGCGACCAGAGCAGCGGCAGCAGCGTGGCCGACCAGCCGGGGGAGACGGTCTCGAAGAACGGCGAGTAGACGAGGTGCGCCGGAGCACCCCAGTTGCTTGCGCGCTCGAAGGCGAAGACCGCTTCGGCGAGCATCGACGACGGGAGCCCTGCGTCGTGCCACTCCCGCGCGACCATGCTGCCGCGGGCGATCACCCGGTCGCGGCTGCCGCGGGTGCCGAGCGGCAGCGGCCAGCTGTGGACCCACGATCCGACGGCGACGCGGATCGCGTCCTCGGCCGGCGACTCGGCGACCTCGCGACCGTAGGTCATCCAGCCGAGCTCGACCGCGGTCCCGCTCAGCAGCGTTGTGGTCGGCACGTCGGTGCGGACGGTCGACGGCGTGGCGTCGAACGGCGAGATTCCGCTGGCCAGCAGTCGCAGCCAGCGCTCGCTCTCGTCGAGCGTGGTGCTGGAGACGCGGACCTCCAGATCGAGATCGAGCGTCTCGGCGATCCGTCGCGCGGCGACGACGTCCCCGGTCTCGGGGAACGCCGGGTCGTCGGGGACCGCCAGCGTGTAGAGGTGCGGCGTGACCCCGGCGGCGATCGCGGCCGCGAGGATCACGCGCGAGTCGCGTCCTCCGCTGAGCCCGAGCTCGAGCGGGC
>JBQGEK010000088.1:0-22620 GCA_052039575.1 Patulibacter sp. | reverse complement strand
GGCGACCAGGTCGTCGTCGCGCTCGGGCTTCGGTGCGGGGCGCTTGACCTCCTTGCCGGCGCGCTTCTGCTCGATCAACTCGAGCACGGCCGCGCGGTACTCGTCCTCGTGGTCCTCGGGGTTCCACGGCTCGGAGAGCATCTCGACGAGCTTGCCGGCCATCTTCAACTCCCGCTCGGCGGGCTTCTTGCGCAGCGACGGCAGCTCCAGGTAGCCCTTCTCGACGAGCTCGTCGGCGTGCCGCATCGTCTGCAGGCCGAGCGCGCCGCGCAGCGGACGGACCGCGACCAGCTGCTCGCGGGTGCGCAGCATGAACCGGCCGATGCCGACCCGGTCGCAGCGCTCCAGCGCGGCCAGCAGCACCCGGTAGGCGTGCTCGCCGCCTTCCTGCGCGCCGACGATGTACGGCTTGTCGTAGAAGACCGGGTCGATCTGCTCGGCGGCCACGAACCGCTCGATCCCGATCACCTTGGGCCGCGGACCCTCGGCGGCGGCGATCTCGTCCTTGGTCAGGATGATCTGGCCGTTGCCCGTGTCGTACGCCTTCTCGATCTCGGCGTAGGGAACGACCTCGCCGCTGTCGGCGCCGATCCGACGGTGCTCGAGCGGGACGCCGTCCGTGGCTCGGACCTCGCGGAACTTGATCGTGTGCGGGCTCGCGGCCGTGAACAGCTTGACCGGGATCGCGACCGAGCCGAAGGTGATCGTGCCGTTCCAGAGCGAGCGCGCGGCCATGGCACCTCCCTGTACCCCGTCGCGGCGGGACCATTCCGCGCTGCATCGATCCGTGCACCGCCGTCGGTCGAGATTCAGTCGTCGACCGACAGCGCGGGCAGATCCTGGGCGTCTTCCAGTACCGGGGCGAAGTGGTCGCCGTCGCGGTCGACGCGGGCGAGCACGGCTTCGGCGGTGAAGACCAGCTGGTCCGGATCCTCGGATGCCCGGCACCGCTCGACCTCGTCCCAGGTCACCGGCGTCGAGACCGTCGGACGGTCCCGCGCCCGCAGCGAGTAGGCGCAGACGGTGGTCTTGTGGGCCGAGTTCTGGCTCCAGTCGATCAGCACCTTGCCGTCGCGCAGCGACTTCCTCATCCGCGACACGACCCGCTCCGGGTAGCGCTCCTCGAGCAGCGCCGCCACGGCGTGCGCGAACGGCTTGGACCGCTCGTAGCCGACGTCCGCGGACAGCCCGGCGTAGAGCTGCAGGCCCTTCGACCCGGACGTCTTGGCGAGCAGCTCGACGCCGAGCTCGGCGAGCAGGGCCCGGACCTCGGTCGCGACCCAGCAGCAATCCACGATCGTCGTGCCCGGACCGGGGTCGAGATCGAAGACCAGGGCCGCCGGGCCTCCGGCGCCCGACTCGCGGTCGGCGTCGACCCGGGAGAGCGACGGGTGCAGCTCGATCGCGGCCAGCTGCGCCGCCCAGAGCAGCGTGGCCCGATCCTGGATCAGTACGAACTCGACGTGGTCCTTGTCCGGGTCCTCGCCGTGACGAACGCGGGCGGTGTCCACCCACTCCGGGCGGTGCTTGGGCGCGTGCTTGTTGAAGAACGACGGTCCCTCGGCGCCGTCGGGGTACCGCATGAGGGTCACCGGCCGGTCGCGCAGGTGCGGCAGGATCGCCGGCGCGATCCGCGCGTAGTAGCGCAGCACGTCGGCCTTGGTCCACCCGCTCGGGTAGTACCGCTTGTCGAGGTTGGTGAGCTTCACCGGGTGGTCGTCGACGTCGAGCACCACCTCGCCGCGGGCGGGGATGCGGGAGGCGAGGCCGTCCGTCGCCGGCGCGGTGCGATCGATCGCGGACGGGCCTGTGCCACCCTCTGCGACGTGGCGATCGGGCGCTTCGGCGTTTCGGTGCTCGTCGACCGACGCCTCGTTCACCGTCACCGCCGGCGCGTCCTCGCGTACGACGTCTGCCGGGTCCTTGTCGTCGCGGACGCCCAGGTAGGCCGCCTGTCGGACCGAGCCCTCGTCGGTCCATCCGGTGAACCGGACCTCGACGACGATCGTGGGGTCGACGAAGCGGGTGCCGCGTTGGGGCTGGCGACCCTCGAACGGCGACGCGGGCTGCTCGATCTCGGTCAGCTGCGCGTTCAGCCGGTCGAGCGTGTCGCGGTCGAACCCGGTGCCGACCCCGCCGGCGTAGCGCAGCCGGCCGTCGCCGTCGTGGACGCCGATCTGCAGTGACCCGAGCGTGCCCTGGCGGCCGCCCTTGCCCGGCCACCAGCCGCCGACCACGAATTCCTGCCGTCGTTGGTGCTTGACCTTGAGCCAGGCGTCGCTGCGTCCGCCGGGGACGTAGTGGCTGTCGCGGCGCTTGGCGATGATGCCCTCGAGCTGCTGCTCGGCGGTGGCGGCGAACAGCGCGTCGCCGCGACCGGGGTGCGCCGCCGGGGTCTGCCAGTGGGGACCGTCGAGACCGAGTGCTTCGAGCGCGGCCCGCCGCTCGTCGTACGGGCGGTCGACCAGCGACTCGCCGTCGAGCCAGGGCAGGTCGAACAGCATCAGCGTCACCGGGCGGCGCTCGACCAACCCGCGCAGCTCGGGCCCGCGCACGTGCATCCGCTCCTGCAGCGCCTGGAAGCTCGGCCGGCCGTCCTGGTCGAAGGCGATGATCTCGCCGTCGAGCACCGCGCGGTGCTCGCCCAGCGCGTCCTGCAGTCCGGCCAGCTCGGGGTAGCCTGCGGTGATCACGTTGTCCGCCCGGCTGCGCAGCTCGAACCGCTCGGGCGACGATCGCACGCTCGCCCGCACCCCGTCCCACTTGACCTCGAACGACCAGTCGTCCTGATCGGTCGGCATCGACCCGGCACGGGCGAGCATCGGCGGGATGCGCGGTGGGGCGTCGGGCGACGACACGCTCGGCTGGTACCCGTTCCGAGGACGTCGGCACCGGCGCCGACAACGCAAACGGCCCGCCTGAGGCGGGCCGTTCGTCTTCGGTGCTTCGAAGTCGGGGAGACAGGATTTGAACCTGCGACCGCCCGGCCCCCAGCCGGGTGCGCTACCAGACTGCGCCACTCCCCGAAGCCGCTGGATCGTACCGCAGCGGGGGGAATCGCGTGCCCCGCTCCGGCGGCGGCCCCGAGTGGGCTAGAGGCCCGCCTGCTTGCGCAGCTTGTCCGCGATCTCGGAGATCTCCTCGACCGAGTAGCCCGGGGCGAAGACGTCGGTCTGCGCCGGCAGGTCGATCGGCTCGGGACGCTTGTCCGGGTCCTCGTCGACGATCTCGAGCGGCTCGCCCGTCTCCGGGTGGTTGCCGTTGAAGACCGCCGCGAGCTCACGGTAGTCGTTCGGCGAGAACCGGTAGAGCCGCCGGTGATCGCCGCGCTCGATGTACGGCTGCGACTCCTTGATCGCATGCGACGGCACGCGCGGTCCCGGGAACAGCTTGGTCAGATCAGCGCCGGTCAGGTTCTCGACGGCCCGCGCGTAGGCGACCTGGTGCACGCCACCCCGGACCAGCAGGTACCCGGTGAGGGCACGCGCAGCGGGGTGGGTCACCGCCTCGTAGACCCGCAGCTTGCCCGAGCGGGCGCCGGTCTCGAGGAAGTAGTTGTGCGTCAGATCCGACAGCAGGTCGCCGGACGAGAAGACGTTGTCGCCGGTCCAGGGCATCCCGCGCGAGTCCTGGGGCAGCGCGCCCTTGCCGCCGTTGACGTAGTGGTGGGCGTTGCCGGGCAGCGGGGGCAGGTCGCGCAAGGGCGACGACGACATGCTCAGCTCGTCTTCGATGCTCCGGTCGTCGGTCAGCATCGAGTTGATCGCCGCGGCCACGAACTCGATGTGACCGAACTCCTCGGCGGCGATGTTCGAGATCAGGTCGAAGAACGGCCGCGCCTTCTTCCGCTCGCGGAAGTTGAACGACTGGAAGGTGTAGTTGAGGAAGGTCGACATCTCGCCGAACTTCCCGCCCATCAGCTCCTGGACGACCTTCGCCCCGGCCGGATCGGGCTCGGACGGCGGCGGCAGCTCAGCAACCCATCGGTCGAACCTCAGGATCGTCATGCGGTGCTCCTGTCTCTCGGGGGAGGGGTACCTCCACTCGTGCCCCCGGCTCCAGGGGCCAAACACCGGCCACGGCCGGCGGCGCTCGCTCGGGGACTAGCCCGGGCGCCGGACGACGCGCCAGCGGGTCAGCTCGTCGAGCAGCTCGGATCCGTACCCCAGCCCGGTGCCGGGCCGTCGCAGTCGTTCGGTCGCGATCCCGGACGCGCCGCCGGCGAACGGATCCGGGTCGATCGCGCCGACGTCGAGCTCGTGGGCGGACCGGTCGCTGTTGGCACGGTCAGTCGAGAGCACGGTGACCGCTCCACGCAGCGCCGACTCGGACGCCATCGCGAGAGCGTCGTCGAACTCGTCGAACGGCATCATCGCGGCGACCGGGCCGAAGGTCTTCTGCGACCAGATCGCCATCGTCGGCCGGACGCGGTGGAGCAGGGTCGGCGGATAGAAGCACCCGGGACCGTGTGGCAGCTGCCCGCCCGTCATCAGGTACGCGCCCTCCGCGACCGCAGCCGTGACCTGTCCGTGGACGGTCGCCCGCTGCCGAGCATCGATCAGCGGGGCCAGCGTGGTGGTCGGCTCGGTGCCGCGACCCATTCGCAACCGTTCGATCCGCGTGACCAGGGCGGCGCCGAACCGGTCGAAGTTCGCGCGGTGCACGAGCAGGCGATCGACCGACCCGCACAGCTGACCGGCGTGCGAGAACGCCGCAGTCGCGGCGTAGGCGGCGGCCGCCTCGGGGTCGACGTCGCGGTCGACGACGACGGCTCCCTTGCCGCCGCGCTCGATGATCGCCGCGCTGAGCCGCGTGGCGCACGCCGAAGCGACGGACCTGCCGGTCTCCACCGAACCGGTGTGGAGCACCATGCCGACGTCCAGGTCGGACGTCAGGCAGGCCCCGGTCTCGGCTCCGCCGTGAACGAGGCAGACGACGTTCGGCGGCGCCTCGAGTCGTTGGACGGCGCGCTCGACGGCGAACGGTGCCCGCCCGGACGGCTTGACCACGACGGTGTTGCCGGTCACCAGGCAGGCCGCGACCTGCGCGCACGCGAGCGCGACCGGATCGCGCCACGGCAACAGGACGGCGACGACTCCGCGCGGGACGCGTTCGATCGCCTCGCCGTCGTCGGCGTTGCCGACCGAACGTCGACCCCGGTGGAGCGGGCCGAGCACCGCGTAGCGCTCTATCGCCTCGGCCCCGGCTTCGACCTGCGCGTGCGCGTCACTCAGCAGGGCACCGGTCTCACGGCTCAGCAGCAGCGCGAGATCGCCGGTGTCCTCCCGCAGCGACGCCGCCCAGCGGCGGAGCACCGTGGCGCGATCGTTGGACGAGGTACGCGCCCAGCCGGGTCCGGCCGCGAGCGCGCGCGCCACCGCGTCGCGGCACTCGCCCTCGTCGGCAGCGGAGATGCTGCCCAGCTGCTCGTCGGTCGCCGGGTCGCAGATCACGAAGGTTCGGCGGTCGGGCGTTGCACGAGGAGGCGCCGAGGTGTCCGGGTTCGGAGCGGCGTCCGGTACGAACCGCGGAGGAACGGGGGACGCGGAAGCAGGGGGCATGGTGGCCTTCGGGAGGGGTGCATACAGGCACGTACCCCGCAGACGGCGTCGCAATCGTCGAATCCACGTTTTGGTATCGACGATCGCGGGTACCCTGCGGCGGTGGTCTCGGTGCCCCGAGGTCACCCGCCGAGCGTACGCCGTTTGGAGGCTTCGGGTCTGGGAGGAGGTCGAGCGCCGGTGAGGGTCTTGATCTGGCACGTTCACGGCGCGTGGACGACGAGCTTCGTCAACGGTCCGCACCAGTACGTGGTGCCGGTGATTCCCGGCCGCGGGGCCGACGGGCGGGGACGGGCTCGGACCTACCGTTGGCCGGAGCGCGTGGTCGAGCGCACGCCGTGGGAACTGGCCGAGCAGCCGCCCGACGTCGTGGTGCTGCAGCGGCCGCACGAGCTCGAACTGGCGGCGTCGTGGCTCGGCGGTCGTCGACCCGGGCGCGACCTTCCTGCGGTCTACGTCGAGCACAACGCGCCGCAGGGAGCGATCGACGCGATGCGGCATCCGGCCCGCGACTGGGGCGTGCCGATCGTGCACGTCACGCACTTCAACCGGCTGATGTGGGACTGCGGGTCGGCGCAGACCACCGTGATCGAGCACGGCATCCCCGATCCCGGTCCGCGCTACGGCGGCGAGCTCGCGCGAGTCGGGGTCGTCGCCAACGAGGCCCGTCGCCGCGGTCGTGTGACCGGGACCGACCTGATCCACGACCTCGGTCGGCGGCTGCCGATCGATCTCTTCGGGATCGACAGCGAGGCCCTCGGAGGCCAGGGAGACCTGCCGCACGACGAGCTGCTCGAGGCGTTGGCCCGTCGGCGGCTCTACCTGCACCTCAACCGCTGGACGTCGCTGGGTCTGTCGCTGATCGAGGCGATGCAGCTGGGGATGCCGGTGATCGCGCTGGCCACCACCGAAGCGCCAGAGGTCATCCCGCCCGACGTCGCGCTGGTCAGCAATCGGGTCGACCGGATCGAGCGAGCGGCCGACGAGCTGTTGCGTGACCGCGACCGTGCACGCGAGCAGGGTGCTGCGGCGCGTCGGCACGCGCTGCAGCGATTCGGCCTCGCGCGGTTCCTGGCGGACTGGGAGACGCTGCTGCGGTCGACGGTCTGAGCCGAGCCCTCCGGGCGTCCTACGCGGAGCTCAGGACCCGGGCGGGGGCGGGATCGGCGAGGCCTGCAGCGCACGGGCGAGCGCGGCGATGTTCGACGCCGCGGCCTTCCCGGTGCTGATCGACCATTCGCGTTCGTCGGTGCTGAGCCACTCCTGGTCACCCGGTCCCGGCCCCTTGTTCCAGTAGGTCCAGTTCTGACCGGGCGCCGCGTAGCCGATGTCGTTGAGCGGGCCCATGATCTCGGCGATGCAGTGGTGGGCGCCGTCCTCGTTCCCGGTGACCACCACGCCGGCGACGCGGTTGTAGCCGATCGGGGTCTTGCCGTCCTCGGCGGTCTCGCCGAGCATCGCGTCCATCCGCTCGAGCACGCGCTTGGCCACGCTCGACGGCTGGCCGAGCCAGGTCGGCGTCGCGACGATCAGCACCTCGGCGGCGACGATCCGCTCGCGCAACGCCGGCCACTCGTCCTGCGGGGTCACCGCCTCGGAGACGACCCCGGGCTCGACCACGTGGTCGACGACGCGGATCGTCTCGGTCTCCCAGCCGTCGTCCTCCAGCGCATCGAGCACCACGCGGGCAAGGTCCTCGGTGTTCGACGGATCGGGGGAGCGCTTCAGGGTGCAGTTCAGGCAGAGCGCGCGCATGATGGACCGCTACCCGGGGTTGCGGTGACGAAACGGCGTCATGCACGACCGGGGGCGGTCTCGCGGCGCGCGCCGGATCGCACGACCCCGGCCAGGGCGTGCAGCACGTCCTCGGGATCGATCCGCAGCAGGCCCGGGTCCGGGCGGTCGCCGTGGGGGTCGCCGGTACTGCCGGCCCACAGCGTCGCGTGGCGGCGAATCGGCACGTGGGTGTCGATCAACGGTCCCCAACGGGACGGCGGGAGCGGCCCGAACAGCACGACCGACGGGGTACCGAACGCGGTCGCCAGGTGGGCGACGCCGGTGTCGCCGCAGACCAGGCCGTCCGCGTGCGCCACCACCGCTGCGAGCTCGAGCAGGTCGGTGCCGCCGGCGATCACGTGGTCGTCCGACAGGCCGGCCGCGGACGCCACCGACCGAGCGAGCGGCCGCTCGTCCGCGGTGCCCGTGATCAAGACGCAGCGGCCACGGGCGGCCAGCGTCCGGGCGACCGCGGCAAACCGCTCGGGAGGCCAGCGACGGGCGGGGGACCCGGCCCCGGGGTGGACGATCACCGCCCCGGATGCCGGGTGGGCGGAGGGTACGCGCGGCGGCTCCAGCCGCAGGTCGTGCGGGTCGGCGGCCAGGCCGTAGGCGGTCAGCAGGCGGCACCAGCGGATCACCTCGTGCTCGTCGACACGCCACGGTGGCCCGGGGGCCCACGGCCCGTCGCGGAAGGCGAACGTCCGTCGCGGCCGGATCTGCCGAAGCAGCGCGTGGCTCTGCGGCCCGCGCCCGTGGAGGTTGACCGCGATCGACGGACCGCGCAGGCGATGGGGCAGCTCCTGCAGCGGCTGGCAGTCGACGGTCTCGTCGACGGCACCGGAGAGCGCGGCCAGCGGCCCGAGGGTCGCGGGCGCGGCCAGGTGGATCAGATGCGACGGGTAGGCGCGCCGCAGCGCACGGAGCGCCGGCACGGCGGTCAGCAGGTCGCCGAGTCCGAGCGCGCGGAGCACGGTGATCCGGGGGGCGGCGGAGTGATCGCTCATGGCGGCCACGACCCTTCGATCGACGGGGTGACGACCAGTTCTCGCAACTCGCACTGGCCTGGCTGGCGGAGCGCGAACAGCACCGCCGCGGCGACGTCCTCGGGAGCGTTGAGCAGCTGCCCGGGTGCCGGCCGGTACTGCGCCGGACGCCCGTCGAAGAACGCCGTCTGCATGCCGCCCGGGACCAGCAACGTCACCCGGACGCGGCCCTGGGTCTCGACGGCGAGCGCACGCGTCAGGCCGACGACGCCGAACTTGCTCGCGCAGTACGCGCTGGCGTCGGGAAGGGCCCGGAACCCGAGCGTCGAGGCGACGGTGATCAGCGTGCCGCCGCTGCGCTCGAGCGCGTCCAGGCTGGCCCGCGCCACGGCAGCGGTGCCGAGCAGGTTGACGGCCACGACACGTTCCCAGCTCGCCGCGTCGACGGTGGCGAGCGGCCCGCACGAGTCGGTGCCCGCGGCGCAGACCACGCCGGACAGCGGTCCGTGCTCGTCGACGACCCGGGTGACGGCCGCCTCGGTCGCCCGCCCGTCGGCCAGGTCGACGACCGTGTGGGCGAAGCCGCTGTCCGGCGGCGTGCGGTCGAGCACGACCGGGGTGCCGCCGGACCAGCGGATCAGCTCCGCGGTGGCCGCTCCCAGGCCGGAGGCGCCCCCGGTGATCAGCACGGTTCCCAAGCGTTCAGACGGCACGGTGTCGCACCTCCTGGAGGATCGCGGTGGTGGAGTGCCCGGCGACCAGCGGCACGGTGACCGCTCGGCCGCCCCAGGCGTCGAGCACCGCGGCCTCCGGGAGCCGGGACGGGCGGTAGTCGCCGCCCTTGACGAAGACGTGCGGCCGCAGCCGCTCGAGCAGACGCGCGGGGCTGTCGTCGTCGAAGATCGCGACGGCGTCGACGCAGCTGAGCGCGGCGAGCACGGCGGCGCGGTCCTCGACCGGCACGATCGGCCGCTGCGGACCCTTCAACCGGCGTACCGAGGCGTCCGAGTTGAGGCAGACGATCAGCGCGTCGCCGAGTCCACGTGCGGCGCGCAACGACTCCACGTGCCCGGCGTGCAGCAGGTCGAAGCAGCCACCGGTCGTCACGACCGTCCCGCCGGCGTCGCGCGTCCGCTCGGCCAGGTCGATCGCGTCGCTGGTGCCGTTCGACGTGAGCGCCGGTCCGGCCGTACCCGCGGTCCATGCGGGACCGTCGACCACCGCGCCGGCTCCCCCCGCGTCGACGAACGAGGTCGCGGCGATCACGGCGTGACGGACGGCCGACCCGGGCGGGCGACCGTCGGCGTAGGCGAGCGCGAGCCGGGAGGCGAAGCGGTCGCCGGCTCCGCACGGATCACCGGACGACGCGTGGGGCGCCGCGGCGGTCAGCGGCGTGCTCGCCGGGCCGACGAGGACGGCACCGTGCTCGCCGCAGGTGATGCAGATGTCGTCGGCCCGCCACTGCTCCGCCAGCGCGGCGCCCGCCCGGCACGCCTGGTCGAGCGGGCCTCCGACGTCCGAGCCGCGGGTGAAGTCGAGCGCCTCGCGCAGGTTCGGCGTGACGGCGGCACACCCTGGCACGGGCGTCGCACCACGCGGGTGCGGGTCCCAGATCACCGGCCGACCGCGCTCGATCCGGTTGCGCAGCAGCGCTCGCACGCCATCGGTGTCGGCGGTGCCGAGACCGTAGTCGGCGACCAGCACCGCATCGCCGTCCGTCAGGTGCGCGCTCTCCGCGGGGCGAAGCTCGCCGGGCGTGCCGGGGTCGCCGTCGTCCAACCGCACGACGGGATGCCCTGCGGCGAGGATCCGGGTCTTGGTCACGGTGTCGCCGTCGCGGCCGATGTCGTGGACGTCGACGCCCTCGGCGCGCAGCAGGTCGCGCAGCCGACTCCCGGCGACGTCCGCTCCGATTCCGGTGACCAGGCAGACGTCCGCGCCGTCGCGGGCCGCGAGCACCGCCGCGAGTCCGGCGCCTCCGGGCCGGACCCGGGTGCGTCCGGACGCCACCACCGGCACCGGTGCGTCCGAGCTGAGCCGCGCCGAGTGCCCCGCGACGTCGACGTCGAGCACCGCGTCTCCGATCACCAGCAGCGACGTCATGGGCGTGTCCCCGTCGTCAGGTGCCGCGATCGTCGCAGCAGGTGCTCGCCGGCCTGGTCCTCGGCGGACGAGACCGCCGCGACACGGCGATCGACCGCCGCGCACAGCGCATGGACCGCCAGCAGGTGCACCTCCTGGACCGTCGCGACCCGCGCGGAGGGCACCGCGGCGGCCGCAGTGCAGCGGTCCGTCAGCGGATTCGGGCCCGGGCCGGTGAGGGCCAACGAGACCAGGGCCATCGCCGCGGCCGCGTGCGCGGCTTCCACCACGTTGGGGCTGCGGCCCGAGGTGCTGATCAGCAGGACCACGTCACCGGGCCTCCCGTGGGCGCGGACCTGCCGGGCGAAGACGGCCGCGTGCCCGTAGTCGTTGCCGATCGCCGTCAGGCTCGACGTCTCGGCGTGCAGCGCGATCGCCGAGAGCGGCGACCGCTCGGTCTCGAACCGGCCGACGAGCTCGGCGGTCAGGTGCTGGGCCTCGGCGGCGCTTCCGCCGTTGCCGGCGACCAGCAGCCGTCCGCCGGCGAGCACGGCGTCGGCGACGAGCACGCCCCAGCGCTCGACCTCGTCGAGCAGGGGACCGCTCGCGGCGATCGCCTCGGCGAGCGCGGCCGCCGCTTCCCGCGCCCTCATCCGATCGCCGCCCTTCGGGTGCCCGGGGCGTGGCCGGGCGGACCGAAGGTCGCGCGCCGCCGCCGGTCGGCGTCGACCACGTGTCGGTACGTGGCGATCGTCGCCTGCGCGATCCGGATCCACCCGTACTGTCGCGCGGCGCGGCGTGCTCCCGCCGCTCCGAACCGCGACCGTTGGGCGGGGGACGACTCGATCCGCTCGAGGGCGCTGGAGACCACGGCGGGGGAGCGGGGCGGGACGTGCCACCCGGTCTGTCCGGGCACGACGGTGTCGATCATCCCGCCGACGGCGCTGGCCAGCACCGGGACCCCGCACGCCATCGCCTCGACGGGGACGATTCCGAACGGCTCGTACCACGGGACGTTCGCCACCAGGTCGGCCGACCGCAGCAGGGCCGGAAGGTCATCACGGGCCACCCGTCCGCGCAGGTCGACCTGCTGCTCGACTCCGAGGCCCCGAGCGAGCAGTCGCAGGCGGCGGGCTTCCTGGTCGTGGTCGAGGTCGGCGCGGTCGGGACCTCCGGCGACGATCAGCTCGATCGGCGGGGCCGTCGGCAGCGCCGTGATCAGGTCGGCGATCCCCTTGCGCGGCACCAGGCGGCTCACGGCGACCACCCGCAGCCGTCGTCGGCCGCGGGGCTCGACCGGTCCGCGTGGCGTGAACCGACCGAGGTCGACGCCGCACGGAATGGTGGTGATCCGGCGGCGGGGAACCCCGAGCTGACGCAGTTCGAGCAGCTCGTCGCTGCAGGTGGCGATCACATGGTCGACGCTGTGGGCGAGTCGGGGTTCGAGCACCGCGCGCACCGGCGGGCTGGTGTCGGCGGCACCTTGGTGTCGGCGCTTGACGACCCCGAGCGCGTGGAAGGTCTGGACCACGGGGATGCCCAGCGATCGAGCGGCGTGCATCGCGGCCAACCCGGACATCCAGAAGTGCTCGTGCACGACGTCGGGAGGCTCCCGACGCCAGGCGGTGAGCAGCTGCTCTCCGAACGGACCCATCGCCGGGAGCAGGTCGTCCTTCGGGATCGACCGCGCGGGACCGGCGTCGACGTGCACCACCTCGACCCCGGACGCCAGCAGCACCCGGGGCGGCTGGCCCGCGGCGTCGCGGCGGGTGTAGACGACCACGTGGTGTCCGGCGAGGCTCAGCGCGTCGGCGAGCTCGGCGACGTGGACGTTCTGCCCGCCGGCGTCGACGCCGCCGAGAGCGGCGAGCGGGCTCGCATGCTCCGATACGAGCGCGACCCTCACGGTGTCGCTCCGAGCACGGTGGTGGCGTCGGCGGACTCGGCGGGCGCCGGGGCGAGCCGGGCGATCGCGGCCAGGACGTCGTCGACGGGCACGCCGTCCATGCAGTGGTGCGCGTCGGCGGGGCACGACCCGGCGTGGCACCCGGCGCACGCGACGGGGAGGAACAGCAGCTCGTGGGGGACCGACCACGGTCGCCAGCGCGCGGCGGGCACGGTCGGGGCGAACAGCGACGCCACCGGCGTGCCGACGGCCGCGGCGAGGTGCGCCGGACCGGTGTTGCCGACGACCGCCACCGACGCTCCGGCGAGCGTCTCCGCGAGGGCGGGCAGCGACGTTCGGCCGCCGAGGTCGATCGCGTGACCGTCCGCCACGTAGGCGGTCAGCCGCCGGTCCCCGGCGTCGCCGGTGACCACCACCGGTCGCCCGTCGGCCGCAAGGCGGCGGACGAGCTCGCGGTGGTGGCGAGGCGGCCACGCCCGGGCCGGTACCGACGTCCCGGGGTGCACGACGACGTAGTCGCCGTCGGGAAGGCCGCGAGGGCGCGCTCCGTGGTCACGGAGCAGGTCGAGGTCCGCGGTCGGCCGCTCTCGGGTGAACCCGAGCGCCGCGGTCACCGTCAGGTTGCGCTCGATCTCGTGCACGTCGCCGGGGTCGGGCAGGCGGTGATCCAGCAGCGTGCCGGCGCGGTCGCGGCAGATCGCGGCGATCTCGGCGACGCCCGCGAGGCGCAGCAGCAGCGCCGTCGGCAGCGGGCTCTGGCGGGACGATCCGAGGATCGCCGCCCGTTCGGGTGCGACCTCGGCGACCGTCGTGACGAACGCGTCGAGCGCGGCGCGCGAGACCGGTCGCGGGGTCGCGTCGATCCACGGGGTGTCGAGCACGACCAGCTCGTCGACGCCGGACAGCATCGCCGCTGCCGCCCGGCCTCGCGGGCCGCAGGCGAACGTGACCGGGCCTCCGCGGGCGGCGGCGGCGACGGCGGGACCGGTCAGCAGGACGTCGCCGAGACTGTCCAGGCGGGTGATCAACGTGCCCGTCACGGGGAGCTCCCGGGAGCGTCGAGCAGCAGGTCGACCGCGGCCGCCAGGTCGGGCGCGACCTCGGCGGCGGCCGAGATCTCGTCGTGGGGGGTGACGGGGGTGGGGACGAGGATCCCGCGCGCACCGACCGCGTGGGCGGCCGCGACGTCGATGCCGATGTCGCCGACCACGGCGCAGCCGCCGGGACGGACTCCGAGCAGATCGGCCGCCTCGATCAGCAGCCCCGGCCGAGGCTTGCGGCACTCGCATCCGTCGTGCGGCCCGTGCGGGCAGAAGAGCACGGGATCCAGCGGTCCGAGCAGGCCGGTCATCCGCGCGTTCACCGCATGCACCTGGGCGACGGTCAGCGTGCCGCGAGCGACCCCGCTCTGGTTGCTGATCACGCCGACGGGGACTCCGGCGGAGCGGAGTCGCGCGAGCGCGCGCCGGGCACCGTCGACCGGGCGGACCCGGGCCGGATCGCCGTTGTACGGCACGTCGACGAGCAGGGTTCCGTCCCGGTCGAAGAGTACGGCGTCCGCCGGCATGGGCGGGTCCTTACCCTCGACCGTCGGCGACAAACGACCCGCGCGGCCGATCACCTCGTACGGGTGAGCCCGCGCGTGCGGTGCACGCGGGACCCGGGTGGCGGCTCAGCCGGGGACGGTCTCCCGCAACTGCGGCAGCGGCCGCAGCAACGAGCACTCGCCGGCCTCCCACGCCGCCATCACCCGCCGCGCGAACCGGGCTTCGAGCGCGAGCAGCGCGGCCGCGCCGAACAGCGCGCTGCGGCCGAGCGCCGGATCCTGCTCGGCGAGTCCACCGGCGAGATCGACCGCCGCGATGCTCTCGTGAACGGCATCGGCCTCGACGTGCTCGTCGTAGAAGTCGGTCGCTTCGGTGCTGGTGAACCCGAGCCGTCGCAGGCCCGCCGCGTACCGCCGGCTCGGCACCGACGAGGTCATCTCGGTGACCGCCAGGTGGCCGGCGCACGCGGCGCGCAGGCGCCGGTGCAGCCCGAACATCGAAGCCAGGTTGACGGTCGCGAGCGTCGCGCCGGGGATCAGGTCGAGGTACGCACCGTACGTCCCGTCGAGCTGCAGCTCGCGCATCATCGTCGCGTACAGGTCGGCGTGGATCCGGTCGGGCTTGCCGCCGCCGTACTCGTCGACCTGGATCTCGACCATCGCCGACTTCGGGCGGCCCCAGAGCCGCGGCAGCGCGAACGAATGGGGGTCGGCTTCCTTCAGCTGGTACGCGGATCGATGCACGAGCAGCTCGCGTACCTGGTCGACCGACGCCTGTCGCTGGACGAACGAGGACAGCGCCGGGGCGTCGTCGTCGCGGATCAGCTCGGCCAGGGCGAGGTCCATCTCCCGCGGACCGGTCTCCGGGGACGCCACCACCAGCTGGCGGACGGACAGCTCGAACGCGCGCTCGAGCGTGCCTCGCAGGGCGAGCAGGCTCGGATCCCACTCCCAGGCGTCCGATACCCCTTCGAGCCCGCGGTAGTGCAGCTCATAGCAGAGGTACAGCGCCAGCTGCAGGTCCTCGTCACCGGCCGGATCGGGGGCGATCTCGTCGGCGGTCGGGACGCCGAGACGCCGGCGGCCGAGCGACGGGGAGCGCTGAAGGGCGTCGATCAGCTGCTCGCTGATCGGCCCGCGGGACCGCGGGAGCGGGGGCAGGGACATGCTCGACGCGTACCCGAATCGGACCGGGGCGTACCGACTCGGTACGGGTACGGGTCGGCCGGTTCGGGGTACGCGGAGCGTCGTCCCCCCTTTCTCGATTGAGGACTCTTCATGGCCCACGACCCCTCGTTCGCGACCGTTGCCGTGCCCGCAGCCGGCGCCGAGCCGCAGTCCCCGGCTCGCCGGCGACCGCTGCTGCGGCTGCCGGCCGTCTATCCCCCGTCGGAGGATTCGATGCTGCTAGCCGCGGCGGTGGCTGCGGAGGACGTGGCCGGTGCCCGGGTGCTGGATCTGTGCACGGGCTCGGGAGTGGTCGCGGTCGCTGCGATGCGCTCCGGGGCCGACGAGGTCGTCGCGGTCGACCTGTCGCGCCGGGCGGTGCTCGCCGCGCGCCTGAACCTGTGGGCGACGGGTGGAGCGTCGATCGTGCGCCGCGGGAACCTGTTCGACGCTGCGCCCGCCGGCCGCTACGACCTGATCGTCAGCAATCCGCCGTACGTGCCGTCGGAGCAGGACGCGCTGCCGACCCGCGGGGCCGCCCGCGCCTGGGACGGCGGGTCGGACGGGCGGGCGATCGTCGACCGGATCTGCCGCGAGGCGCCGGCGCGCCTCCGTCCGGGCGGTCGGATGCTGATGGTCCACAGCGAGGTCAACGATCCGCAACGCACGATCGACGAGCTGGAGGCGTGCGGGCTCGGGGTCTCCGTCGCGGCACGCCGCGACATCCCCTTCGGGGCGGTGATGTCGCGGCGCGCCGCCAGGCTCCGCGAGGCAGGCCTGATCGACGAGGGGCCGGCGGTCGAGCAGCTGGTCGTGATCCGCGCGACGGCTCCGGCGAGCGACGGCCCGGCGCGATGAGCGACCCCGAGGAGGTCGTGATCGTGCCGTACCGCAACGGCCCGCTGATCGTGCGCGGGCCGGTGGTGCTTCGGGATCAGGACGGCAACGAGATCGACGCGGGGCGCTCGCCGATGGCGCTGTGCCGTTGCGGACGGTCGAGGATCCGGCCGTTCTGCGACGGGACGCACGCGTCCACGCGGTTCAGCGCCCCGAGCGGGCGCGAATCACGCCCGTGAGGGCCGGCGGCCGTTCCCGACGGGGTGGGCCCCACCGAGCGATCCGGAACCGTCGACCGTCACCTGCTCGACCAGCGGCTCGCCGAGCATGAAGATCTCGACGGCGTAGTCGGGCATCGTGTGGTTGGTGCTCATGAACGCCTCGACCCGGAGACCGACGAGCTGCTCGACGGCCCGTGACAGGTCATCGCGCATCGTCTCCTGAAACGTCCTGCGGATCAGGAGGACGTCGTCCTCGCGGCCGTGCTCGACGAGCACCCGCTCGCCCTTCGTGAGCGTGTCCTCGAGAACGACGAGGATCGTGTCCTGCTCGATGATGGTGCGCGCACGCGTGGCCCCTCGCCCGGTGTACTCCTGCATCGTCCGAACGACGAGGTCGGCGACGGCCGACTTCAGGCTCTGGCCGTCCTGTGTGCGTGTATGCGACACGAACTACTGCTCCTTCGCCCTCCACGGGAACGCATCCTGGACCGATCGGGGAAGGCGTACTGCGAGCGGGGTCAGGAAACGTTCCGATGAGCTCCCGGATAGCGGGTTCTCGCTGCGGCTCGTGCCGCGCATTCTGCCAGATTCGCCGCGGCGAACCGTGGTGAAACTCCTGACCCGCCAGAAAACCACCATCTGGCACCGGATCGGTGCTACCGTCTGAGTGTGCCGGTTGTCGTTCGGCGCTCTTGAACACTGACGCTCGTCTCCCGGGCGTCACTGAGTGAGAGCGCACTGCGGGGCGCTTTCAGCGTCGCGGCGGCGGGCATGACCTAACGGACAGGCAGTGCGAATCGCGCGGGAGTTCCCGCGCGCTACGAGTCCTGTTCGGCGTCATGCCCAAGATCGAAAGGCTCCCCCCCCATGTCTACTCCCGCGCACCGTGATCTGGTGCTGCTGCGGCGGTATCACGATCAGGGCGACACGCATGCTCGCGAGCAGCTGGTCGAACGCGGAATGCCTCTGGTCCGCTCGATCGTCCGTCGGTACCAGCGCAGCGGCGAACCGCTCGACGACCTGCTCCAGGTGGGCACGGTCGGCTTGATCAAGGCGATCGACGGGTTCGACGCGCGACGCGGAACGACGTTCGTCAGTTACGCCGCGCCGAGCATCAGTGGCGAACTGAAGCGCCACTTTCGTGACCACACCTGGACGATGCACGTCCCCCGAGGCATGCAGGAACTCAACGCCAGGGTGCGACTCGCTCAGCGCGAGCTCGAGGCCGCCGGCCACGCCGCGCCGACCGTCGACGCCATCGCCGAGCGGCTCGACGAGTCCAACCGGCGAGTCGAGGATGCGATGCAGGTCAGCATGGCGCACCGCGCCCAGTCGATGGACGCGCTGAGCCCGGAGAGCCGCGCGCTGGTCTCGACCCTCGGCGAGCGGGACCACGGGCTCGAGCTCGTCGAGGTTCGCGATCTCGTTCGGCGGTGCGCGGCGGGACTCGACGAGCGGCAGCGCACCGTGATCTGGATGCGATTCTTCCGCGACATGCTGCAGCGCGAGATCGCCGCCGAGATCGGGGTGTCGCAGATGCAGGTCTCGCGGCTGCTCTCGTCGGCGTTCGAGCGGATGCGCGAGATCCTGCTCGGCGTCGAAGGCGTCGGGGCCGGCCGCCTCGGTGGGGCGCAGCCCGTTCCGGTCTAGCGGCGCGGGCCGGACTCCCGGTCGGCTTCAGGCGCCGCCGACGCCGGTCCGCAGCTGGTCCAGCCGGCCGCCGCGGAGCAGCGGCGGCGTGCGACCCGCCGCGCGGTCGCGGAGTCCATCGAGCAGTTCGCGCAGGGTCTCGCGCCCGCTGTGGCGCGGCTTCCAGCCGAGCGCGGTCAACCGCGAGCAGTCCATCAGCGGAGCCAGCGCAGCGAGGTCGATCCAGCCGGCGGGCGTCGGCTGCAGCCGTGCCTTCCACGTCAGGTCCGCGATCACGTGGAGGTGGCGGGCCGGGATCGGGAGCGGGAGCCCGCCGAGCGTGTCGGCGACCATCCGCGGGCTGACGGGGTCCGGCGCGGCGACGTTGTAGGCGCCGACCGCCTGCGGCGAGACGATCGCCAGGTGGTAGGCCTGGGCGACGTCCTCGGCGTGCACGACCTGGGCGAACACGTCGCTCGGTACCGGCGCCAGCGGGACGAACCCGGGGCGCACCAACGGGCTCGGCCAGAACGGCCCCAGGAAGTACCGGCGGATCTGCTCGGCGGCGGAGCGCTGGAAGGTCATGCCCGGGCGGAGCCGCACCAGTCGCAGGCTCGGAAGCTCGGCCTCCAGGGCATCGAGTCGCTGCTCGGCGGCGGCCTTGTCGCGGGCGTAGAACGACGTGGCGATCCCGCCGGTCGGCCAGGTCTCGTCGACCCGCGCGAGCGGATCGTCGGGCCCGGGGGAGTAGGCCGCCAGCGACGAGGCATGGACGAGCACCGGCACCTTGCTGCGGCGCACGGCATCGATCACGCGATCGGTGCCGTCGAGGTTGACGCTGCGGGTCTCCTCGCGGTCGCGCGAGGGCTGGATCCGCCAGACGAGGTTGACGACCGCGGCGGCTCCCGCGAACAGTGCCGCCAGGTCGGCCGTGCGGATGTCGCCGGTCACCCACCGGACCTTCGGCACCGTCACCGACGGCGCGCGGCGGGCGAAGCCGACGATCTCGTCGATCCGGTCGTCGCCCGCGAGGGCGTCGAGCAGAGCGGTTCCGACGTTTCCGGTGGCACCGAGGACGACGACGCGCATGACCGCCGACTACCCGATCGCCTCAGTGCGAAAAAGCCTCCGCACTGCGGTTCACGCGGTCTTGCGGGAGAGTACCGCCACGGCGACCTGGCGGCGTGTCGTCTCGATCCGCTCGTACTGCGCGTCCGCGCGGCGGATCAGATCGGCGAAGTCGACCGACGCCAGCCGCTCGTCTCCGAGCGCCTCGAGCGCGGCCCAGCCGCAGCGCTTGCCCTGGAGCGCGATCGCGATGCCCTCGAGCTCGACCAGGCTCGACAGCGGCGAACGCCGGAGCACGCTGCCGTTCGGCTTGAGTCGGCCGCCGATCTCGCCGGCCGTGGCCGCGACCTGCTTGACCCGGCTCGGGGTCACGCCGGCCATGTCGAGGATCCGGCGTAGCTGCTCGCGGTCCTCTCGGATCTCGTCGGCGACCTCGGCGAGCGTGCGGTGCAGCTCGGGGGACCGGTCGCGTTGCGCGTCGCGGGCCCGGGTCGCGAGACGCAGACCGCCGGTCGCGGCGGCCAAGTGGTCGTCGAGGTAGATCGCGAGCGGTGCGGTCATGGGGCGCTCCTCAGGGATCGGGGGATGGCGGCGGAGTCGGCCGCTGGAGATCGACTACCCCTGGACCACGCGATCAAACGGGCGGAGCCCCGTCGGTCGCGGAGCGTCGGCGGGCTTACCGCCCGCGCCCGAAACCCTTAGCTCCGCATGAGGTCCGCGCTCAGGAACGCCAAGCATCGGGTGGTTCTATGAATGGTGCAAGTCAGCGAAACCCAAGACGGAGGTCAGTCCGATGTCCCACCCGCTCATGCTCGCTTCTTCGATCTTCACGGTCTGATGGAACCGCCAAGACCCCCCGCGTCCGGAGCAATCGGCCGGGCGCGGGGCACGAACCACTCCAGCGGTTCCGGCGCTCCGGCGTAGGACCGAAACGACGAGGGCCCCGGCACTGCCGGGGCCCTCGTTCGTGCTGCTGGAGGAGCGGGCGACGGGAATTGAACCCGCCCTAAGAGCTTGGAAGGCTCCTGTGCAACCACAACACTTCGCCCGCGTCGGATCCCAAGTCTAGCCACAGCGACCGGTCCGGGTAGGCTCGGTCCATGGCCGACCTGGCGTACCTCGGACCAGAGGGCACCTTCACCCACCGTGCTGCGCTCGATCTTGCCCGGGAAGGCGAGCGCCTGGTGCCGTTGGAGCACGCCGAGGACGTGATCGCCGCGGTCAGCGACGGCACCGCCGACGCGGCCGTGATCGCGTTCGAGAACAGCCTCGACGGGCCGGTCGCCGCGAACCTCGACCTGCTGCTGGCGACCGACGACGAGATCGTGATCACCGCGGAGCGGGTGCTCAGCGTGGCGTTCCGGCTGTGGCGGCTGCCCGACGACGACTCGCGGTTGGTCGGCGTCCGGTCGCACTCGGTCGGACTCGCGCAGTGCAAGCGGTTCATCCGCGAGCACGCGCTGCAGGCCGAGGCGTCGAGCTCGAACGCGGCGGCGTGCCGCGAGATCGCCGAGCAGCGGCGGGCTGGCTGGGGTGCGCTCGCCGGTCCGGACGCCGGTGCCCAGTTCGGCCTGGTGGCCACCGACCACGAGGTCCGCGACGACCCGCGCGCCTCCACCCGCTTCCTGCGCCTGGGCCGTCACTGCCCCGGGCCGACCGGTCGCGACCGGTCCGCGTTCGTGCTGCGGCCCGACCAGGACCGGCCCGGCAGCCTCGTCCACCTGCTGCAGGAGTTCTCCGCGCGCGGGATCAACATGACGGCGATCAAGTCGCGGCCGACCAAGGAGCTTCTCGGCGAGTACGTCTTCTTCGTCGAGACCCAGGGGCACCTGCGCGACGGACGGATGCAGGACGCCGCACTCGGGCTGTTGCGCGGGTCGGTCGGGATCCGCTACCTGGGCAGCTTCCCGGAGGACCCGACGCGCCCCCGGCCGGAGTCGAGCGGCGACGGTGGCCAACGCGAGGCCGCGCGCCTGGGGGCGATGCTGGCGCGGACGGACGCGTCGTGCCGGTGCCGTTCGACGGTCCGCGCGTCGGGGTCTGCGGGCTCGGGTTGATCGGCGGCTCGCTGCTGCTCGCGCTGCGCGACGCCGGCGTCGCGGTGCGCGGCTGCGACGTCTGGCCGGAGCCGCGCGCGTGGTGCGCCGACCAGGGGATCCCGGTCGACGGTTCCCCGGAGGCGACGGCCCGCGCGGTCGACGTGGTCGTGGTCTGCGTTCCGCCGCACGCCACCGCCCCGGTCGCCGCCGCGGCGCTCCAGGGCAACCCGCAGGCGGTGGTGCTCGACGTCGCGTCGGTCAAGCGGACCGTGGTCGACGAGCTGCGGGAGCGCGCGCCCGACGCGGCCCACCGATTCCTGCCGGCGCACCCGCTCGCCGGGGGCGAGCACGGGGGCTTCAAGGCCGCGCGCGCCGACCTGCTGGTCGGTGCCCCGTGGGCGATCTGCCCGCCGGCGAGCGACCCCGACGGCGACTCGAGTCCGCTCGACGTGCTGCTGACGGTGGCCCCGATCCTCGACGCGCTGGACGCTCGGATCGTGGTCTGCGCGGCGGACGCCCACGACCGGGTCGTGGCGGGGACCAGCCATGCGCCGCACGTCGTGGCGGGTGCGGGGGCCGACGTGGCCGTCGACGCCGAGCGCGGGGGACCGCTGGCGGCGGTGCTGTCCGGCGGCGGGCTGCGGGACACGACCCGGATCGCGGGGGCGCCCGCAGATCTCTGGGTCGAGGTCCTGCACGCCAACGCCGACGCGACCGCGGACGCGCTGGAAGCGACCGCCGAGCGCCTGCAGGGAGCGGCCGAGGCCGTGCGCAACGCCGATCGCGAGCGGCTCGAGCAGATCTGGGCGGCGGGCGAAGCCGCCCAGGCGATGACCGCGCAGGCACGTTGGGCGCCCCGCGACTGGATGTCGTTCGTGGCGCCCGCGACCTGGAGCACGCTGCTGCAGCTCGGTCGCGACGGCGTGGCGGTCCGACGGCTGCGTGCGGCCGACGGCGAGCGGATCACCGGCGAACGCACTCCTCCGGGGTAGACGGCCGCTGGGCGGAACGTCCCGACCGCGGCGTCGGTCCGGAGCGCGCGCTATCACCTGACGATGCGTTTCTCTTCCACCGCCGCGCTCGTGCTGGCCACGTGCGCGCTCGGCCTGACGGCGTGCGGAGGCTCGGACGACGAGGAGTCCTCGTCGATGTCGACCCTGCCGGCCCCGACCACCGCCGCGCCCGACGAGACCGGTTCGACCGGTACGACCACCAGCGACGGTGCGGCCACCCCGGACGGTACGGCGACCACGTCGACCGACGGCGATGCCTCCGGATCGCAGCCCGGCAGCTCGGGCAGCGGCGGAGCCGACGCCGACGACGCGGTGCCGAGCGGCGGCGTCAGCCCGTCGAGCGGCTCGCCGAACGCGCGCGACAACGCCGGCGGGGTCCAGCCGGACATCACGCCGGGGACCGCAGACGAGCCCGCCAGCGCCCTGGCCGACGATCCGGCGATCATCGACCTGTGGTGCGAGCAGGCACGCCAGGGCGCGTACGACGACCTGGTCGGCGAGGCGACCACCCTGGCGATCACGGTCCGCGGCAGCGACGACACCCGGACCTGCGAGCTGCCGCGCTGAGCGCCCGCCGGAGCGGCGGTGGCGACGGGCGGGCCGCGCGACGAAGTCGCTGCTCGGACCGGTACTATCAGCCGTCCGCGGGGGATTAGTGTATCGGTAACACGGCGGTCTCCAAAACCGCAACGGGAGGTTCGATTCCTCCATCCCCCGCCTGAAGCATTCGCCCTCTGGGACGGCCGATCGCCGTTCCACCGGGGCGAATCGGGTCAGCAACGGACACCG
>JBQGEK010000087.1:0-3668 GCA_052039575.1 Patulibacter sp. | reverse complement strand
ATCACACAGCCGAGCAGGGCGGCGTCGCGCCACGAACGTCCGTCGAAATACCGCAAAGCCTGGAGCACAGCGACGGTCACCAGGACCGTCGTCAGGCCATCCGTAAGGATCGCGTGGCCGACCGCCAGCGTGTTGCCGGCGAATGCCATCACGCCCGCCGCCACCGCCGCCGTCCAGCGGCCGCAGGTCAGGCGCCGGGCGATGCGGTAGACGCATACCGCGGCCATGAGCATCAGCCCGTGTTGGACCACGAGCACGAAGTCGACCGAATCGGAGATCACGCCCAGTGCCCGCAGGAACAGCGGATAGCCGTTCGGTGCGACCCCATTCCCCGCGTCGGCGTCGAGCGCCTTCGCGGCGTAGGACGTGCTGTCGGCGTAGCCCAAGCTGACGCTCACACCGGCAATCAGCACCACGCGCACGACCGTCGCCGCGACGAGCACCCATGTGAGTGGGTGCCGGACGTAGGGTTCTAGGCGCTTCAGCACCGCACCGCGGGTCACGAAGCTCAGCCCCGTCGCAGCCGCCGGTACACGGCCCGTGGGACCTTCTGATACCAGGCGCGGAGACTGCGCCGCAGAGCCTCGATCCGGTCGTTGAGCAGCCGGATCTCCTGCTCGCGCTCCAAGAGCAACACGCGAGCATGCTGGAACAGTTCGTCGTTCTGGCGCGCGGCCTCGACCGCGCTCTCGAGACGCTCGATCAGGTCCTCGCGCTCAGTGCGGAGCTCCTTGACCTCTCCCCGCAGGCTCGCGGACCGTCCCGCCGACGCGTCGTGCAACCCCAGCCACGACCGGGCGAGCCGATTGTTCTGCTCGGAGAGCGTACGGTTTGCGCGCTCCAGCGCGAGCATGTAGCCGTAGTGGTGCGGCCGGCTGACGACGGCGACCCGAACCTGCACGTCCTGCAGCTGGTCAACGTCGAAGCCCACTGCATAGATCCAGTGCGCGGCGACACCCGGCTCGGTGACGCGATCCGTGTCGAAGACCGACGTGGCCTGGTCCGGAAGCGCTGTCTCGTCGGCCGGCAGCAGGACCGCCGAGTCCGCGTGCAACTGGTCGATACGACTCGGTGACCCCGGGAAACGCTCGACCAGCTGCTCAGCGCTGACGAGGTCGAAGTCCGTGACGTGGAAGTCGTTGTCCTCCTCGAACGCCCCGCTGTTGGGGATCGAGAGCAGGATTCGCACGCCATCGCCCGCCAAGCGCGCGAGCGCATCGACCACCGCTTCGGGATCGGGTACGTGCTCGATCCCCTCGAAGCAGACGACCACGTCGACATCGGCCGCGGTCATTCCCTCGACGTAGGCCAGGGCGTCACCCTGGACGAACCGGACGCCTGCGGCATCAGCGGCCAAGCCGATCGCCTGGTCGATCGCCTGCTGGGAGATGTCGACGCCGACCACGGACTTTGCGGTGCGGTGCATCCGCATCGTGCCGTACCCGGTCCCACAGCAGAGGTCGACGACGCGCCGACCGGCGCACAACTCGGCAGCCAGCTCGTAGCGCTGGACGTGGGTCGCGGCGAGCAGGCTCCCGTCCCCCACCTGGTCGATCGTCAGTCGCTCGTCGGCGTCGGTATGGATCTCTGCCTCAGCCACGGGGGGCCTCCCATCGGGTGGTCGCGTTGATCTCGTGAGCGCGCAGCTCCGCGAGCAGGCGCGTGACATGGGGCTGCGCATCCTGGCGGGTCATCGACTCGGCCCGGACCCGGTAGCGGAACAGCGGCTCCGGTACGACCGCGCCGTAGAGACCCTCCCGAGCCATTCGGCGGTAGAGCGCCCAATCCTCGTACGAGGCCAGCTCCGGGCTGTACCGCAGCCCGTGGTCGCGGAAGACCGAGCGTCGGATCACCGACGAGCAGGTGCCCGCCACGTTCAAGTGGGGCAGCAGCGACGACCAGTTGCCGAACGGGAAGTACCCGTTGTACTCGTCACCGCGAGGAGTGCCGTCCTCGTCCACGTAGCTCACCCATGTGGTGACGTACGCGAGCTCGGGGTCCGCCTCGAGTGCCGCGACGCACCGCGACACGAAGCTCGGGGCGATCTCGTCGTCGGCGTCGAGCGGCAGGATGAACTCGCCCCGGGCGACGTCGATCGCGAGGTTCCGCGCGGCACTGAGCCCGGAGTTCGGCTGGGTCACGACCTGCGCGCCGTAGCGGTCGGCGAGCATCCAGAGCACCGAGTCCTTCGTGCGGATCGATCCGTCGTTGGCGATCACCACCTCGATCCTCGGATGGTCCTGAGCTGCCACCGACGCGAGGGTCGCCTCCTACGTCTGCTCCAGCTGGAAGTACGGGACGACCACCGTGACCAGTGGCGGGTGCCGCCGGGCGATCGCCCCGCGCGGACCGTGAGCTTCGAGCGCCGCCAACCCCCGGTACCCGTCGAGCACCGCCGCCGGATCGACCAGCTGCTCGAAGCGACGCCGGGGACCACCGTCCGCGACCATCGCGCGCACGGCATCGGGATCAGCGGCAAGCCGTTCGATCGCGGCGGCGAGCGGCTTGGGACCCGTTCCGTCGGTCAGCCAGCCACCGTCGCCGACCATCTCGACCATCCCACCGACGGGCGTGGCCAGCACCGGGCGGTTGGCCGCCAGACCCTCGAGCAGCACGTTCGGCCAGCACTCCCAGCGCGACGGCAGGACCACGACGTCGGCCTCGGCCATCACGCGGGTCACCTGGTCGTGCGGCACCGGCTTGGCCAACTCGACCCGCGGATCGCCCTCGACCACGTACTCGATCTGCTCCCGCAGCGACGCGGCAAGGGGAGCGGTCAGGGTGTCGCCGCCGAGCAACTTCAGTCGTACGTCGCTACGGACCGACTCGAGCGCCGTCACCAGGTCGCCAACGCCCTTGCGGCGCTCGAACCGACCGAGGTAGAGCACGCGCAACGGGCCCTCGTTGTCGTCCGCGGTCGCGTGGACCTCCTCGCGGACGTGCGGCGGAACCACGTGCGGGATCGTCGTCGCCGGGGCGAGTGCGTCGGCACCGTAGAAGCGCTGGTAGGTCCCGTAGATGTCGCCGCCCTGCTGGATCACGCGGTCGGCGTGACGCAGGCAGTAGCGCTCCATCTCGAACAGCGCCCGGGACCAGTGGTCGTCGGGCACTGCGCCATCGAGCACCGCGCAGATCTCCGACGTGGTGTGGATCCGGACGGCCACGGTCGTGTCGGCCAGCCACGGGTCGCTGGTGTGCCGAGCCTGGACCGTCGCGAACCCCTCACCGAGGTAGTCGGCGAACTCGATCACGTCCGGAGCTCCGTCGGGGTACGCCGCTCGCAGCGCTCGCAGGACCGACGCGCTCCACGCGTGCGGATATCCGAAGTGGCCGCCGGCGTCCTCGGGCGGCTGCTCGACGAACTCCCAGCGGGCTCGCGACCCGACGATCTCCGGATCGCTCGCTGCGCGGCGCCGCTCGTACTTCTTCCGGAATTCGCCCGAGGTGACGATGGTGACCTCGTGGCCGTCCTCGGCGAGGGTCTCGGCCAACGCGCGGACGGCCGGGGCGATCCCCCCACCGCTGAACGGCGCGATCTCGCGACTGACGAAGGCGATGCGCATCTAGAGCAGCTCCGCGGCGTGCTTGGCCTGGCGGTTGAAGTACCAGAGGCCGAAGGAGAACAGGAAGACGATCAACCCGATCGGGATCATGGCCTGCGGGAAGCC
>JBQGEK010000086.1:0-3790 GCA_052039575.1 Patulibacter sp. | reverse complement strand
GTGAACTCGACGCCGCGCGCGACGAGATCCTCGTAGCGCGCCTGGCAGTCGTCGGTCGTCAGGAAGACCGTCTCCGCGAAGCCCTTGGTTGTGGTCGGTGGTCCGCAGCAGCGCCGCGGCGCGCTCCAGCCGACGCGTCATCAGGTAGACGTGCGGGGTCTCGCCGAACGCGCGGCGGAAGGCGGTGCTGAAGTGCGCCCGCGACAACCCGGCCGCGCGCGCCATGTCGTCGACCGAGATCCGCTCGGCGTAGCGCCGATCGGCCAGGTCGCGAGCCCGCACCAGGTGGCGGGCTGGCGGAACGTGGCTCAGCGCACCCCGATCAGGTCCACGACGAACACGAGCGTCTCGTCCGGGCCGATCACGCCGCCGGCGCCGCGCTTGCCGTAGGCCATCATCGGCGGGATCGTGATCCGGCGGCGACCGCCGACCTTCATCCCGACGACGCCCTCGTCCCAGCCCTGGATGACCTGGCCGCGGCCGAGCCCGAACTGGAAGGTCTGGCCCCGGTCCCAGGACGCGTCGAACTGCTGGCCGTCGGACCAGGCGACGCCGACGTAGTGCACCTCGACGACCTTGCCCGCGACCGCTTCGTCGCCGTCGCCGACCGTCAGATCGTCCAGCTCGAGCTGGTACGACGGCGGCGTGTCGGCGGGGATCTCGACGACGGGCTTCTCGATGGAGCTCATGCCCGCAACCGTACCGGTGGAGTCCGACCCGACACGGTGCGATGATCCGTAGACATGTCGTCCGCCAACGTCGAACCGCCCCGAGGATTCGGGCCGCGTCGCGGCTGGCGGGCCCCCAAGGGCGGGTCCGGGCGCCCGTCACGGCGAACACGCTCCGCCGCGGACCGTTCGCGGGAGGCCGCTCCCCCGCCCTCGCCGGACGCTCCCGGGTCGCTGGCCGGTCCGATCGCCCGCCTGCTCGACCTGACGCCCGAAGAGATCCAGCGGCTCGCGACGATCGAGCTTCCGGCCCCGGGGTCGCCGACGGCGCTGACCGGCCTGGTGACGGCCGCGAGGAAGCTGCTGGCCGATGCGCGCGCGGCGGTGGCCGCCGCCGAGCAGTCCGCCGAGAACGCGATCCGCCAGCGGACCCGCGACGGCCAGCGCGCCGCCGAGCGGGTCGCCCGGGCCGACGAGCGGGCCCAGCGCCAGGAACGCAAGGCGACGGCCGAGCAGGGTGAGCGGCAGCGGCTGGCCGGCGAGCTCGAACGGACCACGGCACGGGCGACCGCCGCCGACGCCGAGAGCGATCACCTCCGGCACCAGCTGGCCACGCTGAACGAGCAACCCGAGCGGCGCGGCGACGGCAACGCCACCGACGACGCCGAGGTCGCGGGGCTGAAGGCGCGGATCGCCGCGCTCGAGCAACAGCAGGAGCAGCGAGCGCTGCTGGTCGAGCACCTGACCGATCGCTGCGAGCACGCCGAGGCGGAGGCCGACCGGTTGACCGCGTCGGCCCGCAATCTGCGGCGGTTGGCGCTCGAGGCCGGCGCCGCGGACGTCGACCTGGTCGATCCCGAAGACCATGCTCCGCTCGACGCCGGTGCCCTGCCCGCGGTCCGCACCGTGCTTGATGCGGTCGAGCTGGCGGCATCGCACGCCGAGCATCTGGTCTACACCGAGCGCGCGTTCGAGACGGCGCGGACCGCGCCGTACAGCGAACCGCAGAAGCTGCTGCGCGACCTGGTGGCGCTCGATCGCGTGGCCGCGGCGTGGGCGGTCGAGGGCGGCGTGGGTCGACCGATGCGCGACATCGCGGTCGAGCAGCAGCTCGACTGGGCCGACGACGTCAGCGACGCCGCGCGCGGCCAGCACCCGCACGAGTACCTGTTCAGCCACGACGGCCGGCCGCTCTGGGCGGGCCCGCACGTGCGGGTCGCCAACGGCCGCGGCCTCCAACGGACCTGCCGGATCTACGTCGCCCTGGTCAAGGGCGGGGAAGCGGACCTCGCCGGCCTCCCCCGCGGCATCTACGTCGGCCCGGTCGGCCGTCACCTGAGCGACTCGACGAGCGGGTGAATGACGAAGGCGGGCGCCCTATGAGTTACCGGCCCGTCGAAGCATCGCGACCGGAGCCATCAACGTGAGCGGCTCGTCGTCGAGCGCCGCGAAACCGTACCGAGCGTAGAACGCTGCAGCGCCGGCGTCGATCGCGTCGACCACCACTGCCCGGATGCCCACGTCGTCCGCGACGCGAACCGTGCGACGCAGCGCATCCGCGAGAAGCGCGGCGCCGACGCCGGTTCCCTGACGTGACTCGTCGATCGCGAGCCGAGCGAGCAGCACCACAGGAATCGGGAACCGCTTCGACATGCCACGCGCCACGTCAGACGTCGCCCGTGTGAGCGTCACCTGCGCCGCGACGAGCGTGTAGTAGCCGACCACGTCGTCGGAGGCATCGACGACCACGTACGTTCGAGCCGCGTCGCGACGCTGACTCTGTCCCGCATATGCGCGCAACCACGTATCGAGACGCTCGACGCCACACGAGAAGCCGTCGGTCCGGTGCTGTGCCGGGTCGAATGGCGTCGGTGGCCGGAGGCTCATGCGGCCCAGGGGGCCTCGCGCGAGAACAGCTCGCGCATCGCCGCGGGAGGTGGATCATCCGCATCCAGCGCGGCGAGGAACGCCCTCGCTCCCGGGTCCCCCAGCCTGATCTCGCCGCGCTCCCGGAGAACCTCCTGAGCGCGGACGTGCGCTGCCTGCCGTACGAACTCGCTCAGGCTGAGCCCCAGCGCAGCCGCGGCAGCTTCGTCCATCTGCCGCTCGTCGTCGGCCATGCGGATCTCGACGCGGCGTGACTTCGCCCTGGTGCCCATACGGACATTGTACGGACACTTGGCGCGCTTTCAACGGTTCGTCACGTCCCGCCCTCACCGCCGCGACGCTCAGCACCGGAGATCAGGACATCTGCTCCACCAGGCCGATGATGTGGCCCTCGGGATCGCGGAACATGCCGATCGTGACCTGGTCCGAGACGTGCTCGGGGCCCATCACGCGGCTGCCGCCCAGGCGCTCGGCGTCGGTCAGCGACTGTTCGACGTCCGTGACCTCGACGTAGAAGGTGACGTGACCGGGGTATCCGTGGGGGCCGGCACCGATGCCGCCGCCGATGCCGATGCCGTCCGCGTTGAGGTTCTCCGCGCGATCGACGGTGCCGTAGTTCATCGGGTTGTGGATCTGGAAGCCCCAGCCGAAGAGCGCGCCGTAGTAGTCCTGCAGCGCGGTGGCGTCCCTCGCGATGATCTCGAAGTGCACAACTGCTCGTCCCATGTCGGACCCCGTCGTTCGCATCAGCTGTCGTCGGTGCACGTCCGACAGTAGGGGCCGAGGGTCGGGGGTCCGGGGCCATTCTCTGCCCCGCCCGGAACGACGATCGGCGCCCGTCGGGCGCCAATCGAATCAGGCGGGGGATGGAGGAATCGAACCTCCCGTTGCGGTTTTGGAGACCCACGTGCTCCCGTCCCTGACTAGGCATTTTCGGCCTGTTGCGATTCTGAGTGCGAGTCGTGCTGTTTGCCCTGCTGTCGGAGGGGTCGCTCCAGGCGCTGGCCGGCCGCGCGGATGTCGTCGTCGCTCACGTGCACGTACGTGGCGTCGAGGCGATCGCGGCCGTGCCCCACGATGACACGTCGCACCTGGTCACGCACGCCGGCGCGCATCAGCCACGTGTCGTAGCCGTGACGCATCTCGTGGGGCTCGACGCGCGGCAGCCGGGCGTCGCTCCACGCCGCGTAGGCGCTTTCGCGTAGCCACTCGGGTGATGCGTGGCCGCGCAGGTT
>JBQGEK010000085.1:0-38972 GCA_052039575.1 Patulibacter sp. | reverse complement strand
CGAGCGACTGGGTGCTCGAGCAGCTCTACGCGATCGTCAACGGCCGCTACGAGGACGAGCGCTCCGTCGTGCTGACGACCAACCTCGACCGCGACGCGATGCAGGACCAGATCGGGGAGCGCACGGTGTCGCGGTTGGAGGGCATGTGCCAGTCGATCCTGGTCGACACGCCCGACCAGATCGACCATCGCACGGAACGGCACCGGATCGACACCGGCCGGACGCAGTTCGACCCGCCGCCGAGCGCGATCGGGAACGGGATCGGCGCGCCTCCCCCGATCGATCCGCGCGAACCGGCGGAGTACGGGGATCGGCACGGCGACGGAGCGGGTCGGACGCCGACGCCGTCCGACCCGTTCGACGTCCTGCCTCGCCCCGGCGGCCCGGGCGCGGGTGGCCCGAGCGACACGTGGGGCACGGATCCCAGTGGTCTGCACCGGCCGGTGCGTCGCGGCCGCGACGATCGCTGACCCGCGGCCGCTGCAACCGGCTCACTGGCACTCGCGCAGGGAGCCTAGGTCGACCGTCGGGATCCAGGTACCCTTCACCGGTCATGCCAGGCATCGTGATCGTGGGCGCCCAATGGGGAGACGAGGGCAAGGGAAAGCTCGTCGACCTCCTCGCCGAACGCTCCGACGTGGTCGTCCGCTTCCAGGGCGGCAACAACGCGGGCCACACGATCGTCCACGGCGACACGAAGTACGCGTTCCACCTGGTGCCGTCGGGGATCCTCTACCCGGGGACCACCTGCATCATCGGCAACGGCGTGGTCGTCGATCCCGAGGTGCTGCTGGGCGAGCTCGCCCAGCTGGCGACCCAGGGCGTCGACTCCAGCGGGCTGCGGATCAGCCCCAACGCGCACGTGATCATGCCGTACCACAAGCTGCTCGACGTGGCCGGCGAGGCGCGGCTGGGCAAGAACCAGATCGGCACCACCAAGCGCGGGATCGGCCCCTGCTACGCCGACAAGGCGCTGCGGCTGGGGATCCGCGTCCAGGACCTGCTCGACGCCTCGATCCTGAAGAAGAAGATCGCGGCGGCGATGGAGCCCAAGGCCCGCTCGCTGCGGCCGTGGGAGCGGGACGAGGTGCTCGACCTGCAGACGATGACCGAGACGTACCTGGCGTTCGGTCACAAGCTGGAGCCGCACATCGCCGACACCGCGGCGCTGGTCTGGGACGCGCTCGACGACGGCGGCCAGGTGCTCTTCGAGGGGGCCCAGGCGGCACTGCTCGACATCGACCACGGGACCTACCCCTTCGTCACGTCGTCGAATCCGGTGTCGGGCTCGGCAGCGGTCGGATCCGGCGCGGGACCGAAGGATCTCGACGAGATCTGGGGCGTCGTCAAGGCGTACGGCACCCGTGTCGGCGCCGGTCCCTTCCCGCCCGAGCTCGCCGGCGAGCTCGCCACGCAGCTGCGCGACAAGGGCGGCGAGCGCGGGACCACCACCGGTCGCGACCGGCGGATCGGCTGGCTCGACCTCGTCGCGCTCAAGTACGCCGCGCGGCTCTGCACGCTCGACCAGCTCTGCATCACCAAGCTCGACGTGCTCTCCGGGCAGAAGACGATCAAGGTCGCCACGCGGTATCGCACTGAGGACGGCGCAGAGCTCGAGCGGTTCCCCTTCCACCAGACGGTGCTGCACCACGCGACTCCCGAGTACGACGAGCTGCCCGGCTGGGACGAGGAGATCACCGACGTCCGTCGGATCGAGGACCTGCCGCGGGCCGCGCAGGACTACCTGGCGTACATCGAGGAGAAGGCCGGCGTGCCGATCGGCATGGTCGGCGTCGGCCCCGCCCAGGATCAGGTGATCTGGACCGAGGCCGGACGCGCGTCGGAAGCCGCGAAGAGCGTCGACCTGAGCGCGTGAGCTTGGCGCGCTGACCGGACGGCGAGCGCGCGAACCCCCCGATCGGGGTATACGATCGCGACATGACGAGCCTCTCCGGAGCGCGGACGCTGATCACCGGCGCGGCCAGCGGGATCGGCCGGGCGACCGCGCTGCGTGCGGCGCAGGCCGGGGCGAGTCTGGTGCTCACCGACCGCGACGCGACCGGGCTGCACGAGACGGCGGCCCAGGTCCGCGCGCGCGGCGGGAAGGTGGTCGACACCCACATCGCCGACGTCTCCGACCACGTCGCGGTCCAGGCGATGGCGGATCGGCTGCACGCCGACCACGGGAGCTTCGACGTCGTGATGAACGTGGCCGGGGTTTCGACCTGGGGCACGGTCGACCGGTTGAGCCACGACGACTGGCGGCGGCTCGTGGACGTCAATCTGATGGGTCCGATCCACGTGATCGAGGCGTTCGTGCCACCGATGATGGCGGCGGGCCGCGGCGGCCATCTGGTCAACGTCTCGTCGGCCGCGGGGCTGTTCGGGCTCCCGTGGCACGCGGCCTACAGCGCGGCCAAGTTCGGCCTGCGTGGCGTATCGGAGGTGCTGCGGTTCGATCTGCGGCCGCACGGCATCCAGGTCAGCCTGGTCTGCCCGGGTGCGGTTGCGACGCCGCTGGTCGATTCGGTCCGGATCGTCGGGGTCGACCGCGAGGACCCGCGCGTCCGGTCGCTCACACGGCGGTTCACGCGGCATGCGGTGACGCCGGAGCAGGCCGCTGCCGCGATCGTCCGTGGCGTCGAGCGCAACCGGTTCTGGGTCTACACGTCGCGGGACATCGCCTGGGGCCACTTCGCGCAGCGGAAGTTCGAGTGGCCCTACACGCTGGTGATGCGGGGACTGCAGCGGCAGATCCGGCGGGTGCTCGACGAACCGGCGCGGCGCGCCGGGAACGAGCACACGGCTGCGCCGTAACGCCGACCGAACGTCCGGTGGGCGCGCGCGGCGACTCGTCGACGGCAAGATCCTGACCGCGGGCCGGTACCGCGGTCACCTACCCTGGATCCGTGAACCGGATCACCATCCTGGTCCTGTCGGTCAACGAAGCACCATTGCTGCGGTGGTCGCTGCCGGCTGCGTGTGCCCAGGGGGCCGACGAGGTCGTGGTGATCGACAACGCCTGCACCGACGCCACCCCGGAGCTGTGCGAGCAGTTCGGGGCGCGTCGGCTCCGGCTCACCCGTCGCCGGGGATACGCGGCGGCGATGAATGCCGGGATCGCCGCCTGCGGCGGCGACTGGGTGCTGCTGTGCAACGCCGACTGCGTGCTCGACGACGGATTCGTGGAGGCCCTGCGCCCGCATCTGTTCAGTCCGACGCTCGGCTCGGTGGTTCCGCGGCTGATGGCCAGCAACGGGATGGATCCGGCCCTCCGGACCGCAGAGATCGACGCTGCCGGCGTGACCGTCGACCATCGCCGCCGGCCGACGCTCGTCGGGCGGGGTGAGTCCGCCGACCGCTACTCGCGCACCGGCCCGGTCTTCGGTGGCGACGGTGCCTGCGTGCTCTACCGGCGCGCCTGCCTCGAAGACTGCGCCTTCGGCCTCGAGGTCTTCGACGAGGACATGGACCTGTGGGCGACCGATGTCGACCTGGCGTGGCGCGCACGCCTGTTCGGCTGGGAGGCACGGTACGAGCCGCGCGCGGCTGCCTGGCACCGACGCTTCTCGCACCCCACGCGGACGGACACGTCCGACCGGGCGCATCGGCGCCTGCGCTTTCGCAACCGCCTGCTGATGGTGGCCAAGAACGAGACTCGCGGCGAGCTGGTGCGCTCGCTGCCGTGGATCCTGGCCCAGGAGTCGATCGCGCTGGCCACGGCCCTGACCCGCGAGCCGCTGCTGCTGCGAGCCTACCTCGACGCGTTCCGTGCCTGGCCGGGTGCTCGCCGTCGGCGCCGATGGGTGCAGGCGCACCGTCGGGCGCTGCGGGCGCGACCGGACGCCCTCGCCGCGCGCAAGCCGCCGCGTCGTACGCCGTTCGGTCTCGTGCCGCCCTCGGCACCCCCGGCCCCGGTGTCGGTACGAACGTCGGTCGACGGGGCGGTTCCGGAAGCCGTGACGGTGTCGGTGCCGTCGGCGGACGCGGAGCGCCCGCCCCGGTCGTAGCGACCGGCGCGGGCGGGATCCGTGGGGGATCGTCTCTCGGGGGAGACTGCGGTGGTGCGCACCGAGGTGCTTCCGGCGGAGAGAGGAGAGCGCCGGAAGCACCGCGGGCGCGTCCGCGCCGTCGGAATCCGACGGCACGAGTGCTCGGGACGTGGGTGACCTGCTATTCCGTCCCGACCCGGAACGGCACGCGGCCGTCCGTGGGGTTGGCTTGGAGCGCCGCACCGGTCCGGTGCTCGGCGACAACGAGGTTGTTCTCGGCGGCCACGCGGCTGCCGCTGGCGCTGACCGATCCGATCTCGTCGGGGACGAGGGCGACCGTGCGCTGGGTGCCGTCCTGCCGACGCTCGGCGACGCTGATCCCGTCCTGCGCCTCGCCGTTCGGGCGGCACGAGTAGCCGGTGCCCTCGCTGTTGTCGGCTCCGAGGCAGGTGTGCTTCGCGCCCGAGACGACCCACGCCTGGGTCCCGTCGGCGGCCTTCAGGCCCCGGACGGGCCGCCCGACCAGGTCGGGGTAGCGCGTGGCCAGCACCCGATGCATCTCGAGCACGCGGCCGGTCGGCTTCTGCGTGCTGCGCTCGGCGGCGCGGTAGCGCGGCGCGGGCCGGATCGGCGTGTCGGTGACCGGGGCGATCGCGTCGACCGCCGGGCCGGTGACGGGGTTGGCGCCGGGCCGCGCGTCGCCCGCGGTCGACGACCCGCTGAGCGCGGATGCGGTGGCGGTTCCGGCCCCGGCGGTGATCAGCAGGGCGGCCACGGCAGCGGTGGCCTTACGGGTGGTGGTCATCGGCATGATCAGCAGCTCGCAGCAAGGGTGTAGGCCACGTACACGGGTACTGAGTGGCGATTGTGGGCGTTTGGGTACCCCGGGTTGCAGTGGAAGTTCTGTAGGAAATAGTCGCTGGTCGGGCTGTAGAACTCCGATCCGCTGATCGAGCTGCCTCCGGGGGTCGAGGAGCGGTAGACCGCGTAGGCTCGGGGGGAGCTGAGCTTCTGGATGTAGGAGATCGTCGGACGGTAGGTGCCGTGCTGGCAGCGG
Organism: Patulibacter sp.; assembly: GCA_052039575.1. Lineage (GTDB taxonomy): Bacteria > Actinomycetota > Thermoleophilia > Solirubrobacterales > Solirubrobacteraceae > Patulibacter. The sequence goes on along the minus strand of JBQGEK010000085.1, from coordinate 33,923 downwards.
AAGAACGCTGGGCGCACGACCTCGGAGGTCGGTCCGCAGACCCAGTAGGCCTCTGCCTTCTGGGCGGAGCTGCCCAAGGCGATGGTCACGGCTGCGCACGTGGCGAATGTCACGGCGAGAAGGTACTTTACGCGGGTCGATATGCGCTGCTCTCGGGAAGTCATGGCCCTGAGGGTAGCCCTTCGTATGTGGCTATGTCCAGCCGTTTGGTAGTGAACGTTCGCCACCTAATTTGTTTTGGTGCAGGGGGGCGTACGCCGGGGCGATCCCGGCGGTTTACGATGTTCAGGGGGTTAGCGTTGCTCAGTCGCGGTGGCTGGAGCGGTCTCCCGACTTCGTGGTGAAGGTCACCGTCGAACCGGCCGGGTACGACATGGCGATCAGGTTGTCGTGGGGGGTGAAGGTCCGGCCGGCCGCGCGGGCCGATTCGATCTGGTCCGGGACGAGGTAGATCGCCTGCACCGTGCCGTCGACGTCAACCGATGCCGACGAGAGGCCGCCGCGCACCACGCGAGCATTGCTGGTGCAGGTGAAGCCGGTCCCGTCGTCGTTGTCGGCCCCGAAGCAGGTGCGGGTCGGTCCCGGGATCACCCAGGCCTGGGTGCCGTCCGCGGTGCGGACCCCTCGGGCGTCGTCGGGGCGGATGTCCGGAGCCGCGTGGGTCAGGCCGAGGAAGATCCGGCGGTGCTGGGCGTCCGGGCGCTGGGTGCTGCGGGCGACGGCCGAGAACACGATCCGGTCAGGGTTCGCCGGATCGGCGACGATCTCGATCGGAGCGGGATCGTTCCAGGGCCCCGCGATCGCGATCGCCGCGGTGGCCGCGGCGCCGGTGGCCACGCCACCCACCGCCACCAGTGCCAGCACGGTCCGGCGGGCGGAGCGGAACGCAGCACGCAGCGCGCGCGGGCGGGACTCCATCGTCCGGTCGAGGCGATCGAGCACGCGGGCTTCGGCGTCCGCGAGTGCGTCGAGCGGGTTGGCGGTGTCGCGCAGCCCGAGCAGCAGGTCGTCGAGATCGCGTTCAGACATGGATGCCTCCCTTCGGGCGGGTGTTCCCCGGGGTCGTGGCGGTCAGTTCCGCGCGGAGGAACGCCCGAGCTCGGGCGATCCGCGAGCGGACGGTGCCGACGGCGATGTCGAGCGCCGCGGCGGTCTCCTCGTACGAGAGCTCGCCCCAGACCGTGAGCAGCAGCGCTTCGCGGTCGCCGAGCGAGAGCCGGCGCAGGGCGGCGGCGAGCTCGGGGGAGAGGTCGGGTGCGTCGGGGGCGAGCTGGGGTGGGGGCTTGCTCGCGGAGACCTGTGATTCGCGTTCCAGGGCGCGCAGGCGACGTGCCTCGTTGCGGTGGTGGTCCGCGATCACGTTGGCGGCGATCCCGTACAGCCACGGCCGGGCCGTCGGGAACCGCGGTTCGTAGGACGCGCGTTGCCGGAACGCCCGCAGGAATACCTCGTGGGCTGCATCCTCGGCGACGTCCGGGCTCAGCCGGCCGCGGAGGTAGCGGAGGATCGTGCCCGTGTGGCGGCGGTAGAAGACGGCGTACTGGTCTGGTTGGTCGACCGACCTCGCCAGGATCTCCGCGTCATGGGCGTCCGACAACATGCACCTTCAGATCGCGGTTCGTCCGCGAAAAGTTCCCAGAAACGTGCAACCTCGCGCTAATCCCCCCGAACAGGGGGTGGGGGTTCGTGGGGTCAGCTGCCGACGCGCACGGAAGGCCCGAAGCGGATCGTCATGTCGCGGAGCGCCAAGCTGACCGAGGGTTCGCCCCGGGTGATCCAGGCCAGGGGGCTGTCGGCAGGGATCTCCCAGTGGGCGCGTGCGAGGTGCAGCCGGCCTAGCGCCTGGACCTCGGCGAACGTCGTGCGGCCGTCGAGACGGTGGCCGTTGGGTAGCGGGACGCGACGCCACCCGGGCAGTCGCAAGCCCTGCGTCGCGCGGACCGAGGCCAGTCGTGTGCCGTCCGCCGTGGCCGTGCCGGTGATCGTCCGGCTCCACGTCTGATCGAACGACGCGAGGTGCTTGGGGATCCCCCAGAGCGCCCGGCCGCCCGCGACCGAGGTCGGGCTGTCGACCCAGATCTGCGGGATCGTCGTGACGGGCTTCAGGCCGCGGCGCGCGACGACGGCGACCAGCAACTCGTCGTAGCTGACGACGCTGCCGGGCTCGTACCGCACGAAGGCCGTCATCAGGAAGGCGCGGCCCCCGAGGGTGACCGGCTCGACACCGTCCGGCAGAAACGGCGCGACCTGCGCGCGGACTTCGCGCGGATCGACCCGCCAGACGGTGGCGAGCATGCTGCCGCCGAGCTGCCAGGGTTCCGGCGGGAAGTCCGTGGACGGCGGAAACATGCCGCCACTCTACGCGGAGCGGCTGCCCCGAGCTCAGTCGGTCGGGTCGGTCGACGGATCGTCTGCGCCGGCGTCTGACCGCCCCCCGGTATCCGGTGCGGCATCAGCCGGATTCGGGTCGGCGGCGGCGTCGGCCCCCGCGGCGTCGATCACCGCCTGCTGGGCTGAGAGCGCGGTTCGCAGCGCCGGTTGGTAGGCGGGGCCCATCTTCAGGGCGATGCCGCTCAAGCGCAGCGCCTCCTGCGGGTCGTTGCCGACCCGCAGCTCGAACTCGGCCCAGCGCTGCCAGCTGGCGACCACCGACGGCTCGAGCGCGAGCGCGTCGCGGTGCAGCTCCCGAGCCTCGGGAATCCGGCCCTGGGCTACCCGTACCTGGGCCAGCGTGTAGTCCGCGCGGTTGTCGAGCGGGTTGATCGACGCGGACTTCTCGGCGAGCTGCTCGGCGCGGGCCGTGTCGCCGCTGTCGAGGGCTTCGAGTGCGGCGTTCGCGGTCCGCTCGGCCCGCCACGGCTGGACCACCGACACCAAGGACGCGACGGTGACCACGAGCACCAGCGCCGCGATCGGACCATGGACGGCGTACCAGGAGCGGGTGCGCTCGACGGGTACGGTCGGGGCGGGATCGGGTGCGATCCCGTCGAAGGCGCGCTCGGGGCCGCGCCCGGCGACCCAGCCGACGAACAGCGCAACCGGGAGCGCCACGGCCGGGATGAACCAGGTCCAGTCGAGGACGGCGGTCGCGGCGAAGACCCCGACCACCGCGACCATCGCGGCGGTCCCGCCGTGCTCGGGGTCCTGCTTGCGTCGTCGCAACGGTCCCCACGCGCCGAGTGCGCGCAGCGCGGCCAGCAGCCAGGTGACGCCGAAGGCGACCTGCAGTCCGAGGGTGATCCATCCACCGTCGGCGAGCGTCTGCGGCACCCAGCCGTGGGCGTGGGCGACCGGGAACGGGTACGGACCGCGAATGTTGGCCTGGATCGGGCCGAAGCCTCCGGCCCCGACCCCGCGCAGCGGCTGCAGGCGGTGAGCATCGAGCGCCTGGCGCCAGTACAGCGATCGCTGCGATCCGACGGCGCCGAGACGGGTCGGGTCGCTCGACGGCCCTCCGGCCTCGGGGTCGGTGACCTGCTGCCAGGCGTGGCTGATGCTGCCGGTGAAGCCGCGCTCGCTGGCGGCGAGCGCGCCGCACCCGACGACCGGGATCAGGAGCGACAGCGCCAGGATCACCACGCCGAGTCGCCGTCGCTCGAACGAGCGGATCCCGGTGAAGACGAACGAGAACTCGATCACGAGGCCGATCACGAGCAGCAGCACGATCGTCGCCAGCAGCAGTACGCCGAGCTGGGTGCCCGACGACTCGCGGGCGGCGATCACGACGTTGTCCGTCGAGAGCGCGGTATTGGCAAAGCTCCAGATCCCGACGAACAGGCCGGCCATCCCACCGACGCCGAGCAGCACCAGGCTGTGGAGGCGACGCGGCGCGAAGGCGACCCAGATCAGCACGCCGATGCCGGCGGCGATCAGCGCGCCGCGCGAGTAGGACATGAGCAGCACCGCGACGGCGATCGCCACACCCGGATAGGCGAGCGCGTTCAGCGGTCGGTAGCCGTGGCGCCGGGTGCCGAACCAGAGCGCGAGCACCAGGTTGACCGCGGCGATCGCGCCGACGGCGTTCCAGTAGCCCAGCGGGTGCTGGAGGCGAGCGAAGATCTCGTCCTCGGCGAACGTCGCCGGGAAGACTTTCGACAGCAGGCCGAGGATCAGCACCACGCTGGTCGCGAGCAGCACGCTGGTCGGCAGCACCGCCCAGCGGCTCGGGGCGAGCCGCGCAGCGACGATGCCGGCCAGCAGCACCGCGAGGTAGGCCAGCACGCGGTTGGTCTCGAACCACGAGGTCGACGGTGACACCGACCAGGTGATCGACGCGCCGGTGACGAGCACGACCGCTACGGCGGCGAGCGCCGTGCCGGCACCCCACGGGCGGGTCGTCGTACGTCGCGAGAACACGGCGGCCAGCCCGAAGGCACCGGCGATCACGATGCACGCGATGAAGACCGGGGTGATGCCCTGCAGTTCCTGGCCGGTCTGTGTGCCGAGTTGGACCCAGAGCAACAGGCCGGTCAGCAGGACGATCCAGAGCGCGTCGTAGCGGAGGAACGCGACGCCGGGGACCGGCAGCCGCAGCCGTCGTGCCGGTGACGGGGACGAGACCGCCGGAGCGGGGCCCGCAGCCGGCGGGGAGCCGCCGGCCGGGGCGGTCTCAGTCGACACGGGAGCGGCGGACCCGCGCCAGTCCGGAGAAGGCGGCGGCCCCGACGGCGAGCAGGGCAGCGGCGGTGAGCGCCACGACCAGGGTCGCGGGGAGCGCGCGCGAGGTCGACGAGAGCGCGAGGGCGTCGGCCGGAACCCGGGCGGCGGCGAACGCCTGCTCGAGGGTGCCGTTCGCGTCGGCGGCCTGCTCGGCCGCGGTGCGTGCGGTGAACTGGTCGTCGGCCGACAGCGTCGGCGACGGCGCACCGTCGGCGGGCGGCTGGCTCGAACCGGTCGAGCTGCCGCCACCGCCACTGCTGCCACCGCTGCCGCCGGAGCCCGCGATGCCACCGCCTGCGCTGGTGCCGCTGCCGTTGGACGATCCGCCGCCGGTGCCCGGGTTGGCGTTGTCCCGCGCGCGCTGACTGCTGGTCTGGGCCTGGAAGATCGCGTCGGAGCAGTTCGTGTAGTCGCGCAGGTACGAGCTCATCCGCTGGGAGGCGAGCTGCAGGTCACGCGCCGAGAACCGGGAGGTCAGCGTGCCGCTCTCGCACTGCTTGTAGACGTCGCGGTAGTCGGCCGCGGCGGGCGGCGCCGTGCTGAGCACGGCGATCAGGACGGCCAACAGCGGCCACAGCAGGCGGTGGATGCGGTGCATGGAGGTCGCTTTCGATCGGAGCGGCGGGACGCCCGGGGGGACGACACGCACAAGGGTCAACGCTACCAACCGATTTCGCGGGCCCGAGTTGCGGTCGTTCCGTTGCAACTCTACGGCGTACGGCCCGCTCGGGCGTCGATCGCAGCCCGGATCGCCGCGCTCATTCCGGCGGCCCACGCATCGAAGGTGTAGGTCGCGACGTCGTCCCGGGCGACCTCACCGAGCCGCGCGGTCCCGCGCCGGTCGGCGTGCCGGTCGCGCAGCGCCGCGGCCAGCGCAGCGGGGTCGTCGGCCGCCACGACGATCCCGTTGCGGCCGTCGACGACCAGCCCTCCCGCGGCGGCGCCGACGGCGTCCGTGGCCAGCACCGGGACCCCGCGGTGCATCGCCTCGTTGCAGACGAGGCCCCACGGCTCGAGGAAGCTCGGCGTGGGATGGGACGGGACGCAGAGCAGGTCGCTGCGGTCGAGCCACTCGCGCACCGCGTCGGCCGGCAGCGGTCCGACGGCCCGCACGCCGGGTCGTGCCGCGAAGGCGGACGGATCGGGGCCCGCCAGCAGCAGCTCCGCGCCCTGTCCGGGGAGCCCGCTGCGATTCCACGCGTCGAGCAGCCGGTCGAGGCCCTTGCCGGGAACATCGCGGCCGACGTATGCGACGCGGAACGGGTCGCCCGGGGGGCGGGCCGCGGCCGGTGGATCGCGCCAGACCGCGGGATCGACCGCCTGCGGGGCGACGAACGTCCTGCGCGCACCGAGCGCCGTCACGTGCGCGGAGACGTGCGCGCCGTAGGTCGCGACGGTGTCGGCGTCGCGGACGATCCGCCGCAGGAGCGGGCGGGCGACCCGGAACGCCAGCGTCGAGGGTTCGTGCCACATGGCGCTCCAGACCACGAACGGCAGGCCGGCCCGCCGACTGCCGCGCCAGGCGGCCGGGAATGCGGTCCGGCCGGCGGTTCCGGCGACGACGGCCGACCAGCGCGACCGGTCACCGGCCAGGCGGCCGACCGCGCGCTGCGACACGGGGTGGATCGGGAAGGCGTCGCTCTCGACCGACGCCGAGAAGTGATGGGCGCCGGCCGCGTAGGTCGCGACCTCCAGCGGCGTTCGCCGGGCGAGCGCCGCGAACGCTCCGACGCGCTCCGGCGGCACGCTCGGCGTGACGAGCAGGACCGGCCGGGTCATCGATCGGATCTCACGCGCGATGCCCGCTCCGACACGTCCCGGTACGCGGCCACGGTCGCGGCCCCGCAGCGCCCCCAGGTGAACGTGGCTGCCACCGTCGCGCGAGCTGCCGCGCCCTCGGCTCGGCGGACCTTGGGGTCGTCGAGCAGGTCGTCGAGCGTCCGAGCCAGCGCCTCGACGTCCCCCGGCGGGACGAGCGTGATCCCGCCACCGGCGTCGGCGATTTCGGTCGGCCCGGCTTCGCCGAGGGCGCCGACCGCGGGCATCGCGGCTGCCATCGCCTCGATGAAGGCGACGCCGAACGCCTCGTCGATCGAGGGCATCACGAAGAGATCGGCGTCGCGAGCGGCCGCGAGCGCCTCCGCGTGGGGGAGCTGGCCGCGCCACTCGACGCGGTCGGTCACGCCGAGCTCCTCGGCCAGCCGGCGCAGGGCCGCCCCGTGCGGTCCGTCGCCGATCACCCGGTAGCGGAGCCGCGGGTAGCGCTCGCGCAGCAGCCAGAGTGCGCGCAGCACGTCCTCGTGACGCTTGCGCGGCACCAGGTGAGCGATCGTCACGAGCGTCGGCGCCGCAGTCGGCTCGGGCTGCTCTCGGCGGTTCAGGTGGTCGTTCCGTGTGGGGACGCGATCCTCGTGATCCTCGTGTCGGGCCGGCCAAGCCCGCGTCTCCTGCCAGCGCTCGATGTCGGCCGCCGACGGCAGGTCGGTGCCGAGTCGGACGACCCGCGGAGCGACCGCGCCGAGGTCCGCGCACCGCTCGGCGGTGCCACGGCTGTTCGCCAGCACCGCGGACGCACCGGAGAAGGTCGCCTGCACCGCGTGCTTGCCGTCGACCGACTGCTGTGCGGTGAAGTAGACGTCGCCGCCGTGGACGGAGACCAGCCACGGCACGGCACCGAGTGGCCCTCGCCGGTCGACGACCCGCCGGACGGCGTCGCCGGCCGGGACCGCGTTGTGGGCGTGGATCAGGTCGAACGGGAACTCGCGGTGCAACGTCCGCAGGGCGCGCGCCAGCGGCCGCGACGCCCAGCGACCCCAGCTGCCGTAGCTGCTGCCCCGCGGCGGGCTGTAGAAGCGCACGTACCGGACGGGGATCCCGTCGAGCACGACGTCGCGCGGTTGAGCGCGCATCGTCCGCAGCGTCCGCCAGACGTCGCCCAGGCGGGTCGCGCGCGGTGGCACCGGACGGTGCAGCACCAGCACCCGGATGTCCGCCCCGGCGTCCCGAGCGGCCTTCGCCTGCTCGTGCGCCCACACGCCGAGCACGGGGTCGCTCGCGCGCGGATAGAACTCCGCGACGACGCAGACCCGGATCGGATGCTCCGCGCTCGTCGCTGGGGTCGGTGCTGTCCCCGTTCCGTTCATCGCGGGTCCGGCAGGTCGACATGACGGGCGACGGTTCGCAGCTCCCAGCGCGGCAGGTACGGCCGCTCGGCGAGCATCCGCTGGGCGGCGGCGATCGCGTCGTCCCGGCCGTAGGCGGTGGCTGGCGGTGCCGCGCGGTGCGTGACCGGTAGACCGTCGACGATCGCCAGCCGCCACCGGTGCTCGGCGGCGACCGCGGCCCAGTGCGCGTCCAGCCCCCAGCCCATCTCGGCGTCGGGGGGGAACGGCAGCAGCTCGTCCGCGGCGCGCCGCGACAGCAACGTCACCGGGCCGATCTCGACGAACGTCGTCTCGCGCCAGAGCAGGCCCGGCTCACGGCGGGTGACCGGCCAGGCGGCGTGCCCGTGGCGGCGCTGCGCCGGCTGGGCGAGATCGAGCCCGGCCGCGACGGCCAGGCCGAGCAGGCGGTCGAGGAACCGCGGCACCAGCTGGACGTCGTCGTCGACCAGCAGCAGCCAGTCGCCGCGGATCGTGCCCTCGGTCAGTGCGGCTTCCTCGACCGTCTGGAACCGCGGACGTCCGGCCGGATCGACCACCTGCAGGTCGACGTCGTGGCGAGCCGAGCGCAGCTGCTCGGTGCAGGCGGCGACGTTGGCCGCGTTCTGCGGGCGTGCCGGAACGACGACGGTGATCCGCTGGCGGGGGGCGGCAGCGGCGAGACGGTCGAAGGCGCGCCCGCTGCGACGGGCGGCCAGCCGCAGGTCGAGCCAGCGGTCGTGCAGGGCGAGCAGCGCTTCGCGCTTGCCGGCGACGACCCCGCTGGTGCCCGCGAGGAAGTCGTCCGTCCCGGGCGTCGCCGGACCCGCGGGCGGGTAGCCGGTCAGGGCCTCGTGGACCCGTCCGGCCGCGTGGGCGGTGGTCCAGCGTCGCGACGCGTCGCGGTGGCGAGCCAGCCCAGCCAGGTTGGCGGCCAGGTTCCGCAGCTCGGCGCCGACGCCGGGGGCGGGAGCGGGGCGGTCGGCGTCGGGTCGCGCGGCACGCAGGTCGGCCTGGCGAGCGGCGTGGCCGCGGAACCACTGGGCGCGGGCGAGCGCGCGGGTCGACGCGTCGGCGGCGATCCGGCGGTGCAGCACGCCGGCCCCGGCGACGTATCGGACCCGGCCGCCGTCGGCCCGGAGTCGCGCCAGCCACTCCTCCTCGTCGCCGCTCGGCATCGTGTGCGACGGGTCGAACCCGCCGATCCGCTCGATCGCGCTCCGCCGGACCGCCAGGTTCGCGCCCCACAGCCGATCGGTGTCCTGGTCGACGTCGGGGGAGAGGCGCAGGGTGCTGATCGCGGGGCGTTCGCGGACCACGTCCCCCCGGCCCTCGAGCCAGACGTCGATCGGTCCGCCCAGCGCGTCGATCGAGGGATCCGCCGCGGCGTCGAGCAACGCCGCCAGCCATCCTGGACCGACCTCGACGTCGTCGTCGAGGAAGCAGATCAGGTCGCGGTCGCTGGCGGCGATCGCGGCGTTGCGCGCCGCGTTCAACCCCCGCTGGCGCGGGTGCGTGACGCAGCGAACGCCGTGCTGCTCCGCGGTTCGGCGGGTCTCCGCGGACGGGCCGTCGTCGACGACGAGCACGTCGACGCCGAGCCGCGTCGCCTGCGGAACGACGGATCGCAGCGCGTGATCGAGGTATCCGGGGCGGCCGGCGGTGGGGATCGCCACGGTGGCGGAGGGACGGGGCACGAGCAGGCCCCTAGGCTATACGGAGCGCGTGGCGCTCCCATCGCCCGTACTCTGCCCGAGGATGCCCGAACCCGAGAACACGCTTCCGGTGGCGGACCCGGTGTCCTTCCTGGCCGGGACGTGGCAGGTCGACCGCGACCTCCACGAGGCGTTCGACGACCGCTCGGGCCGGTTCGTCGGAACGGCCGAGTTCGTGGCCGAGGCGGGCGGGCTGCGCTGGATCGAGACCGGCGACGCGCAGCTCGGCGACTACGCGGGATCGGCGTCGCGGGTGTTGCTGATCCGGCCGAGCGACGCCGGCTGGGAGGTGCGGTTCGACGACCAGCGGTTCTTTCACCCGCTCGACCTGGCGGACGGACGGAGCCAGGTCGACCATCCCTGCGGTGAGGACCACTACCGCGGCGAGATCCGCGTCGAGTCGGAGGACCGCGTCGTGATCGCCTGGCGGGTGCGCGGCCCGCGCAAGGACCAGACGATCGTCAGCCGGTATACGCGGTGATCCTCCACCTGCACCACCGCTACCGCACGCTCGGCGGCGAGGAGCGCGCGATCGTCGGACTGCGGCAGCTGACCGAGGAACGACTCGGCGAGCCGACCGCGCTGCTCGAACGCGACTCGACGAGCACCGGCGCGGTGCGGGCGGCGCGGGGGCTGCTGCAGGGTGGTCTCGATCCCGACGAGGTGACCGCCGCGGTCCGCGAGCACCGGGCCCGCGTGGTCCACGCGCACAACCTGCATCCGACGCTCGGCGTTCGGGCGCTGCGGGCGGCGCGCGCCGCCGGGGCCCGCGTCGTGCTCCACCTGCACAACTACCGGCTGGTCTGCGCGATCGGCACCTGCGTCCGCGACGGTCGGGACTGCACGTCGTGCCACGGCCGTCGGACGCTTGCCGGGGTGCGTCACGCCTGCCGCGGCAACACCGCCGAGTCGCTGGTCTACGCGGCCGGGATCGGTCGCCAGCAGCGGGCACTGCTCGCCACCAGCGACGCGGTGGTGGTCCCGAGCCGGGCCGCCCTCGACCGGTTGGGCACGCTCGGCGCCCCGCTTCCGGAGCGCGTCCACGTGGTGCCGCACCCGGTCGACGTCGGTCCCTCGATCACGCCCGACCCGCACGGCCCGGCGATCTTCGCCGGGCGACTGTCGCCCGAGAAGGGGGTGTCGGTCGCGATCGAGGCGGCGCGGATCAGTGGGCGCGCGTTGGTGGTGGCGGGCGACGGCCCGCTCGACGCGGAGCTGCGAGCGTCGGCCCGCGACCTGCCGCAGGTCCGCTTCGTCGGTCGGTTGACCCCCGACGAGCTCGCCACATTGCGGGCATCGGCGGCGGTCGAGCTCGCACCCTCCCTGGCCCACGAGACCTTCGGACTGGCGGCGGCCGAGTCGATGCTGCGCGGCCTGCCGGTCGTCGCCAGCGACGTCGGCGCGCTGCGCGAGCTGGTCCCCGACGACGCGCGGGTCCCGGCGGGCGACGCGGAGGCGCTGGGCTCGGCGTGGGCCCGGATCGCAGACGACCACGACGCGGGTCGACGCCAGCGCGACGCGGCCCGGGCCGTCACCGACGGCGAAGCGATCGCCGCGGGGCTGCGCGCGGCCTACGGCGACGGCTGAGCGCGCGCGACCGCGAACCGGCGCCGACACCCCGTATCATTTACGGTGCCCGCATGGCTTGTCCTCCTGCCGTACGCGTACTTCGTCGCAGCGCGGCCGGCGTGGTGGCCTCCGCGATGCTGGCGCTCGCCAGCACGGCGCACGCCAGCACGGCGCACGCGGCGCCACCGCTTCCGGTCCCCACCGATCTCGTCGTGGAACCAGCCGGACCGACCCAGGCGACGTCGGTCTCCGTCAGCTGGTCCGTCCCGGACGGCGTTCCGGCCGGGGCCACCACGCACTGGGCGCTCTGCAGCGACGCCGACGTCGCGCCGACCTCGGAGACTGCCGACGGTTGTGTCAGCACCGTGGTTGGCGATTCGTCGACGTCGATCACGATCCCGACGCCGGACGAGCTCGTCGGTACCGTGTGGGTCTGGTTCGAGCTCGGCGAGCACAAGGGACCGGCGACGCGCTCGTCGGTGGTCGTCGACCGCACGGCACCGGGCCCGCCGACCGACGTCCGGTGGGTCGGCAACACCGTGAGCTGGCAGAGCCCTGTCGACGGTGCTGCCCCGGTCACCCGCGTCCACTGGGAGCTCTGCCGCGGGTGGGGCGGCCTCGGGACGCAGTGCAGGACCGGGGACGGGCCGGCGGAGCCGTTCCGGCTCTCGCTCGACCGGGTTCTCCTCCTCCCGCGTCCGGGCACCTGCGCCGGTGAGAACTGGACCCTCCGCCTGTGGCTCGAGGATGCGGCGGGCAACGTCGACTTCTCGCCGGGCCACGCCGGCGGTGTCGGCGGCAGCGCGACCCCGATGTGCTTGCCGCCGATCTCTCCGACGCCGCCTGTGGAGCCGGGCGTGACGCCCGCCAGAACCAGCCTCGCGGTCAGCCGTCGGGTCTCGGCCACGGGTAAGGGCACCAAGCGGCGCCAGCGCCTGACGGTCACGGCGACCACCAAGCCGGGCGACGCCCGCGGGTCGGTCCGGATCCAGGTTCGGGGCAAGCAGGGCAAGCGCACGCTCGACCGGACGCGCATCGTGCGGCTCGCGAACGGCCGCGCGAACTTCACGCTCACGGTGCCCAAGGGCTTCCGCCGGCTGAGCGTCCGGGCGTCGTACGCCGGGTCGGAGATCCACGCGCCGGCGTCGCGCACGTCGACGGTGCGGATCCCGCGGCGCTGATCCGAAGGCCTGCGGCGACAGCTGGTCGTTCCGACGCCCGCGGCCAACCGGTCGAGTCGGGCTCGGGCACGCGGTGCGCGTCGAGCCGGGACCGGTCGGCGAGCGGCGGTACTGGGTCAGACCGTCCGCAGCCAGGCGACGGTGTCGGCGATCCCGCGGTCGAGCGGGATCTGCGACTCCCAGTCGAGCAGCGCCTTGGCCTTCGACACGTCCGGCCAGCGGCGCTGGACGTCGACCTCGAAGGTCGGCAGGTGCTCGAAGACCAGCTCGTCGGTCCGTCCGCACTGCTCCCAGATCACCCGGCAGACGTCCGCGATCGTCCGCTCGTCGCCGGCCGAGATGTTGAAGTCCTCGTTGAGCCCGGCGGCGTGGCCGGTCGCGGTGACGATCCCGTCGGCGATGTCCTGGACGTGGGTCAGCGTGCGGGTCTGGTCGCCCTGCCCGAAGATCGGCAGCGGCGCGCCCGCGGGCAGCGCCAGCACCTTCTTGATCACGTCGGGAACCATGTGGGCGATCCCCGGCTCGTCCTCGGGCATCTCGCCCGGTCCGTAGGCGTTGAACGGTCGGACGATCGTGAAGGGCAGGCCGTGCTCCTGGTGGGCGGCCTTGATCTGGATCTCGCCGGTCAGCTTCGAGAACCCGTAGGCCGACGTCGGGGTCGGGACGCGGTCGACGTCGGACTCCTTGGTCGGGAACGTCGTCGCGTTCTCGAACACCATCGAGCTCGAGACGTAGGTGAAGCGCTCGACCTGCGCGGCGATCGCGGCGCCCATCACGCTGTTGTAGAGCGACGAGTTGACGTCGGTCAGGGTGTAGGGCAGCTTGTGGAAGTTGCCGATCCCGCCGACGATCGCCGCCAGGTGGATCACGTGGCTGCAGCCGTCCAAGGCGCGCGTCGCCTCGTCGCGGTCGCGGAGGTCGCCCTGGTGGATCTCACAGCCCTCGCGCATCCATCCGGGGGCGTCGCGCTGGTCGGAGACCCGGACCTCGAAGCGTGGGTCGGCGAGCAGGCGGCGGACGACGGCTGCACCGATGGTGCCGGCACCGCCGGTGACGAGTACGCGAGACATTCCCCTCAGCGTATAGCTCGCCCCCGGGACCAGGACCCGAGGCCGACGTGGCGGACCGCCCCGATCAGCCGACGCTGCCGACGGACCGCGTGAGGGTGCTGGGGGAACCGGCGGCGGCAAGCTCCCGCACGTCGCCGAAGACCGCGTTCTGGCCGAAGCAGTTCCACGGGTCGGCGAGCACCGCGCCGGGGGCGGCGAGCTGGGCGATCCGTTCGAGCGTGGCCGCGTTCTGCCAGGTCGAGTGGTTGGTCGCCAGGACCACGGCCTCGGCGCCGGTGACCGCTTCCTCGAGGGTCAGCGTCGACGACGGGCTGTGGGGGTCGTGGGCGGCGACCAGCGCCAGGTCCCGCTCGAGCAGCCGGATCAGCTTGAACGAGAGCGAGTCGCGCTCGTCGTCCGTATCGGACTTGAATGCCAGGCCGAGCACCGCGACCTTGCGGCCGCGGAAGCTGGTCTCGGGCAGGCGACGCCGCACCCCGTCGACGAGGAACTGCGGAACCGACTCGTGCACCCGGCTGACGGCGAGCAGCATCCCCGGGGCGGAGGAGCGCTCCTCGCTGAAGGTGAAGTCCTTGCGCAGGCACGTGCCGGCGGTCATCCCGGGCCGCTTCATGCCGCCGCGCGGATAGTCCTGGTTGATCAGCTCGATCACGTCGAAGACGTTGGCGCCGAACTGCTCGCACTCCATCATCAACCGGTTGGGGAGCGCGAACTCGGCGTAGCGCAGGATGTTGGTCCAGATCTTCGCCAGCTCCGCCTGGATCGGCGTCGTCTGCACGATCGGGGCGCCGAGGCCGACGAACGGCTCCGCCGCGACCTCGCCGGAGCGCGCCCCGAACCCACCGACGATGCACGGCAGGGTGTGGATCTCGTGGAAGAACCGCGACGCGGCGATCCGCTCGGGCACGTGCGCGACGAAGATGTCCTCGCCGACGGTGAACCCGCGGTGCATCTCGAGGTAGCCGGCGACGAACTCGGTGGTGCCGGGGGCGATCGTCGATCGCAGCACCAGGCAGTGGCCCTCGCGGAGATGCGGCAGCAGGGCGTCGAGGACGCTGCGGATCTGGCTGACGTCGATCTCGATATGGCTGAAGCTCGGGGTGCCGAGCGTCAGCACGATGTGCCGCGCGCGGGCGGCCTGCGTCACGTCGGCCGACATCTCGAGCCGCCCGGCGTCCTTGACGCGGGCCATGATCTGCTCGGCGCCTGGTTCCTCGAACGGCATCCGGCCGTTCTCGACGGCCTCGACGATCTCGGTGTTGACGTCGACCCCGAGCGTTCGCAGCCCGGTATCGGCAAAGGCGAGAGCGAGGGGCAGGCCGACCCGGCCCACGCCTACGACGGCGACGTCGAGATCCACGGAGGAAAGGCTAGCGACCGCGCGCCGGGCCTAGCGCCCGGCGGGGGTGACGGGCCGCGGCGCGGCCGCGATCGGACGCGGCGGCGGACCCGAGCGGACCACCGGGGCGGCCGGCTGGCCCGAGCGCCGCTGCCGCAGCAGCTGCGCGGTGAACTGACGGACGAAGCGCGGGTTGTAGCGGGCGTAGCGCCGCCACAGCCGCTTCGGCTCCTGGACCAGGCGGAACGCCCACTCCAGGCCGCGGGACTGGATCCACGGCGGGGCCTGGGGCACCAGGCCGGCGTGGAAGTCGAAGGCGGCCCCGACGCCGAGCAGCACCGGTGCGTCGAGCTGGGGGCGCATCCGCGCCATCCACTTCTCCTGCTTCGGCACGCCGATCCCGACCCAGACCACGTCGGCGCCGGACGCGTTGATCTCGGCGGCGATCTGGTCCTCTTCCTGCTCGGTCAGCGCGCGGAACGGCGGCGACCAGCTACCGACGATCTGCAGGCCGGGGAACCGGGCGCGGAGGTTGCGCGAGAGGGTGTCGAGCGCGTGGCGGTCACGGCCACCGTAGAGGTATACGCGGGTGCCGTTGGTGGCAGCGTGCCGGCAGTGCTCCTCCATCAACGTCGGGCCGTAGACGCGATTGGGCTGCGCATGGCCGAGCAGGTTCAGCGCCCAGACGAGCGGCTGGCCGTCCGGCACGGTCAGGGCGCTTCCGAGCACCGCCTCGCGCAGCTCGGGGTCCTCCTGGCAGGCCATCACGGTGTGGGTGGCCGCCACGCAGACGTAGGCCTGGCGCCGCGACGCGACCATCGCGTCGATCCATGCCACCGTGCCCTCGTAGGTGGTGAGGGCGATCGGCACACCAAGGACCTCCACCTGCGGCGGGGGGACCGTCAGTGCACGGAGCACGTCAGCGTTGGAGACGGGGTGCCTGTCGTCGTGCATAGGGAAACCAGGGCGCCGAGAGGGGGATATCGGCGACGCAGGGGACATCAACATGAACCCAGCGGGTGCCCAAAGGTTGCGGTAACGATAACGGTCGGGGGTGCGGGAGCGCGTGGTGGGCGCTGTGTTGCAGGGGAAACCGCGGGAATACGGCATATATCGGCCGTGCGTCGCGCGCGCCTCGCTGGCGCCTCGGGCGGCGCACGGCGGTCGGGTCGGGACGCGGATAGCCTCCACGGGCATGCTGAGCGCGGGGAACGTGAACGCCTGATGGCTCGCCGGGTGCTGATCACCGGGATCACCGGGCAGGACGGCGGATACCTGGCCGAGCAGCTGACGGCGGATGGCGACGAGGTCGTCGGGACGGTCCGGCACCTCGATGGCGCGCTCGGGGCGGCCGGGCTCGAGGAGCTCGAGGGCCGGGTCGAGCTGGTTGCGGCCGACCTGCTCGACCCTGCGGCGTTGCGGCAGACGATCCTCGACGTGGCGCCCGACGAGATCTACCACCTGGCGGCACCGACCTTCGTTCCGGATTCGTGGAACGACCCGACCGAGGTCACGGCGGCGATCGTCACCGGCACCGCGGCGGTGCTCGCCGCCGCGGGGACGCTCGAAGGCTGCCGGGTGCTGGTCGCCAGCTCGAGCGAGATCTTCGGCGACGCCGGGGTCTCGCCGCAGGCCGAGAACGCGCCGAAGCACCCGCGCAGCCCGTATGGCGTGGCCAAGCTGGCGGCGTACGGACTGGTCCGCACGCTGCGCGCGCACCACGATCGCTTCCTGGTCTCGGCGATCACCTTCAACCACGAGTCGCCGCGGCGCCCCGAGCGGTTCCTGCCGCGCAAGGTCACCGCGGGGGTCGCGGCGATCGCCGCCGGGCGCGCCGACGAGCTGACGCTCGGCGACCAGGCCGCCGTCCGCGACTGGTCGCACGCCCGCGACATCGTCGCGGGGATGGTGCTCGCGGTGCGCCACGAGACCCCGGACGACTACGTCTTCGCGTCGGGCGTCCCGCACACCGTCGGAGACCTCGTCGACACGGCTTTCGCGGCGGCCGGGGTGGACCGTCACGTGGTGGGCGAGGACGGAACGGCGCGCGACCGCGTGGTCGTCGACCCCCGGTTCGTGCGCGGTCCGGAGCCGTGGCCGCCGGTCGGCGACCCGACCAAGGCCCGCGAGACCCTCGGCTGGATTCCCGGGACCCCGTTCGCCGCGCTGGTCGGCGAGATGGTCGACGCCGACCTGGCCCGGCTGGACGTCACGCGCGACTGACCGGGCGAGCAGGCCGCCGCATGCCGGCCGGTCGAGGCGCGGCGCGAACGACGTGGCCGTCGCGGCCGCTCGGCGTCGCCACGTCGGGCCGCGGGGCGTGAGACCATCTCCGCCGTCATGGCCAGTCCATCCCGTCGTGTCGCGTTGAATCTGATCTACCTCGTACCCGGTGAGACGGGTGGGATGGAGGTCTACGCCCGCGAGCTGCTGCCGCGGCTGGCGGCGATAGACGGGATCGAGCCGGTGGCGATCGTCAACCGGGTGGCCGCGGAGGATCGCGAGGCGCCTTGGAACGACGCCGTTCCGTCGGTGGTGGCCGATGTCGACGCCCGCGACCGCAAGCAGTGGGTGTGGGGCGAGCAGCGCCACGTGCCGCGGATCGCGAACGAGCAGGGCGCCGCGCTGATCCACAGCCTCGCGTCGACCGGCCCGGCGCGCTGGGCCGGCGGTCCACCCCGGGTGACCACGGTCCACGACCTGCACTACGCCGTCGCGCCCGACGCGCACTTCGGCCTGCGGGGCCTGGGGATGCGGATCTTGGTTCCGAGCGCGATCCGCGCGTCGCGGCGGATCATCGCCGACTCCCAGTCGACGAAGGACGACGTCGTCCGTCTGATCGGGACCCCGGAGGCCGACGTCGACGTGGTGCACCTGTCGACCACGCTGCCGTCGGCGTCGTTCGTGCCCACGCCGGAGACCGAGCTGCGGGCGCGGCTGCGGCTCGGCGACCGCCCGGTGCTGCTCAGCCTGGCTGCCAAGCGCCCGCACAAGAACGTCGAAGGGCTGATCGACGCGATCGCCTCGATCCCGCCCGACCGCCGGCCGGTCCTGGTCGTGCCCGGCTATGCGACCGAGCACGAGCGGGTGCTGCTGCAGCAGGCGGCCGCACGCAACGTCAGCGACGAGATCCGCTTCCCCGGGTGGCTGTCGCGGGCCGACGTCGAAGGTCTGTGGCGACTCTGCGTCGCCCACGTCTTCCCGTCGTTCTACGAGGGCTTCGGCCTGCCGGCGCTCGAGGCGATGGCGCGTGGTGTGCCGGCCGCGTGCTCGGACCGGGCGTCGCTGCCGGAGATCGTCGCCGGGGCGTCGCTGCTGTTCGACCCCGCCGATCCGCAGTCGATCAGGGTGGCGATCGAACGACTGCTCGGCGACGCCGGGCTGCGCGAGCGGCTGCGCGACGCCGGGCTGACCCGGGCGTCCGAGTTCTCGTGGACGCGGACCGCGGAACAGACCGCTCGCAGCTACGAGCGGGCGCTCTCCGACGACGGGGCGACGTCCGCGGCGTAGCCGGCCGACACGGTTCGCAGCGACTGGTCGAGCGACGTGCGTTCGGCGTTCTCCGCGAACCAGGCGCGGGTCGCGCCGCGCAGCTCGTCTCCGCCCTCGACGCAGCAGACGATCGCGGCCCCGATCGCCTCGTCGGTCGGCTGCGCGGCGACGAAGCCGTTCTGTCCCTCGTCGACCAGCTCGACGGCGGCGTTGTCGGGGCCGTCGACGACGATCGCCGGCACGCCGTGCGCGGCGGCCTCGATCACGACCATCCCGTAGCCCTCGCGTGCGGACGGCTGCAGCACGCAGGTTGCGGACCGCATCGCGGCGTCGAGCGTGTCGCCGTCGACGAACCCGGGCAGGTCGACGACGTCTTCGAGGCCGAGCGCGGCGATCCGCTCGCGGACGAGCTCCAGCTCGGGTCCGGCGCCGAAGATCCGCCCGCGCAGCTCGGGGACCGTGCGGCGGGCGGCGGCGATCGCGTCGACGACCAGCGGGACCCGCTTCTCGGGGATCATCCGCCCGGCGTAGACCACCGTCGGCGGTGTCGCGGCGGACGAGGGAGCGGGCGGCTCCAACGACCCGCCGTACATGCCGGTCAGGCGCGTGGTGCCGCCGCGCAGCCCGAGGGTGCCGAGTCGCTTCGCGTGGCGTCGGCTGAAGACGTAGGCGGTCTGCGGAACCCACGCGCAGAGCCGCTGGACGGTCCAGCCGACCCGTCCGCCGACGGCGCCGAGGTAGCCGCGCCAGTACTCGCGGCTCCAGACCTCGAACCAGTCGACGGTGACCCGGTACCGGCCGAGCGGCCGTGCGACCGCCGCGGCGAGCAGCGAGAAGAACGGGAACGACGCCGTGTGGACGACGTCGTAGCGGCGGCCGTGACGCAGCAGATGCGCGAAGACCCCGAGGCCGAACCGCAGCGGCGGGCCGATCTTGCGGCGCGTGCCGTCGTACAGCTCCATCCGAGGCCCGACCGGGATCACGGTCACGCCGGGGATCGCCGGCGCGTCGGCCTCGTCCCACTGGGTCAGGGTCAGGTACGTGACCTCGTGACCATCGGCCGCGAGCCGCTCGGCGAGGTTGCGGTACCAGCGTTCCGCGCCGCCGACGGTCCAGGGAAACAGGCAGTCGTACATCAGGCAGATCCGCACGGGGGCGCAGGTTACGCCGCGCGCTCGTCCGCTGTCGACGGGGGGCGGGCGCACCGGGGCAGGCCGTAAGCTGCCCGGGTGGCTATTCTCGACCGCGTTCGGCGCCTCTACCACGTCGCGTCCGACGTCAACAACCAGACCATCGTCGAACAGGCGCTGCCGATTCCCGGAGGGACGCTGGTCGATCTCGGGTGCGGAGACGGCGCGTTCACCGCGGCTTTCGCCGAACGAGCCCGGCCCGCCCGCACGATCGGGGTCGAGACCGAGCCGACGCTGGCGGCCCAGGCCGAGTCCCGCGGAATCGAGATCCTGGCCATCGATCTCGGGGGAGAGCTGCCGTTCGAGGATGGATCGATCGACGCGATCGTCAGCAACCAGGTGATCGAGCACCTGGCTGACACCGATGTCTTCCTGCGCGAGATCCGGCGGGTGCTGAAGCCGAACGGGTACGTCGTCCTGTCGACCAACAACCTCGCCAGCTGGCACAACGTCGCATCACTGGTCGCCGGTTGGCAGCCGATGCCCAACCACGTCAGCGACGAGGTGATCGTGGGCAATCCGCTCAACGTCGACGATCACGACGCCGGATCCCCGTACCCGATGCACCGCCGGATCTTCACCAACCGCGCGCTGCGCGAGCTGGCGGCGCATCACGGGCTGCGAATCGAGGTCGACCTGACCGCCGGCTACTACCCCCTGGGTGAGCGGGCGTCCCGGGTGGCCACGCGGATCGACCGCCGGCACGGCGCCTACCTCGTCCAGCGCTACCGTCCGGCGTGAGCGCGGACGCCGAGCGTCCGGCGGGTGAGCTGCCGGCTCCGACCGTCGACGTGGTGATTCCGACCCACGGGGGGTGGGCCGTCACCGAGCGCTGCCTGCGCTGTCTGCGGGCCCAGACGCTGCCGCACCGCGTGGTGGTCGTCGACGACGTCTCGCCCGACGACACGGTCGCCCGGATCCGGGCGGCGTTCCCGGAGGTCGAGCTGCTCGTGCTGACCGAGAACGTCGGCTACGGCGGAGCCTGCAACCGCGGGGTGGCGATCGGCGACAGCGAATTCGTGGTGCTGATGAACAGCGATGTCGAGGCCGAGCCGGAGATGCTCGAGCGGCTGATCGCGCCGCTGGCGGCCGACGCGTCGCTCGGGAGCGCCAGCCCGCTGCTGCTGCGGCCGGACGGGCTGATCGACGCGTTCGGGATCTGCGCCGACGTCACGGTCGCGGGCTTCCTGCGGCTGCCCGGCCAGGCGCCGGCGGCCGCAGAGGGCCCAGCGCCGACGCTGCTCGGTCCCTACGGGGCGGTGGCGGCCTTCCGTCGCGCCGCGCTCGACCAGGTCGGCGTGCTCGACGAGCGGATCTTCATGTACGGCGAAGAGCTCGATCTGGCGTTGCGGCTGCGCGGCGCCGGATGGGGAGCGACGGCGGTGGCGGAGGCGCGCGGGGTCCACCTGGGCGGCGCCACGATCGGCGTCGGATCGCCGCGCCAGCGGCGCAACTCCGGCTTCGGCCGCGGCTACCTGCTGCGGGCCTACGGCATCCTGCGCGGTCGCCATGGCCCGCGGGCGCTCGCCGTCGAGCTGGTCGTCGGCGCCGGCGCCGCGGTGCGCTCGCGCGACCTCGCGGCGAGCCGCGGCCGTCTCGCGGGCTGGCGCGCCGGCCGCCGCGCCGGACCGCGTCCGCGTACCGGGCTCGGCATCGACCGCTCGATCGGCGCGCTGCGCTCGCTGCGGATGCGGATCGGGCAGTAGCCGGCGGCTACCCGTCCTGCGGCTGAGCGGGGGCGCGCCAGGCGTCGGCCCAGCGGACAAACTCCCGTCGGCCGGAGATCTGGCCGAGCACCCGCAGGGCATCCTCGACCAGCGGCGGGTACACCGGAGCAGCCACGTGCTTGTCGTAGCCGCGGCGGTAGAGCAGGTCGTACCAGGCGCTGCCCTGACCGTCGTCGAACTGCCGCAGGCTGCGCGCCGCAGTCTCGGCGGCCCGGCGGAACAGCGTTCCGTGCTTGCGGTCGATCCGCGAGAGATCCCAGACCCCGACGATGGCGAACAGGTTCCCGTTCAGCACATAGGACGGCGGATCGGTCGGGTACTCCTCGAACCAGACCCCGCGGCCATCGAGCTGCCGGGCGAGGCCGCCCCGCACGACCGGGCGGGACATCGGCGTGGCGGCGCGCCGGGCCGCGGTCAGGTACTTGCGCTTGCCGGTGTGGTCGTAGGCGCGGACGAGCAGCGAGATCGCCTGGCCCTGGGCCAGGCCCGAGTTCCAGCCCTTCCGCAGCTTCAGCGTCGTGCCGGGCGCCTCGTAGGCGAAGTCGAACTCCCACATCCCCGACCGCGGCTGCGTGCTGACCAGCCAGTCGGCCTGCCGCAGGGCGACGGTCAGCGCGCCGCGCATCCGGAACCGCTTCCACTGCGACCAGCTGATCAACCCGAGCTGGGCGGTCGTGACGGGGTTCCGGTGCGCCCCGTGCGGATAGTCCACCATCGGAACTCCGCGCCGCATCCGGTACGGGTTCTTGTATCGGCGGGTGACGATCGAGGTGAACGGCTCGTAGACGCCGGTGTGGGAGTACTTCCGCGTCCGCGGCTCGCTGCGGGTCGTGGCGGTCTCGCCCGACGTGCGCGGCGTCGCCGTTCCGGTCCCGACCAGGCTTGCCTCCGCCTCCTCGCCGCCTCCGCCACCGCAGGCGGAGAAGCAGGCGGAGAGGGTCAACCCCAGCGCGAGGGCGAGCACGAGCGGCCGGGGAAGCACCGAACCGAGGCTACTTCGAGCCGACCGGCACTGCGCTGGTACGCGGCTCGTGTCCCGCGTCGCCGGCCACCGGCCGGGACGCCGTGGTGCGGTCTGCAACGATGCCTGACCGATGCGCATCGTCACCGTCGTCGGCAACCGCCCGCAGTTCGTCAAGGCCGCGGCCGTCTCGCGGCCGCTGCGCGAGCGGCACGAGGAGATCCTGGTCCACACCGGCCAGCACCACGACGACGTGCTCTCGGCGGTCTTCTTCCGCGAGCTCGAGCTGCCGGTCCCCGACCACGAGCTCAGCCTCGGCGGCGGCACCAACCTGGCCCAGACCTCGCGGATGATCTCCGAGCTCGAGACGCTGGTGCGCGGGCTCGGCGCCGTCGACGCGGTGCTGGTCTACGGCGACACCAACACCACGCTGGCCGCGGCGCTGGTGGCAGCCGACCTCGGGATCCCGCTCGTCCACGTCGAGGCCGGCATGCGGTCCTACGACCAGCGGATGCCGGAGGAGCGCAACCGCGTGGTCTGCGACCACCTCTCGTCGTTGCTGCTGGTCCCGACCGCAGCGGCGATCGAGAACCTGCGGGGCGAGGGTCTGGTCGAGCGCGTGGTCGACGTCGGCGACGTGATGACCGACGTGACGATGATGGTTCACCCGAAGGGCCGCGACCGGGCCGCGGCGTGGCTGGCCGAGCGCGACCTGCGCCCCGGCGGCTACCGGCTGTCGACCGTGCACCGCGCCGGCAACGTCGATACGGCGGAGCGGTTGACGGCGGTGATCGAGACGCTGACGGCGATCGCGTCGGAGGACGTCCCGCTGGTCCTCCCGCTGCACCCCCGTACGGCGGCTCGGTTGAACGAGTTCGGGCTCGACGACCGCCTGCGGTCCGCTCCGGGGATCCGGCTGATCGACCCGGTCGGTCCGATGGACTTCGCCACGCTGCTGGTCGGCGCGGAGACCGTGGTCACCGACTCCGGTGGCGTCCAGAAGGAGGCGTACCTGGCGGGCGTCCGCTGCGTGACGCTCCGCGACACCACCGAGTGGACCGAGACCGTCGAGGTTGGTTGGAACCACCTCGTCGACCTGGACCCGGATGCTGCCGTGGCCGCGGTCGCGCGCCCGGTGCCCGCGGAGCGGCCCGAGCTGTACGGCGACGGCCGGGCCGGCGAGCGCGTGGTCGAGGCGATCGAGCGTCTGGTCTCGCCCGCCGCCGTCGCCTGACCGACCGGGCTACTCAGCCGCCCGGCGTCCGCCGCGCGATCGCCTGCTCGACCAGCCGCTCCACGTGGTCGGCGGGACCGGGGTAGCGGTAGCGGGCGAGCTCATCGCGATCCGGATCGTAGGCTGTGGTCTCGCCGTCGAGCAGGCGGCCGAGCGCGCCGGTGATCGCGGTGACGTCGTCCGGCGGCACTGAGAGGCCCGTCCGGGTGTCGGCGATGATCTGCGCCGCTGCGCTGCCGCTGGCGAGCGCGAGGATCGGGCGCTCCGCAGCCAGGTACTCGAACAGCTTGCCGGTGGCGTGCGAGGCGTGGCCGGGCGTGGTCAGCAGCAGCAGCGCGTCACCGGCTCGCTGCGTCGCGATCGAGACGTCACGGGGTTGCTGGCCGACCGATTCGACCAGGCCGTGACGGTCGAGCTCCGCGAGCAGGTCGGCGTCGTGCTGGTCGAGGCCGCCCACGAGGACCAGACGCAGTCGCCGTGCCGCGTCCCCGCGCTCGTCGACGAGCCGATTGATCGCTTCCAGCAGCGGGCGGGGATCGCGTCCGGCCGGGCCGCTCAGCTGGCCGGTGTAGACCAGGTTGAAGCGCTCGGGGTCGAGCGGGACGGGCGATGCGGCGTCGAACGCCTCGTCGAGCGCCGGGTCCCACGCGTTCGGTACGTAGGCGCTGTTCGCTCCGAGCCGGGCGGAGAAGTCCCGGGCGATCGGCTCGGTCGCGCCGATCACGACCTCGGCGCTGCGGGTGACCTTGCGCTCCAAGCGAGCGTCGAGCCGCGCCTGCGGGCTCGTCGGCCATGCGCCGCGCAGCGGCTCGAAGGTCCATCCGTCGCGGAAGTCGGCGATCCACGCCGGCCGGTCACGGCCCAGGAACAGCGGCACCGTCGCCACGGAGTCCGGCGGCGCGCTGGTGATCACGCAGTCGATCTGCCGCTCGCGGACGATCCGGCGCGCGGCACGGACCGCGGCGGGCACCCACGCGACGATCCCGCTGTCGGGCACCAGGCCGTGGGTCATCCAGCGCGGGGCGGGCGCGGCCGTGGTCGGCGCGCCGCCCTTGCCGGTCGCGGCGGTCTCCATCGGAGCCCGACGCACGAGCTTGCGGATCCCGTCGGCGGCCTGCAGATCCCAGGCGCGGATCACCTGCTGCTCCGCGTCGTCCTCGAGTGTCCCGTTCATCGTGGTCGTCAGCACGGTGACGTCGTGACCGGCCTCGCGCAGGCACCGGGTCATCGCCGCCCAGCGGTGGCCGCCGATGCTCGGATTCGGCGGGTAGTAGTAGGTGACGACGAGGATCCGGCGGGGCCGCATGGCGCACGATGCTAGTCCGCGCTTCCCGCTCGCCGCGGTCCGCCACGGACCCGCGTGCGCTGCTGCCGACGTGGACCGCTGCTCGATCGACGGTCTGTCAGCATTCCCGCCCATGCCCGTACCGTTGTTCGACACCGTCACGCCGCTCCGCGCGCTGCGCTCCGAGATCGACGCGGCGATCGCCCGGGTCGTCGATTCCGGAGCGTTCATCCTCGGCCCCGAGGTCACCGCCTTCGAGCAGGAGTTCGCGTCCTACCTCGGTGCGAAGCACGCGATCGGCGTCGCCAACGGCACCGAGGCGATCACGATCGCGCTCCGCGCGCTGGGCGTCGGGCCCGGCGACGAGGTGATCGTGCCGTCGTTCACGTTCTACGCCAGCGCCGAGGCGATCCCGCCGACCGGCGCGACCCCGGTCTTCTGCGACATCGACCCGCGGACCTACTGCGTCACGCCGGAAGCGGTCAAGGCCGTGATGACGCCGAAGACGAAGGCCGTGATCGCGGTCCACCTGTTCGGCAACGTCGCTCCGGTCAAGGAGATCGAGGCGCTCGGCGTGCCGGTCGTCGAGGACTCGGCGCAGAGCGCCGGCACGGTCTCCGACGCCGGTCGCCCGGGCGCGCTCGGAACGATCTCGACCTTCAGCTTCTTCCCGTCCAAGAATCTCGGCGGAATCGGCGACGGCGGCGCGATCGTCACCTCGTCGTCCGAGCTCGACGAGCAGGTGCGGATGCTGCGCTTCCACGGGTCGCACGACAAGGTCACCTACGACCACGTCGGCTACAACTCGCGGCTGGACGAGCTGCAGGCGGCGGTCCTGCGGGTGATGCTGCCGCAGCTCGACGGCTGGTCCGACGTCCGCCGCGCCGGCGGACGGGCGTACGAGGCGGCCGGGCTCGGCGAGCTGGTCCACCTGCCGCAGGCGACCCCCGGGGCGGACCCCGCGTGGCACCTCTACGTGATCGGCAGCGACCGCGCCGACGCGATCGAGGCGGCGCTGCAGGCGGCCGGACACGGCACCAAGCCGTACTACCGCGTGCCGATCCACCGCCAGCCGGCGATGGCCAAGCTCGGGGAAGGCTTGGATCTGCCCGGCACCGAGGAAGCCGCCCGGCGCCACCTGGCGATCCCGATCAACGGTGCGTTCACTGCCGAGGACGCCGAGCAGGTCGTCGCGGCGATTCGCCCGGCCCTGGCCTAGCGTGCCACCGGCCCCGCGGCGCTCGGTCGCGGGGCGAGCGGTCGGGTCTCAGTCGCGCAGCCGGTCCTCGGCGGGTACCGGACCCGCCTCGCGAGCCGGCACGCCGATCATCCGCACGGCCGGAGCGACGTCCCTGGTGACGACGGCGCCGGCAGCGATGAAGGCGTCGGCGCCGATCTCGACCCCCGGCACCAGCACGGCCCGGCCGCCGACGCGGGCGCCGCGCCGGATCAGCGCGCCGCGCAGACCGTCGGCCAGGGCCTGGCGGTCGGGTTCGCCGTCGACGCCGAGCGGGGCCCGGGCCATCCGGTCGTCGTTGGTAGTGCAGACGCCGGGCCCGAGGAAGACGTCG
This sequence comes from Patulibacter sp., assembly GCA_052039575.1. Lineage (GTDB taxonomy): Bacteria > Actinomycetota > Thermoleophilia > Solirubrobacterales > Solirubrobacteraceae > Patulibacter. Next base: position 7,790 of record JBQGEK010000085.1, on the reverse strand, counting down.
TCCTCGACGACGCTGCGGGCGGTCACGTAGACGTCGGTCTGGATGCTGACGCGGTCGCCGACGGTGACGTCGCAGTCGATGGTGCTGCCGCGGCCGACGACGGTGCGGTCACCGACCGTCGAACGCTCGCGGACGAACGCCTGGTCGCCGACGATGCTGCCCTCGCCGATCGTGCTGCCGGTGAAGACCACGGCGCCGGCCCCGATCGTCGCCCCGGCGCCGATCCGCAGCGGCGGAAGCGGGTCGGCGGACGCGGCGGCCGACCCGGCGCGCAGCCGCGGCGGCTTGCCGAGCACGGCGTGGTCGCCGACGACGACGTCGTCGCCCAGCGTCACGCCGGGATGGATGACCGCGTGGGCCCCGATCTGCACCATGTTGCCGACGGTCACGTCGTGGTGGAGGACGGCGTGGGTGCCGACGATCGAACGCGCGCCGACCGTGGTCCGGGCGTCGATCACGGCGAACGGCGCGATCCGGGCGTCCTCGCCGATTCGGGCGTCGGCGCCGATCATCGCGCCGGCGCCGGCGACCGCCGACGGCTCGGCGACCGCGTTGGGGTGCATCGACGGGCGGGGCGGGCGGCGACTCATGGGGCAGAAGGGTACGACGAACCGCCGGCTCGACGACGGCGACCCGCGGCGTCGCGGGGCACCGGTCGACCGATACGCTTGCCCGGTGATTGGCTCGACATTCGCCTGGGGGTCCTCGACGCCCCACCGTTCGCGTGAGGACCGCGGGGTCCGCGCATGAAGGTCGTCGTCGTCGCGCTCGGCAAGATCGGGCTGCCACTCGCCGTCCACGCCGCCCGCCACGGGCACGACGTGATCGGCGTCGACATCTCCCAGACCGTGGTCGATCAGGTCAATGCGGCCCAGGAGCCGTTCCCCGGTGAGACGGGCCTGGCCGACGGCCTCGCAGAGGTCGTGCCGGGGCGGCTGCGGGCGACCGTCGACGCGGTCGAGGCGATCGGCGAGGGCGTCGACCTGGTGCTCGCGGTGCCGCCGTTGATGGTCGACGACCAGGCCAACCCGGACTGGCGCGCGCTGGACTCCGCGGTCGATGCGATCGGCCGCGGCCTGGAGGCCGCGTACGCGCGGCACGGCTCGGCGTTCGGCGCCGACGGCACGCCGCCGAGCATCGTCGTCGAGACGACGCTGCCGGTTGGCAGCACCCGGGGGCGCGTGACGTCCCGCCTGGAAGCGGCCAGCGGTCTGCGCGAGGGCCGCGACTTCCACGCCGCGCACAGCCCCGAGCGGGTCTACAGCGGCCGGATCTTCGCCGACCTCGAGAACTACCCGAAGCTCGTCGGCGGCCTCGACACGGTCGGCGAGGAACGGACCTCCGAGCGCTACCGCCGGCTGCTCGACACGCCGGAGAAGCCGGTCGAGGTGCGTTCGATGGGTGGGGCCGAGGCGGCCGAGCTGACCAAGCTCGCCGAGACGACCTACCGTGACATCAACATCGCCTTCGCCAACGAGCTGGCGCGCCACGCGGATCAGATCGGCGTCGACATCGACGGCGTGATCGACGCGGCCAACAGCCAGCCGTTCAGTCACATCCACCGGCCCGGCGTCGCCGTCGGCGGGCACTGCATCCCGGTCTACCCGCGCTTCTACCTGGCGGGAGACCCGGACGCCACGCTGCCGGCCGCGGCTCGCACGGTCAACGAGGCGATGCCGGCCTACGCGGTCGAGCTGCTGACCGAGACGCTGGCGGCCGAGCCCGACGCCACTCGAGACCTGACCGCCAAGCGCGTCCTGGTGCTCGGCGCCACCTACCGCGGCGACGTCAAGGAGACGGCGTTCAGCGGGGTCTTCGGGCTGCACGCCGCGCTGCACGCCGCCGGGGCGATTCCGCTGGTCAGCGACCCGCTGATGAGCGACGACGAGCTCACGCAGCTCGGCCTGCAGCCGTGGGACGGCGATCCGGTCGACGCGGCGATCATCCAGGCCGACCACCGGCGCTACCGCGACCTGCAGCCGGCGGACGTGCCGGGCGCGGCGGTGATCGTCGACGGCCGCAGCGTCCTCGACCCCGCGGTTTGGGCCGAGCGCGGCGTCACGGTCCGCCGGATCGGCCGCGACGCCGAGCGCGCGGGCACCTAACGCTCGGCGACAACGACCCAGGCTCAGGCCCCCGCGAACCGCCGGATCCACAGCTCGACGCTGGCGGCCCACCAGAGGCCGCGGGCGTCGCACCACCGCTCGGCCCGCAGGTCCTGCTCGATCCGCGCCGCGTCCCACAGGCCGCGGGCGCGGGCGGCGGGATCCAGCAGCAGGTCGCCGAGCATCGCCCGCGCGTCGGCCGTCGAGAGCCACTGCACCTGCGGCGGCTCGAAGCCGACCTTGTCGCGGCGGGCGAGGATCACGTCCGGGACCAGGTCACGGATCGCGTCGCGCAGGATCCGCTTGGTCTCGCCGCGGTGGTACAGGAAGCTCGGGGGGCAGGAGAGCGCGAACTCCGCCACCCGCCGGTCGAGCAGCGGCAGCCGGACCTCGCGCGAGTGCGCCATCGAATCGCGGTCGGCGTAGCGCAGCAGGTGCGGCAAGCTGGTGTGGAACTGCTGGCGCAGCAGCTCGGCCCGCAGCGGATTCGACGCCACCGTCCGGGCGTAGCGGCCCGGCTCGTAGCGGACGCCGGCCTCCAGCACCTCCGGGGTCACGTAGGCGGACGCCTGCGCCCGGCGGTGGCGGTGCGCGACGGCCGCCGGCAGCAACGTCGACCCGTACGCCACCGGAAGCTCGCGCCGCGCGATCGGGTCGTGCAGCGCGGTCCGGATCGCCCGGCGCAGTCCCCGGGCGCGGGTGGCCCAGCCCGCGGTCCCGGCGTAGCCGCCGAACAGCTCGTCGCCCCCCTGGCCGTCGAGCATCACGGTCACGCCCGCGTCGTGGGCGGCCTGGTTGACCCGGTACTGGGCGTAGATGCTCAGCGACCCGAACGGCTCCTCCTGTGCGAGCACCAGGTCGTCGAGATCCCGGAGCACCTCGTCCGCGGTCGGCGTCACCGCGTGGTGCTGGGTCACGCCGATCGACTGCGCCGCGGCCGACGCGTACCTCCACTCGTCGCGCTCGAACCCGGGGAAGGTCGCCGTGAACGCGTGCCGCGCCGCGTCGGGCTCGAGCGACGCGGCCAGCCCGACGATCGCGGTCGAGTCGACACCACCGCTCAGCGATCCACCGATCGGCACGTCGGCGCGCAGCCGCAGCCGGACCGAGTCGGTCAGCAGCTCGCGCAGCTGCGCGACGGCCTCGCCGTAGCGGGTGGGGACCTCCACCGGCTGCGGTTCCCAGTAGCGCCGGGTGCTGGTCCGCCCGTCGCGGTCGACCCGCATCAGGTGGGCGGCCGGCAGCCGATCGATCGCGGCGAAGAACGTCTGGTCGGCGGGAGCGGTGCTGCCGAGGGTCAGGAAGGGCGCGAGCGTCGACTCGCGGGGGCGACCGAGGCCCGGCACCGCCTGCTGGATCGCCCGTGCGCTCGACGCGAACACGACCCGATCGCCGTCGCGGTGCCAGAACAGCGGCTTCTCGCCGAACGGGTCGACGGCCAGCGTCAGCTCGCGGCGTTCGTCGTGGTAGATCGCGAAGGCGAACATCCCGTTGATGCGGTCGAGCGCCTCTTCGCCCCACTGGGCCCAGGCGTGCAGCAGGACCTCGCCGTCGCCGGTGGTGCGGAACTCGTGGCCGAGCCCCTCGAGCGTGGCGCGCAGCTCGACGTGGTTGTAGATCTCGCCGTTGAAGACCAGATGCCAGCGACCCCAGTGCAAGGGCTGCGCGGAGCGGTGGTCGAGGTCGACGATCGCCAGCCGCCGGAACGCCAGTCCGACGTGCTCGTCGTGCCAGACCCCGTGGTCGTCCGGTCCGCGGGGCACCATCTCGTCGGCCATCCGCCCGAGCAACGCTGCGTCGGGTCGAGGGCCGCGGAAGGTTCCTGCGATGCCACACATCCCGGGGGAGAGTAGTGACCGCTCCGCCGGCTCGCGGCCGTCGCCGAGCGTCGTGCCGGCCCGCCCCGCGGGTACCCTGTCCCGATGGCGTGGAGGACTCACGGCGACGGCCGTTTCCAACTGTCCGATCTCGGCGCGATCGGGGAACGGTGCGTGATCGAGGAGGGGGTCCTGATCTTCAATCCCGGGCACCTGTTCCTCGGCGACGACGTGTACATCGGGCATCGCACCGCGCTCCGCGCCGACACCCGCGGGAGGTTTACGATCGGGTCGGGCAGCTGGATCGGCCAGGACGGCTACTTCCAGAGCGCCGGTGGGATCGAGATCGGCGAGCAGGTCGGGATCGGTCCGCGGGTCTCGGTGCTGACCTCGGTCCACGGCGAGACGCCGCCGCCGGCCCCGGTGATCGAGGCGCCGCTCGAGTTCGCCCCGGTACGGATCGAGAGCGGATCCGACGTCGGGATGGGCACGATCGTGCTGCCCGGAGCGGTGGTCGGTGCCGGCGCCCAGATCGGGGCCGGGGCCGTGGTCAACGGCGAGATCCCCGCCGGGTCGATCGCCGCCGGGGTCCCGGCGCGCGTGCTGCGGATGCGGGGCGAGCGATGAGCGAGCGGACGCTGCGGCTGGCCGACCCCCAGTTCCCGGAGGGCACGCTCGACGCCCTGAAGGCGGTGCTCGACAGCGGCAACCTGACCCAGGGCCCGGTCGTCGGGGAGTTCGAGGAGGCGCTCGCCGCCTTCGTCGGGGCCCGGCACGCGATCGCCACCACCTCGGCCACGACCGCGCTCGAGCTGGCCCTCGCCGGGCTCGATGTCGGTGCGGGGGACGAGGTCGCGGTGGCGGACTTCACCTACCCCGCGACCGGCAACTCCGTGCTGCAGCGCGGCGCGACGCTGCGGCTGGTCGACGCCGATCCCGCCACCTACGGGATCGATCCCGACGCCTTGCTGGCCGCGCTGACCCCGCGGACCACGGCCGTGATCACGGTCGACGTCTTCGGCCTGCCGGCCGACTACGGCACGATCGAGCCGCTGCTCCAGGAGCGCGGGATCGCCCTGCTCTGCGACGCGGCCTGCGGGCTCGGCGGCGCGATCGGCGCCCGGCGGGTCGGCACGTTCGGCGCCGCGTCCTGCTTCAGCTTCCACCCGCGCAAGTCGCTGACCACCGGCGAGGGCGGGATGGTCACCACCGACGACGACGCGCTGGCCGCTCGCCTGCGCCGGCTGCGCAACCACGGCACCGAGCGCACCGGCTGGCGGATGAGCTTCATCGAGCCGGGCTTCAACTACCGGATGAGCGACCTCAATGCCGCCCTCGGCCTGCAGCAGGTTCCCGGGTTCGGTGCGGTCATCGAGCGGCGGGGCGTGCTCGCCGCGGGCCTCCGCGAACGCCTCGCGTCCGTCGACGGGGTGACGCCGCAGGCGATCCCCGACGGGCACGTGCACCCCTACCAGGCGTTCGTGGTGACCTGCGATCCGGCGATCGACCGCGACGCGACGGTGATGGCGTTGCGCGAGCGCGGCGTGGAGTCGACGCTCGGCACCTACGCGATGCACGTGGAGCCGGCGTTCCGCGAGGCCTGTGGCACCGCACCGGGTGACCTCCCGCACGCGCAGATGCTGGCCGACCGGACCCTGGCGCTGCCGCTGCACGAGGGCCTGGTCGACGAGGACCTGGACCGGATCGCGACCGAGCTGCGAGCCGTGATCGCGACGATCGGCTGAGGCGGACGCCGCTGCGGGACGGGTGCCGGGGCGTCCCGGCACCGCCCGACGGGCGCGGCGGCGTTCAGGCGCTCAGGAGTCGAGGTACCAGCGGACGGTCCGCCGGAAGCCCTCGTCGACGTCGATCAGCGCCTCGAAGCCGACGGCCTCCTGCGCCGCGCTGACGTCGGCGAGCAGTCGGCGGACGTCGCCCGGGCGCTCGGGACCGTGCGCGACCGGGTGGTCGGGCATGTCCATCGCCGCGAGCAGCGCACGGACCATCTCGTTGACGCTGACCTCGGTGCCGTGGCCCAGGTTGTAGGCGCGCCCGGAGAGACTCGACGCCGCCAGCGCGAGCGTTCCGCGGACCGTGTCGGAGACGTGCGTCATGTCGCGCGTCTGCTCACCGTCGCCGTCGATCACGATCGGCTGGCCGGCCTGCGCGCGACGCACCACGATCGGGATCAGACCCGCGTAGCTGGCGTCGTTCTGTCGCTCGCCGTAGGTGTTGAACGGCCGCACCACGAGCACCTCGAGGTCGAACGTGGTGCCGTAGCTCAGCGCGACCAGGTCGGCGCCGGCCTTCGCGGCCGCGTACGGGGTGTGGGCACCGAGCGGGTGGTCCTCGCCGATCTTGTCGACCTGCGCGGTCCCGTAGACCTCCGACGACGAGAACTGGACCAGCCGGCGGAAGCCGCCGGCGCGGCCGATCTCGCAGACCGCGCTGGTCATCGCGATGTTGCGGTCGACGTTCTCGCGCGGATGCTCGAGCGAGTGCGGCAGCGGGATCACCGCGAGGTTGAAGCAGTAGTCGTAGTGGCCGTCGCGCTCGACCAGCGTGGCCAGACCGGCCTGGTCGCAGGCGTCGGCCACGTCGAGCGTGACGCCGTCGTGCTTCAACGCGTCGGCCAGGTTCTCCTCGCGACCGAGACTGAGGTCGTCGACCACCGCGACGCGTGCGGCACCGGCGGCGACCAGTCCGTCGACGAGGTGGCTGCCGATGAACCCGGCGCCGCCGAGCACCATCACGCGGCTGCCCGCGAACCCGGCGATCAGGCCTTCCGGCAGGACCGAGTGCTCGTTCTGTTCCATCTCAGGCCTCCGTCCCGCGGTAGCCCGGCGTGACGACGCTGTCGGTCTCCGCGGCGGTCCGGATCGCGAGCGCCGTCGACAGCGAGGCGAGGCCGTCGTAGCCCGAGATCGGAGCGGGTCCGCCGTCGCGGACGGCGCCGAGGAACTGCTCCCACTCCACCCGCAGCGGCTCCTTGCGGTCGAGCGCGAAGCGGATCATGTCGCCTTCGCCGCCTCCGCGGATCGCGGCCAGGTGGTCCCAGTCGGTGTTGCGCGACGGGTGCTCGTAGAGGATCAGGTCCTGGGTCAGGTAGTCGACGATGAACATGCCCCGCTCGCCGAGCACGGTCAGCTGCCGGACCTTCGTCGGGCTCATCCAGTTGGTCTCGAGCAAGCCGACGCTGCCGTCGTCGAACCGCAGCGTCGCCGCCAGCAGGTCCTCGTGCCTGGGGTCGCCGCCCAGCAGCGACGCGGTCTCGCCCTGGACTCGGGCGATCTCCTGGCCGGTGACGAACCGCATCACGTCGATGTCATGGGTCGAGAGGTCGAGCGCGACGCCCTGCGAGCCCTGACGGTTGGGGTACGGGCTCAGTCGGCGCGCGTTCATCTGGAGCACGCGGCCGATCCGGCCCTCCTCGAGCTTCGCCTTGAGTGCGACGACGGCTGGGTTGCAGCGCTCGATATGGCCGACCGCCAGCACGAGGCCGCGGGCCTCGGCGTCGGCGACCATCGTGTGGGCCTGGGCCTCGGTCGGCGCGGTCGGCTTCTCGACCAGCAGGTGGATCCCGGCGGCGAGCGCCTCGGCCGCCAGCTCCGGGATCAAGCCGACCGGAACGGCCAGGCAGGCCCACTTCAGCTCGTGCGCCGCGATCGCCTCGCCGAGCGTGGCGTGGGCGGTGACCTCGGGGCGGCCGGCGACGGCGCGGGCACGGCGGTCGGCGTCGGGATCGACGACGGCGACCACGTCCGCGTCCGGCAGGCTGAGGGCGACGCGCAGGTGGTTGCTGCCCATTGCGCCGAGGCCGACGACGACCCCGGGATTGGACGGCTGGTCGGGAAGGCTCATGCGGGGG
>JBQGEK010000084.1:0-15651 GCA_052039575.1 Patulibacter sp. | reverse complement strand
GCCGGACGGGTTGCGTGCGGCGGGAGGGTTCGTCAAGGGCTGGCTGGAGTCACACGGGATCGATGCCGTGCAGCACGATCACGATGGGCTTCCCGTGCTCTTGTCGACCGTCGGGCCGGACCGCCCCGGGGTTCCGACCGTGATCTTCCACGGTCACCTCGACGTCGTGCCCGCGTCGCACGACCAGCAGTTCACCGCCCGAATCGACGGGGATCGCCTCTACGGGCGCGGAACCTATGACATGAAGGGCGGCCTGGCCGCCATGATGTGCGCCTTCCGTGACCTCGCCGTCGGGGCGACTGTTCCCGCGCAGGGGATGAGCTCGCTACCGGCGCATCCCGCCGATCATGCGCTCGACGACGTGCGGATCAAGCTCGTGATCGTTCCCGACGAGGAGAGCGAGCGGATCGATCGCCGCTCGACCGAGACCTTCGTCCGCGCGGGCGAGCTCGACGGCGACTTCGCGATCACCGGCGAGCCGACCGAGATGCAGATCGGAGTCCAGGCGAAGGGCGTGCTCGCCGTCCGGGCCGTCGTCCACGGCACCAGCGCCCACGGCTCGACCCCGTGGATCGGCGACAACGCGATCCACAAGGCGATGGGTGCGTTCCGGCGCATCGAGAGCCTGCCGTTCAGCCGGCAGAGCAGCGAGCTCTACGACCGGCCGTCGATCAACCTCGCGCGGATCGCCGGCGGCGACGCGTTCAACATGGTCCCTGATCGCTGTGAGCTCACGATCGACATCCGCTACGTGCCCGGCCAGGATCCGGACGAGATCCTCCGGCAGATCGGCGCCATCCCCGACGTCGAGGTGCTGCGCGTGTTCCGTCGGGCTCCCGCGATCGTCTCGCGCCGGAATCCGTTCGTGCAGGTCCTGCAGTCGTCGGCTAGCGCGCTCGGAGAGGGCGTCGGCCTGACCGTCGGCCGCGACGGTGCTTCGGACGCGATCGCCTTCCTCGACGCCGGGATTCCCGCAGTCGAGTTCGGCCCGAGCGGCAACGGCCACCACGGCCCCGAGGAGTGGGTGTCGATCAGCTCGCTCGCCCAGTACCGTCAGGCGCTGGTCTCGTTCGTCCGGGCGATTCCCGGGTCCGAGCGGTCCGTCGCGACCCCGTCCGCCGTCGGCCAGGAAGGCGAGGCTCGATGAGCACTCAGGTTCCGAACGATCCCCGTGCGCCGCGTCCCGGCATCCGCTTCGCCCTGCGACTGATGCTCGCGGGCCTGATCGTGGTGCTCGCCGGCACCGTGACGGTGACGGCGGCGATCCGCAACGAGGCGAACGAGGTCGTCCAGATCCTGCAGGAGAACTCGGAGGTCGACGAGGCCACGGTCGGTGCGCTCGACGACGTCGAGTCCGGCAAGCCGCAGACGATCCTGCTGGTCGGTGACGACTACCGGGCGGCGGAGGGCGAGGCCGGGGGGCAGCGCTCGGACACGATGATCCTGCTGCGCCTGGACCCCGACGCCCAGGCGACGACGATGCTCTCGCTGCCGCGCGACCTCCAGGTCACCCGTGGCGGCAGCACCGCGAAGCTGAACTCCGCGTACGCCAACGGCCCCAAGGGCCTGATCGACACGCTCAAGGAGCTGCTCAGCACGCCGGACGAGCCGTTCCGCATCCACCACTTCGTCTCGATCCGCTTCACCGCGTTCTCGAAGGCCGTCAACACCTTCGGCTGCTTCTACGCGGACATCGACCGACGCTATTTCAACGACAACAATCCGCCGGCCGGTGGCGGCGAGCCGTACGCCGCGATCGACATCCCGGCCGGCTACCAGCGACTCTGCGGCGAGAAGTCACTGGACTACGTGCGCTTCCGCCACCTCGACAGCGACCTGGTCCGCGAAGCCCGACAGACCCACTACCTGGCCGAGGCCCGCGGGCAGATCGCCAACTCGACGATCATCACCAAGCGCGACGAGCTGCTGAAGGCGATCGCGGAGTACATCAAGACCGACATCCAGACCGAGCGAGGTCTGCTCGGCGTGGTCAAGCTGGCGGTCGACGTCGTCGGCAAGCCGACCAAGCGGGTGACGGTCGACGTCACCGATGCGGCCGACGGCAACGTGGCGACCACGCCCGCGGCCCTCGCCAAGGCGGCGAAGGACTTCCTCAATCCGCGGGTGCCGAAGTCGCGGACGGTCTCGTCCGGCAGCTCGAGCTCGTCGAGCTCGTCGTCCCGGTCGTCCTCCTCGTCCGGCTCGTCGTCGAGCAACCGGTCGAGCACGCCGAAGCTCCCCGACTCGATGTTCACGTCGACCGAGGGCGCGCGTGAGTCGATCCAGACCGGCGTGGTCGGGCAGATCGACGACCTGCCGATCTACTACCCGAAGGTCCAGGAGAAGCAGTCGCGGTACATGCCGCAGATGGCCACGGGGTACGACATCGCGTCGCCCGGAGGCACGAGGTTCCCTTGGCAGGCGTACCGCCTGGTCGTGCAGCTCGGCCGAGGCAACGCCGGCCCGGGCCAGTACTACGGAATCCAGGGCACCACCTGGAAGGATCCGCCGGTGCTCGAGGCCGCGCGCTCCCAGGAGCGGCTCGGCGGGCGGACGTTCCACATCGAGTACGACGGCAGCCGGATCCGGCGGATGATCTGGAAGGCCCCGCACGGCACCTACTGGGTGACCAACACGCTGAACAGCCGCCTGACGAACTCCGAGATGCGGGCCCTCGCGCGCTCGTTCACCCGGTACGGCACGTGAGCTGGTGGCGACGGGGCGCGGCGGACTCCGCCGCGCACTCGGGCGTCGACCCCGATCCCCAGGAACACGCGTCGACCCACGAACCCGCGTCGTCGCGACCACCGCGCCCGGGTCGGCGGATGGCTGCGCAGCTGCTCTCGGCGGGCGCGGTCGTGGTGCTCGCCGGCGGGGCCTTCGCTGCGGCCGTGCTGTGGCTGGAGGTCGATGCGATCGGCGAGGAGTTCGAGAAGGGGCCGATCGCCAACGTCGGCACCACGATCGCGCCGGCACCACCCGGCAAGCCGCAGACGATCCTGCTGGTCGGCGATGACCACCGGTTCCACACCGAGGACGGGGCTCCGACGCCCAAGAACGAGCCGACCCGCGCCGACACGATGATCCTGGTCCGGCTCGACCCGAAGGCGAACGCGACGACGATGCTGTCGCTGCCGCGTGACCTGCTGGTCGGCCCGTCGGGGACGTCCGGCGGTCAGAAGCTGAACGCCGCCTTCGCCGACGGGCCGGCGGCGTTGATCAGCACGCTCAAGCGGCTGCTGAGCGCGCCGGACGAGCCGTTCGAGATCCACCGCTACGTGTCGATCCGGTTCACCGCGTTCTCCCAGGCGGTCAACGTCTTCAACTGCTTCTACACCGACGTCGATCGCCGCTACTTCAACGACAACAACCCGCCGGTCGGTGGCGGCGGCCGCTACGACGAGATCGACATCGACGCCGGCTACCAGCGGCTCTGCGGGCAGGACTCGCTGTCGTTCGTGCGGTTCCGGCACCTCGACAACACGAACGTGCGCGACGCGCGGCAGACCACCTACCTGGCCGACGCACGCGGACAGATCGCGGGGTCGAAGCTGTTCAGCGAGCGGCAGCGTCTGGTGCGGGAGATCCGGCCGCACATCGAGACCAACAAGGTCTCGACGCGCGAGCTGCTGCGACTCGTGTCGCTGCTCTCCGACGTCGGCGACAAGCCGACGATGCGGGTTCAGCTCGACGTCGACTTCACCCCGGGCGGGGACGCGACCGCCAGCCCGACGGCCCTGCGCACCGCGATCGACGCGTTCATGAACCCGGAGACGGTCCCGGGCGAGGCGACCCGGCGTGCCGCGGCCCGCGCGAAGACGTCGGCGAACGGATCGAGCACGCCCAAGCGCAAGCGTCCCGTCAAGCGGAAGCAGGGCAGCGCGCCGTCGACGCTCGGCTCGGACCCCGCCAGCGCACAGGCGGTCGTCGCCCGAGACATCGTCGACGGGCTCGACGGGCTCCCGGTGATGTACCCGAAGCTCGCGCACAAGAACGCCAACTACCCGGAGGGTCACTCGCGGGCCTACGACATCGAGTCGCGCAGCCAGACGTTCCCGTGGCAGGCGTATCGGATCGTGGTGCGACTCGGTGAGGCTGCCAACGGGCAGTTCTACGGGATCCAGGGCACCACCTGGAAGGACCCGCCGGTGCTCGACCTGGCCGACGACGAGGAACGCCTCGGCGGCCGTACGTTCCGGGTCCAGTACGACGGTCGCAAGATCCGGCGGATGATGCTGACCACCAGCCACGGCACGTACTGGGTGAGCAACTCGCTGAACGCCGCGCTGAGCAACGCCGAGATGCGCGCGATCGCGAAGTCGCTCACCCGTTACCGGCGGTGAAGCTCGGACGATGTGAAGGGCGTGTTGCCGCGTCCAGCAACCGGCCGGCGATCCGAGCGGACCTGTAGCCTCACCGTCATATGTCCGCAGCACGTGAACCCATTGGTGTCATCGGCACCGGCTACGTCGGCCTCGTCACGGCGGCCGGCTTCGCCGAGCTCGGCAGCGACGTGGTCTGCGTCGACATCGACGCGGAGAAGATCGAGCGTCTGCGCCGCGGCGAGATCCCGATCTACGAGCCGGGGCTGGCCGAGCTCGTCGAGTCGAACCGGTCGCGGCTGACGTTCACGACCGACATCACCGAGGCGCTCGAGCGCGCCCGGCTGCTGTTCGTGGCGGTGGGGACGCCGCCGACCTACTCCGGCGACGCCGACCTGTCGGCCGTCCACGCCGTGGTCGAGGCGATGCCCGCATCGGACCGGCACGCGCTGGTGATGAAGTCGACGGTGCCGGTCGGCACCGGCAAGGCGATCAAGCGGCTCTTCGAGGAGCAGGGCAAGTCGGGCTTCCGCTACGTCTCCTGCCCGGAGTTCCTCAAGGAGGGCACGGCGGTCGGGGACTTCCTGCATCCGGACCGCGTGGTGGTCGGCGACGACGGCGACTGGGCCGGCGACGCGGTCGTCGACCTCTACCGTCCGCTGCTCGAGGCCGTGACTACGCCAGGCGAAGACCCCGACGACGCACTGGTCCGCACGGACATCGCCTCGGCCGAGATGGTCAAGTTGGCGTCCAACGCGTTCCTCGCCACCAAGATCTCGTTCATCAACGAGATCGCCAACGTCTGCGAGGAGACCGGCGCCGACGTCGTCGAGGTCGCCAAGGGGATGGGCCTGGACGACCGGATCGGTCCCAAGTTCCTCAACGCCGGAATCGGCTTCGGCGGATCGTGCTTCCCGAAGGACGTCACCGCCCTCAAGCAGCTGGCGGGCAACTCGGGGTACCACTTCCAGCTGCTGAACTCGGTGATCGAGGTCAACGAGCTGCAGAAGCGGCGCGTGATCGGCAAGCTCGAGAAGCACCTCGGCAGCCTGGTCGGCAAGCGGATCGCGCTGCTCGGCCTGGCCTTCAAGCCGAACACCGACGACATGCGTGAGGCCAGCTCGCTCGTACTTGCTGCGCGGCTCCAGGCGGCGGGGGCCACGGTTGTGGCGCACGACCCGATCGCGGCCGAGGTCGCTCGGCCGATGCTGCGCGGCGTCACGCTCGCCGACGACGCGCTCAGCGCTGCCGCTGGGGCCGACGCCGTGGTGGTCGTGACCGAGTGGCAGGAGTTCCGCGACCTCGACCTGGGTGAGCTGCGGGCCACGATGGCCGGCGACGTCCTGATCGACGGACGCAATGCGCTCGACGGCAGCGCGGCCGCAGCAGCGGGGCTCCGCTACGAGGGGGTGGGGCGGAGGCCCCAGGCCCCCAACCTGGCGCCCACCGCGTAGTCGTCGCGGATGAGCGTCCAAGCCGTGATCCTGGTCGGTGGCAAGGGCACCCGGCTACAGCCCCTGACCACCGAGCGGCCGAAGCCGATCGTGTCGCTCGTCGACCGGCCGTTCATGGCGTACATGCTCGAATGGGTCGCGTCTCACGGGATCACCGACGTGATCATGTGCTGCGGCTTCCTTCCGGACGCGCTGCAGGAGGTGCTCGGGGACGGATCGCGCTACGGCGTCTCGCTGACCTGGGTGATCGAGCCGGATCCTCGCGGCACCGCGGGCGCGCTGAAGATGGCCGAACCCCACATCGACGGGCGCTTCGTGATGCTCAACGGCGACGTCCTGACCGACATCGACCTGGGTGCGCAGATCCGCCAGCACGACGAGACCGGGGCGACCGGCACGCTCGGACTGGTGCCGGTCGAGGATCCGACGGCCTACGGACTGGTGCGGGTCCACCACGACCAACGGGTCTCGGGCTTCCTCGAGAAGCCGGATCCGGCGGAGATCGACACCGACCTGATCTCGGCCGGCGTCTACGTGCTCGAGCCGAGCGTGCTGGAGATGATCCCGCCGGACCGGATGGTCTCGATCGAGCGCGAGGTCTGGCCGCGGCTGGTCGACCACGGGCTCTACGGCTGCCAGCACCGGTCGGCGTACTGGATGGACATCGGTACTCCCGAGCGGTATCTGGAGGGCACCGCGGACATCCTCGCCGGTCGGGTCCGGACCCGGGTCGTCGACCGGCTCAACGACGGCGCGATCGATGCCTCGGCGACCGTTGCCGCGGACCTCGACCTCTCGCCGGAGGCGCTGGTCGACGCCGGAGCCCGGATCGGCTCGAACGTTCGCGTCGGCGGCGGGAGCGTCGTCGGACCCGACGTGACGATCGACGACGACGTGATCGTGGAGAACGCCGTGATCATGGCCGGCGCCCGGATCGCGTCCGGCGCACGACTGCGCCGCTGCGTCGTGGGCGAGAACGCCGAGATCGGCCCGAACGTGCGGCTGTCCGGCGCGTCGATGGTCGGCGACGGCGCCGTGATCGGCGCCGACAACGCGCTCGACCGGGGGATCCGCGTGATGCCCCGGACCACGATCTCGGCCGGCGCGGTCCGATTTTGACCGTCGCGCCGAGACCCAGCTGGGGACCGGACCGCCGGTCTGCAAGAGTTCCGAACCTGTTGTGCCTACCGACCGGAGAAGCGTCCGATGACCGCGTTGCCTGAGCTGAATGCCGCTGCTGTATCTGCCATCGACGCCAGTGGGCAGATCGGCGACGTCCTCGCGATCAGCGACCACCTGCGCGACGCGATGTGGAAGGCGGAGTCCGCCGGACTCGGTTCGTGGGACAGCCCCGGCGGGCTGGTCGTCGCCGGCATGGGCGGGTCGGCGGTCGGCGGCGTGCTGGCACGAGCGGCCCTGGCCGACCAGGCCGGACGCCCGATCCTCTCCGCCAAGGGCTACGAGCTGCCGCCGTGGACGACCAACGACACCACGGTGCTGTGCGCGAGATACAGCGGTGACACCGAGGAGACGCTGGCCTGCTTCGAAGCGGCCGGCGTGATCGGTGCTCGCCGCGTGGTCGTGACGTCTGGCGGCGAGCTGGGGCGGCTGGCCCGCGAGGAGGGCGTTCCGGTGATCCCGGTAGCCGGGGGCTTGCAGCCGCGAGCGGCGGTCGGCTACCTGCTGGTCGCCGTGCTCGAGACCGCCGCGGCCTGCGGCGCGGGTCCGTCGCTGCGCGCGGAGATCGATGTCGCCGCGGACGCCCTCGAGCGTCTGGCGGCGGAGTGGGGGCCGAGCGGTCCGGAGGACGGGGAAGCCAAGACGCTGGCTCGGGCGCTCCACGGCAGCGTCCCGGTGATCACCGGGATGGGCCTGACGTCACCGATCGCCTACCGCTGGAAGTGCCAGATCAACGAGAACGCGGAGCTGCCGGCGTTCTCGGGCGAGCTGCCCGAGGTCAACCACAACGAGCTCGTCGGCTGGGGCGGTGCCGCCGAGGTCGGACGCCACGCCGCGGTCTTCCTCGAGGACTGCGACGCCCACCCGCGGCTGGTCCGGCGGGCGGAGCTGACGGCGGAGCTGGTCGCGAACCAGGCGGCAAGCGTTCACCGGATCGAGACGCGCGGTGAGACGGCCGTCGAGCGGGTGCTCTCGCTGGTCCTGTTCGGCGACCTCGTGTCGATCTACCTGGCGACCCTGCGCGGCGTGGACCCGGGCCCGGTCGACGTCATCGGTCGCCTCAAGAACGCGCTAGCCACTGACGTTTAGGTCCCGCTTCGCGAGCGGCCTAGCAGCCGAATCTTGCCGTGGGATAAGGCGGTTCCGTCACCCACGGAGCCGCCGTCTCGGACCGCGCCTCGGCGCTGCGGTCCGCTAGCGTTCCGCCTGTGCTGCCCGCAATGGTCCTTGCCGCCGGACTCGGAACCCGGCTTCGTCCGCTCACCTTCGAGCTGCCGAAGCCCATGGTCCCGATGCTCGATCGGCCCGTGCTCGCCCACATCGTCGACCTGCTGCACCACCACGGTGTAGAGCGGATCGTCGCCAACCTGCACTATTTCCCGGACTCGATCCGCGGGTACTTCGGTGACGAACTGACGTATGTGCAGGAGGCGGAGCTGCTCGGCACCGCCGGTGGTGTCCGAAACGCCCGGGAGTTCTTCGGCGACAGCCCGTTCCTGGTGATCTCCGGAGACGCCCTGACCGATCTGGACGTCCCCGCGCTGGTCGAGCGTCACCGGGAGCACGGCGGGATCGCGACGCTCTGCGTGACCAAGGTCGAGCAGACCAGCGAGTACGGCGTGGTGCTCCACGACTCGGACGGCCGGATCACCGGGTTCCAGGAGAAGCCGCACCCCGACGAGGCGCTGTCGGATCTGGCGAACTGCGGGATCTATGTGTTCTCTCCGGAGATCTTCGACTACTACCCCGCCGAATCGTTCGCCGACTTCGCGCACGACGTCTTCCCGCGGCTGCTCGAGAACGACGTCCCGTTCTTCATCCACGAGTTCGACGGCTACTGGAACGACGTCGGGTCCCTGACCGAGCTGCGCAACGGGACCTTCGATGCGCTCAGCGGCGAGCTGAAGCTGCCGAGCCTGCCCGCGGCCGGACCCGATGCCGTGATCGTCGATCCGAGCTCCTCGCTCGACGCGGCCGATCTGGTCGAGGGGCCGATCTGGGTCGGCCGCAACGTGACGGTCGAGTCGGGCGTGCGTCTGCAGGGGCCGCTGGTGCTCGGCGACAACGTGGTGGTCCGCGCGGGTGCGGCGATCAAGCGCTCGATCGTGCTGCCGGGCACCGAGGTCCGGCCGAACACGATCCTGATCGAGGCGATCACCGGCCAGACCGGGATCGTCGAGGCGCTGCGTCCGCGTCCCGAGACGCGGCTCGGGTAGGACGCCCCTACTTCTCGTCGCGGCGCCGGCGAGACCGGCGCCGTTGGCGACGCTCCTGCTCGCGCAGGGCGTCGATGGCATTCGGACCTCGGCTGACCACGCTGCCACCGATCCGCATCGCGGCGGTCTCCCGGGCGACGGTCTGGACGTCGCGCACGGTCGGCTCCGGCTCGCTCGGAGTCGCCGGCTCGGCCGGCTCGTCCTTGCCGAGCAGGGAGGGTGTCACGGCCGGTACGGCGGTCGCCGCGCGGCGTTCCATCAGCCGCTCCTCGCGACGGGCAGTGGTCTCCGCCTCGCGCAGGCCGCGGATGAACAGCACGCCGAACGCCACGCCCATGATCAGGACCTGCTCGGTTGCCATCAGGGCCCCGGCCATCGACTGGTCGGCCTGCGGCGTCAGGCCCCAGTAGTTCGGCTGGTCGGCGTAGAACGAGTACATCGCCCGCGGGGCGAAGGTCAGCGCCATCCCGAGCAGGCCGACGGTGACCTTGGTGATCCCCATGTAGGCCATCGGGCCCATCGCGGTCATCCGGTCGCGTGACGGGATCGGTCGCAGCAGGTGCCACCAGTAGAGGAACCCGACCGCGGTGAAGGTCATGTGCTCGAGCAGGTGGACGCTGGTGTGCTCCGCCGCCGCGTTGTAGAGCGCGGGGGCGTGCCAGACCCACATTCCGAGCGTGTAGGCGACGAGTCCGAACCACGGTCGCGCGATGAATCCGAGCCGGTGCTCGATCCACTGGACGCGGCGCGTGATCGGCCGCATCAGCACGCGGTTGAGTCCGAACAGGATCAACAGCGGGAAGACGTCCAGCAGCAGCAGGTGCTGGACCATGTGCATGACCAGCAGGTACTCGCCGAGCTCGTCGATCGGGTTGCTCTGGGCGACGACGAGGGTCAGGCAGCCGAGGAGCCACGAGGTCAGGCGCCAGACCGGGGCGCCCTTGCGGTCGCCGGTCCGTCGCACCGTGATCCACCGGCGGAGGTACACGCCGAGCAGGATCAGCGCCATGATCACCGGGGCCAGCTCGAGGCTCCAGTTGACCGGCGGCGACACCGCGACGCTCCAGCTGATGGTCGCAAGCACGACAGGGGAGTTTGACATTTCGGCCCTCGAATCGGCACGCCCTAGGGATGGACGATCCGGGGATGCTCTGGTGGCAGGAGGCGCTCGTCGCCGCGCTCGTTCCCGGCCGTTGCCTGCACTGCCACAGCCCGGCCCGGCCTGCCGACCTGCTCTGCGCGCCGTGTCGGGCGGGTCTGCCGTGGCTGCCGGTCACCGGCTGCCGGCGCTGCGGACTGCCGTTTGCCTGCGCGCCGCGTCGCTGTCCGGCCGCGCGGGCCGCGTTCTCCGAAGCGTGGGCGCCCCTGGCCTTCGAGGGCCCGGCCCGCTCGCTGGCCTGGGCGCAGAAGGAGCGGGCTACCGCGCGAGTCGCTCGCTGGCTGGCCGCCGCGATGGTGGTGCGCGGGCCGACCGGATGGCTGGCTGGGGTCGAGTGGGTCGTCCCCGCGCCGTCCGATCCCGTCCGCCGTCGGACGCGCGGCACCGACCACGCGCTGCAGCTGGCGTCCGCCGTCGGCTCGCGGCTGGAGCTTCCGGTGGTCGCGGCACTTCGGCGGCCGGTCCTGACGGCGCCCGGAGCCGCCCAGCACCGACTGTCCCGGCGTGAGCGACAGCGGATCGCACTTCCCGACCTCGTCGTTCCCGTGCAAGGCACCGTGCTGCTGGTCGACGACGTGCATACGACCGGCGCCACGTTGCACGCGGCAGCGCGGGCGTTGCGAGAGGGCGGTGCGCAACGCGTCCTGGCGCTGACCGCCTTTCGCGCAGAGTGATGAACTCGCGGGCGAGACGGCCGGTCCGGGTCCCGGTTCAGGCGCAGGGGCGCCCGCACTCGCGTGTATAGCAGGTACATCCTAAATTTGTCGGCCGCCGGGTTGCGTTCCGTCGCGAGCCGGTGTTACGGTCGCGTTAGCGCCGGATTTCCAACCGAAAAAAGGAGCGCCATGCGGATCGAAGTGAAGGGTCGCAACGTCCCGATCACCGAGGAGATGCGTGACTGCGTCGCGCGTCGCTTCCGAAAGGTCGATGCCCAGGTTTCGGAGTTCGCCGAGCTCGAGGTCGAGCTGGTGAAGGCCAAGAATCCCGCGATCGCCATGCCGTATACGGCAACCGCGACGCTCCGGTTGAAGGGAGTG
Organism: Patulibacter sp.; assembly: GCA_052039575.1. Taxonomy (GTDB): domain Bacteria; phylum Actinomycetota; class Thermoleophilia; order Solirubrobacterales; family Solirubrobacteraceae; genus Patulibacter. Next base: position 4,284 of record JBQGEK010000084.1, on the reverse strand, counting down.
ACCCTCCGCTCGCACGACGCGAGTCACGATGCGAAGCACGCCATCCACCTCGCCGAGGAGGAAATGACCCGCCAGGTCAAGCGGCACCGTGTCCAGCGTCGCCACCGCCGAGATGCCCGGCGCATGACCCAGGCCCAGCGCATGCGGGCGGAGGGGGCAGCTCCCCCCGCGTAGACCGCGCTTCGCCGCTGAGTGAATCTGCCACGCGCCGCCCGAGAGGGCGGCGCGGTTCGTTCGAGGGCGCTCCGTGTGGCGACCGCGGACCCTTACGCGGGGTGTGCGTTTCCTAAGCCCGCACGACGTCGCCCTTTAGCTTCCGCAGAGGTCCTGATCAGGCGACACAGACGGACGATCGAGTGCGGAAGCGATCGCCGAAAGGGAACACCGGAACGAGCGTAATCCGTTGATACGCTCAGCCCATGGGCCTCCTGTCACGCGCGCTGAGTATCGGTGAGGGAAAACAACTCCGCCACTACGAGAAGCGCCTGAGCAACATCGCCGCGTTCGAGCCCGAACTCGAGCTCGAGTCGGACGACGAACTGCGCGAGCGGTTCCAGGGGCTGCGCGAGGAGGCGCAGGGAGGCCGTGATCTCGGCGACCTGCTGCCGGAGACCTTCGCGATCGTCCGCGAGATGTCCAAGCGCGTGCTGGGGATGCGGCACTTCGACGTCCAGATGATCGGTGCTCAGGTGCTGCACAGCGGCACGATCGCCGAGATGCGCACCGGTGAGGGCAAGACGCTCACCGCGACCCTCGCGGTGGCGCTCAACGCGCTCGAGGGCAAGGGCGTCCACGTGGTCACGGTCAACGACTACCTGGCCAAGCGCGACGCCGAGTGGATGGGCCGGCTCTACAACGCGCTCGGTCTGACCGTGGGCGTCCTGCAGAACATGCAGGACAACGAAGGCAAGCGCGCGGCCTACGAGGCCGACATCACCTACGGCACCAACTCCGAGTTCGGCTTCGACTACCTGCGCGACAACATGGCGCAGTCGATGGAGGAGAAGGTCCAGCACGGCGGCCGGCTCAGCGAGGACGGACGCGCGCTGGCGATGCACCACTTCGCGATCGTCGACGAGGTCGACAACATCCTGATCGACGAGGCCCGCACGCCGCTGATCATCTCCGGTGCGCCCGAGCAGGCCGCGGACCTCTACGTGACGTTCGCCAAGCTGGCGAAGACGATGGTCGCGGGCAAGAAGCCCCAGGGGATGGACCCGAAGACGAAGAAGGAGTTCGTCGCGGACTTCGACTTCGAGTTCGACGAGAAGCACAAGACGGTCTCCGTCACCGAGCGCGGGGTCGAGAAGGCCGAGCGGTTCGTCGGCATCGACCACCTCTACCGTGCCGAGAACGGCCACCTGGTCAACCACCTGCACCAGGCCCTCAAGGCGCAGTCGCTGTACAAGCGCGACAAGGACTACGCCGTGGTCAACGGCGAGGTCGCGATCATCGACGAGCACACCGGCCGGATCCTCGAGGGCCGGCGCTGGTCCGAGGGTCTGCACCAGGCGGTCGAGGCCAAGGAGGGCGTGGCGATCCAGGAGGAGAACCAGACGCTCGCCACGGTCACGCTTCAGAACTACTTCCGCATGTACACCAAGCTGGCCGGGATGACCGGTACGGCGATGACGGAAGCCACCGAGTTCCAGAAGATCTACAAGCTCGGCGTTGACCCGGTCCCGACGAATCAGCCGGTGGCCCGGATCGACCGCAACGACGACGTCTTCAAGACCAAGGAAGGCAAGTGGGCGGCGGTCACCCGTGAGGTCGTCGAGCGCAACGCCAAGCAGCAGCCGGTACTCGTCGGCACGGTCTCGGTCGAGGTCTCGGAGCTGCTCTCCGGGATGTTCACCTCGTCGGGCATCAAGCACACGGTGCTGAACGCGAAGCCGGAACACGCCGCGGTCGAAGGCGAGATCGTCGCCGAGGCGGGTCGGGCCGGGGCAGTCACGATCGCCACCAACATGGCCGGCCGCGGCGTCGACATCAAGCTCGGCGGCGACCCGGAGCACATCGTTCGGGGCGAGCTGCGCAAGCAGGGGATCGACCCGGATCACGAGGAGTTCGACGAGCGGTTCGCGGCGATGCTTCCCGAGATCGAGGAGCGGTGTGCGGCCGAGCGGGAGATCGTGATGGAGGCCGGAGGGCTGTTCATCTGCGGTACCGAGCGCCACGAGTCGCGACGGATCGACAACCAGCTGCGTGGTCGTGCCGGACGCCAGGGCGATCCCGGCGAGTCGCGGTTCTTCCTCTCGGCCCAGGACGACCTGGTGCGGATCTTCGCGGGTGACCGGATCTACAAGATCCTCGATCGCTTCCCGTCGACGGACGACGACGGCAACGAGATGCCGATCTCCGCCGGGATGCTGACCAAGCAGATCGAGAAGGCCCAGCGCACCGTCGAGGAGCGCAACTTCCTGATCCGCAAGCGCGTCCTCGAGTACGACGACGTGATCAACGAGCAGCGGCGGATCGTCTACGCGTACCGCGACCAGATCCTCGAGGGGCGCGACATGAGCGCCGACGCGAAGGAGGAGATCGGCAACGTGATCGTCCGCGCGCTGGACGACTACCTTCCGGCCGAGGACTTCGAGTCGTGGGACGTCAGCGGTCTGCTGACCTCGCTGGAGGAGATCTGGCCGGTCACGCTCAGCAGCGACGATCTCGATCCCGACAGCACCGACCGCGAGGAACTGGCCAACCAGCTCCACGAGGACGCGATCGCGGCCTACGAGCGGCGAGAGGGCGAGTTCGGCGACGAGTTGATGCGCCAGGTCGAGCGTTACCTGCTGCTGCAGATCATCGATCAGCGGTGGCGCGAGCACCTCTACGACATGGACTACCTGCGCGAGGGCATCCACCTCCGCGGGTTCGCGCAGATCGAGCCGATCGTCGCCTACAAGAACGAGGGCTACGACCTCTTCCAGGATCTGATGGCGTCGATCTGGGGGGACTTCGCGAAGCTCGTGTTCCACGTCCAGGTCGAGGTCGAGGCTCCTCCGGCGCTCGAGGGCAGCAACGGCGACGCGCAGGCCTACAACTACTCGGGGGGCAACGACGGGCAACCGACCCCGCTCGAGACGATCGCCGGCGGCGACGTCGAGTCGGCTGCGCTCCAGTCGTTCGGCGCGGGCGACGCGCCGCAGCCGGACGAGGCCCCTGCGGTTCAGCAGCGGACGGTGGCCCCGAACGAGCAGCTCGGGCGCAACGACCTCTGCTGGTGCGGCTCGGGCCGCAAGTACAAGCGCTGCCACGGCGCGTAGTCAGGTCGTGACGCTCCGGAGGCGCTGGCTTCCGGAGCGGTCTGGTCAGACGCCGGCTGACGTCCGCCGGCGCCAGGCGAGGGACGGTCCGAACGGGCTCGGCTGCTAATTTCGGGTGTTCGATGGCCGTCCCCGAATCCGCCCCGCAACGCATCGCCGACGCCCGTCAGCGGTTCGTCGATCTGCAACCGCACCTGCGTCCCGCGGAGCTGCGCGACCGCGTGAGCGAGCTCGAGACGGCGATGGGCGCCGCCGGCTTCTGGGACGACCAGGAGCAGGCGACCAAGGTCAACTCCGAGCACTCGCGGGCGACGGCGAAGCTGCAGATCCACGACAGTCTCGAGTCCGACCTCGAGGACCTCGACGGGCTGCTCGAGCTGGCGGAGGAGGACGACGACCTCGGCGTCGAGCTGGTCTCCGTACTCGACTCGGTCGAGCAGCGGCTGGCCGGACTCGAGGAGGAGCGGCTGTTCACGGGCGAGTACGACGCCGGCGACGCGCTGATCTCGATCAACGCCGGGGCGGGCGGGACCGACGCTCAGGATTGGGCCGAGATGGTCCTGCGGATGGAGATGAAGTGGGCCGAGAGTCGCGGGTTCAAGGTCGACCTGCTGGAGGCGTCGGCCGGTGAGCAGGCGGGGATCAAGTCCGCGACCTTCAAGGCCGAGGGCGACCACGCCTACGGGCTGTTCTGCGCTGAGCGCGGCGTCCACCGGCTGGTGCGGATCTCGCCGTACGACTCGCAGGGCCGCCGCCAGACGGCGTTCGCCGGGCTCGAGGTCGCTCCCGTCGTCGACGAGATCGGCGACGTCGAGATCCGCGACGAGGACCTGCGCGTCGACACCTACCGGGCATCCGGGGCCGGCGGTCAGCACGTCAACAAGACCGACTCGGCGGTGCGCCTGACGCACCTGCCGACGGGGATCGTCGTCGCCTGTCAGCAGGAGCGCTCGCAGACCGCCAACAAGGTGATGGCGATGAAGATGCTCTACGGCAAGATCGTCGAGCAGAAGGAGCG
>JBQGEK010000083.1:0-8621 GCA_052039575.1 Patulibacter sp. | reverse complement strand
GCGTAGCGACGCTCGGGGCGGACCGCGGTCGGGTAGTCGACGGCGACCCGCCGGGCGACCGCGTCGCCGTAGCCGCTGTCGAGCGCCTGCCCGGTCGTCCGCAGCAGCAGCGCGTCGGCACCGCCGCCCGCGCCGTGGGCCACGACCGCGACCTGCTCGCCCGCCGCGTCCGGACGGTCGAGCAGGCGCGCCACGCCGAGTAGCGGACCGGCCGCGCCGCTGTCGCCGATCTCGGCCGCGACGAGGCCCGCCCCGACGGCCGCGCCGTCGATCCCGAGCGCGCGCGCGATCCGCCCCGGGGCGACCGCGTCGGGCTGGGCGGTGACGAGCCGGTCGACGTCGCCCGGAGCGACCCCGAGCGCGGCGAACGCCGGCTTCACGTGACGCTTCAGCGCCACGCCGGCCATCACCGCGCCGCCGGTGCGGATGTGGCGCTCGCCGTCCAGGCGGAAGCGGTCCGGGGTGTCCCCCGTGCTCGACGCCACGGCCTCGACGGTCGCCGCTCCCGGCTCGTCGCCGAGCAGCCACGCCCCGGCCCCGGCGGCCGCGGTGTACTCGAACGGGTCGCCCGGCGCCGCGTGCTGACCGAGCGTGTCGGCGCCGATCGCCAGCACCCGGCGGCCGAGGCCGCCGCGGATCCAGGCGACGCCGAGCAGTGCCGCGGCGGTGCCCGACTTGTCGGAGAACTGGACGTCGCTGACGAAGACGTCGGCGCGCAGCCCGAGCATCTCGGCGACGATCGCCGCGCCGGAGCGCGTCAGGTACGGGTTGGTCTGGGTGCCGAGCAGCAGCGCGTCGACGGTGGCCGGGTCGACGCCGCGCAGCGCGCGCTCGCCGGCCTCCGCCGCGAGCGTGATCACGTCCGCATCGGGATCGGCGACCGCCCGCTCGCGCACGCCGAGCCGCTGGACCACGCTCAGCGGCTGGTTCTGCCAGGCCCGCTGGATCTCCTCGAGCGCGACCCGACCGGAGGGGATCGCCGCTCCGGTCCCAAGAATGCCGACGACGCTCATCGTGTCCCCTCCGTCGTGCTCGAGACCGGCGACGCGGACGCTCCCGCACGCGGGCGGAACTTGTAGCCGTACTGGTAGAGGCCGTTGCTCTCGCGACGCCACTTGCGGACGATCAGCTCGACCGGCAGGCCGGGCGTCACCGCCTCGGGCTCGACGTCGACCAGCTCGACCAGGACCGACGGACCCTCGTCGTCGAGCGCGATGATCGCGAACGGCCGGACCGAGCGTCCGGCGTGCCCGACGAGCGGGGTGTGATCCGTCGCCGCCGTCGTGACCGTGCCGGTGCGGGCCAGGACCGCCTCGGGCAGCTCCCGGGCGTGGCAGTCCGGGCAGATCCGGCGCGGCGGGAAGAAGCGCTGGTCGCAGGCCGAGCAGGTGCTGCCGACCAGGCGGTAGCGGCCGGCGCGCGACCTCCAGCCGCGGGCCGCGGAGGCCGTGGTGTTGCGTGCGATCGGGTCGCTGGGTGCCCACATGGTGCTGTCGCCTCCTCAGGCGGCCCGGCGCAGGACCGCGACCGAGCTGTTGGCGTTGTTGCCGCCCATCGACTGGCAGACGGCGACGGACGGGTCGTCGACCTGCCGCTCGCCGGCGTCCCCGCGCAGCTGCCGCGCGGACTCGACGGTGACGTTGATGCCGGTGGTGCCGGTCGGGTGGCCGAGGCCGATCCGGCCTCCGTCGGTGTTGGTCGGGCAGCGGCCGCTGAGCGCCGTCGCACCCTCGGCGACCGCGCGGGCGCCCTCGCCGCGGGGGAAGACCCCGAGCCCCTCGAGGTGCAGGATGCCCATGATCGAGAAGCAGTCGTGGACCTGGGCGACGTCGATCTCGGCGGCGGTGATCCCGGCCTGCGCGAACGCGACCTCGGCCGCCCGCGCGGTCACCGCGGCGGCGGCGATGTCGCCCTCGCCGGCGTACCCGGCGCGGTCGTACTTCGCGGCCAGCACGTTCGGCGACGTCGCCTGGGCGATCCCGGCGATCAGCGGCGAGCCGGCCGGCGCCAGGTCGGCCCGGGTCAGCACGACCGCGCTCGACCCGTCGCAGGCCCGGCCGCACGCGGGGCGGGTGATCGGCGCGGAGACCCAGTCGGACTCCAGGACCTGCTCGACCGTGATCGGCGGGCGTCCGCCGTCGATCGCGTTCGGGTTGCGCGACGCGTACCAGCGGTCCTGGACCACGAACTGGGCGATCTCCTCGGGCAACGCGCCGTAGAGGTCCATGTAGCGCTGGTGCATCAGCGCCATCGTGTCGACGTAGTCGAAGCCGGCCGGCGACTCGAACTCGGCGTCGGGGTAGGTCAGCATCGAGTCGGGGGTCGCCGTGGTGTCGGAGACCTTCTCGATCCCGGCGATCAGCACCCGCTCGTGGACGCCGGACTGGATCATCCGCACGCCGGCCTGGATCGCCATCAGCCCGCCCGCGCAGGCGCCGACGATCTGGCCGAACGGCCCGGGCGGCAGGCCGAGCTCGTCGGCGACGGCGACGCCGAGGTTCTGCTGCTCGAACGTCTCGGGCAGCGTGACCGATACGAAGCCGCCGTCGATCTGGTCGTGGTCGACGCAGGCCTCGTCGAGCGCGGCCGAGGCCGACGTCACGATCAGGTCCTTCCAGGAGTTGAACGGATCGAAGCCGTGCCGGGTGATGCCGGTTCCGGCGACGGCGACGGCGGGTGGGGTGCTCATGCTGCGGTCCTCTCGGTCGGTGCAGGGGAAAGCCCGAGCAAGCGGGCGGCGTTGTCGTGGAGCCAGCCGCGCACGTGCCGCTCGGGGACTCCTTGGGCGCGCAGGGCCTCGTCGAGCTGGTGGCCGGCGTCACCCGCGGTCTGCCCGGTGACCCAGCTGGTGGTGCCGAACAGGACCTGACGGGCGATCGGGCCCTCGAGGTGGGCCAGCAGCGGGTCCCAGCCCGATCCGGGACGGGTGATCACCGCGGCCGAGTAGCTCGACGACTCGACGTGGACGTTGGGGTGCCGGCGCAGCACGGCGACCATCTCGGTCATCCACGGCCAGCCGCCGTGCCCGGCGACCAGGATCAGCTGCGGGTGGCGCGAGGCCAGCCGGTCGAGCTGCCGCCAGCAGGAGAGCTCGAGCTCGGCCGTCCCGAAGTGGTTGCCGCTGTGGAGCCAGACCGGCAGCCCGGACCGCTCGGCCTCCGCGAACAGCGGCTCCAGCTCGGGGCCGGCGGGATCGACCTGGTCGAGGAACGGGATGATGCTCAGCCCGCGTGCCCCGAGCTTGTCGCGGGCCCGGGCGATCTCGCGGACCGCCGCCTGCGGGTCGCGCAGCGACAGCCCGGCCCAGAAGACCAGCTCCGGACGGCCGGCGGCGATCGCCGCGACGTGGTCGTTGACGTTGCCGGTGGGCGTGGCCCAGGGACCTCCGTGGATCACCTGCCGGTGCACGCCCTCGGCGCGCAGGGCCGCGACGTGGGCGTCGGGGTCGACGCCCAACCGACCGCTGGCGAGCAACAGGTCGATCGCCTCGCGCGGGTCCCGCTCGAGCGCGGCCCGGTAGGCCGCCCGGTCGACGCCCGCCATCCGGCAGAGCCGTCCGCCGAACAGCTGCAGGTAGCGCGGCGCGACGCCGACGAACGACGACAGATACGCCCGCCACGAGGGCGCATCGAAGACGACCTCGCAGACGTCGATGACGTCGCCCCTCACCCGATCACCGGCAGCTCGAGACGCGATCCGCGCCCGACCCCGTGGTGGATCCGGTGGCGCGCGACCTGCCCGACCGCACCCGTGCCGATCGGCAGGCCGTCGTGGAGATTGCGGTCGAAGTGCGGGAAGTTGCTGCCCTGCACCAGTACGCGCACGCGGTGGCCGGCGGGGAACCGCCAGCCGACCGGGCCCAGGTCGACGGTCAGCTCGGCGGTGGGGTCGATCGTCCCGGCGGTCTCGCTGCCGGGCGGGCCGATCCGCCGTGCGCCGTCGGCGACCAGCATGCTGGTCCCGTCGGGCGCGACGTCGCAGAGCTTGCCGATCAGGTCCGCCTGGCCGGCGTCACTCGACGCGTGCAGCACGAGCAGCGCGTCCCCGGCGACGTCGAGGTCGGCCTCGAGCGGCTCCGAGGTGTAGACCAGCACGTCGTCGCGCCGCTCCAGCCGCGACTGATCGAGCGGCCCGCCGACGAGGCCGCCGAGCGTCAGCACGCGTCCGCCGTGGGTCGGGACCGGATCGGCTGGATCGGAGACCAGCGTGTCGTCCGCCGCGTCCGCGGTCGGCTCCCCCGCGACCAGGCTCTCGCCGCCGCCCAGCGACCAGACAGCGGTCGACGACTCCGGCGGCGGCCAGGTCTCCGCCGTCCGCCACTCGCTGGCGCCGCCGAGGAACCAGGTCACCGGGGCCAGCGGGGTCGTCTCGCGCCCGAGCTGCTCGTCGAAGAACCGCGTGTGCATCTGCGGCAGCCCGGCCGCCGTTCCGCTGGCGAGCAGCCCGAAGTTGCGCTCGCCCTGGACCGGCGGCAGGATCCCGGCGTGCGCCCACGGGCCGAGCACCAGGCGGTGCCCGGCGTCCGGCTCGCGGTCGGCGAGCAACCGGTACTGGGCGATCGTGCCGCGCACGAAGACGTCGAAGAAGCCGCCGACCGAGAAGGTCGGCACCGTCACGCGGTCGTAGTCGGCCGCCGCCGCGTTGTCGATCTCGCCGTCGAGCAGCCCGGCGATCGTCACCGGGAAGCCCTGGAGGTCGAACCACGGGTTCTCGCGCAGCGGCAGGTGGTCCATCACCACGCGCGGGTTGGTCGCCATCGCGCGGACGCGCTCGATCTCCTCCGGCGTGACCGGCTGCCCCTCGGCGAGCCGCCGGCCGAGCCACTCGGCGCCCATGAAGGCGAGCCAGCTGAGCAGGTGGTCGAGGCGGAACGCGCCGCCGGTCTCGAGCGGCTCGAACCGGATGCTCGAGCTCATCGTCGGCGCGATCGCGACCAGGTGCTCGGGCTGCTCGGCCGCGGTCAGCCACTGGACGATCGCCAGGTACGACGGTCCGGCCATCGTCACCCGACCGTCGCACCACGGCTGCTCGGCGATCCACTCGACGCTGTCGTAGCCGTCCCGGGCCTCCTGGCCCCACATCACCGCGTCCCAGTCGCCGTCCGACCCGAACCGGCCGCGGGTGTCCTGGACGACCGCGACGTAGCCGGCGGCCACGCAGTTCTGCGGACGCAGCGCCTCGAAGGCCATCTTCGACCGGTCATACGGTGTGCGGAACAGCACCACCGGGCGCGGCTCGTCGCCGGCCGGGCGCCACACGTCGCAGGTCAACTCGACTCCGTCGCGCATCGCGGCGCGCACGTCGTGCTCGATCAGCATCTCTCTCATCTCCCCGTGCCCTACCTTCCCGTGAACCTGGGCGACCGCTTCTCGACGAACGCCTTGGCGCCTTCCACCGCGTCCTCGACTTCGTCCATGCAGCGCGCGTGGTAGACGTCCTGCAGCCGCGCGGCGTCGACCGCCGACAGCCCGAGCGCCCGCTCGCGCAGCTCCTTGAACAGCCCGACCGCCCGCGTCGGGCGGTCCGCCAGGTCGCGGGCGATCTGCTCGACCCGCTCGTCGAACCGCTCGGCGGCGACGCGCTCGTGGACGAGCCCGATCCGCTCGGCCTCCTCCGCGTCGAGCATCCGGCCGGAGAGGAACATCTCGGTCGCCCGAGACGGCCCGACGACCCGCGGCAGCAGCGCCGCGTGCCCGAGCTGGCCGATCTTGACCAGCGCGGACCCGATCCGGGCACCCTCGCGCATGATCCGCAGGTCCGCGGCGCAGGCCAGCTCGGTGCCGGCCCCGGCGCTGTCGCCGTTGATCGCGACCAGCACCGGCTTGGGCGCCTGGAGCACGGCCTCGGCGATCCGCAGGTACAGCGAGTCGCCGGTCTCACGGACCACGGCGGCCGCCTCGAGGTCGGTCCCCGGGCCGTCGCTGAGCAGCATCGTCTCGAGGATCGCGATGTCGTCCCCGGCGCAGAACGCCGACCCGCTGCCACGGATCACGATCACCCGGACCTCGGGGTCGATCGAGGCCCGCCGGATCGCGCGGACCAGGGCGGACCCGAGCGCGTAGTCGAAGGCGTTGCGCCGGCTGGGCCGGTTGAGGGTGAGCTCGGCGACGCCGTCGTAGTGACGCTCGAGCAGAACCTCCTCGGCCACCGGTGCCGCGCCGCTCACAGCCGGCCCCCGCCGCCGACCGGCACGACCTCGCCGGTCACGTAGGACGCGGCGTCCGAGAGCAGGAAGGCGATCGGCCACGCCATCTCGGCGGTGGTCGCGTAGCGCCGCATCGGGATCGCCTGCAGCATCCGCTCGCGAAGCCCCTCGCCCTCGGCCATCACCGTCTCGGTCATGCCGGGCGCGACGGCGTTGACCCGGACGCCGTAGCGCGCGAGCTCGAGCGCGGCCGACTTGGTCAGCGAGACCACCGCGCCCTTGGAGCTGGAGTAGGCGATCTGCTGGGTCATCCCGCGGTGCGCGAGCGAGGCGATGTTGACCACCGCGCCGCCGTGGCCGGACGCGATCCGCTCCTTGGCGTGGCGCTTCGAGCAGAGGTAGACGCCGCGCAGGTTGACGCCGATCACCCGGTCGAAGTCGTCGTCGTCGTACTCGTGCAGCTTGCCGCGGCCGACGATGCCCGCGTTGTTGACCAGCAGGTCGATCCCGCCGAGCTCCTGCTCGACGGTGGAGAAGGTGCCGTCGACCGAGTCCGCGTCGTCGACGCGGCCGGTCACGGCGAGCATGCCGGGGTGCGCGGCCGCGACCCGCTCGGCCGCCGCTCCGTCGATGTCGACGATCGCCACCCGGGCGCCGAGCGCGTGCAGCAGGCTGGCGGTGGTCGCGCCGATCCCGGCGCCCCCGCCGGTGACGAGCGCGTTGCGCCCCGCGATGCCCGGCAGGCCGAGGCCGACCAGCCGTTCGCCGGGGACGGCTTCGGGTGCCGTGGTCGCTGCGGCGGCGGTACTCGTGGTCATCTGATCCTCTCGTTGGGGTTCTTCTTCGCCGACTGGGATCCGCGTCAGCGGCGGACCCAGCCGCCGTCGACGTTGAGGGCCTGGCCCGTGACGTAGGACGCGCGCTCCGACGCCAGGTAGGTGACGGTGGCGGCGATCTCGTCGGTCCGGCCGAGCCGGGCGATCGGCTGGGTGGCGACGGTCGCCGTCACCCGCTCGCGGGTCGCCGGGTGGTCGCCCAGCCGCGTCTCGACGAAGCCGGGGCTGACGGCGTTGACGCGGATTCCGGCCGGTCCCAGCTCGACCGCCAGGGCGCGGGTCAGCGAGAGCACCCCGCCCTTCGAGGGGTCGTAGGCGGCTTGGCCGCCGAGGCCGGTCGCGGCGACCGACGCGGTCATCACGATCGACCCGCCGACGGCGGCGAGCGCGGGCTGGGCGGCGCGGGCCAGCAGGAAGGGGGCCCGCAGGTTGACCGCCATCACCCGGTCCCAGGCGTCCGCCGGGTGGTCTTCGAGCGCGGCCAGCCAGCCGGTGCCGGCGTTGCCGATCAGGCTGTCGAGCCGCCCGTGGCGCTCGAGCACGTCCGCGACCAGCCGCTCGGCCACCCCGAGCTGCGCCAGATCGCCGACCAGCGCGAGCGGCCGCTCGCCGGGCAGCGTGGCCGCGAGCTCGTCGAGCTGCTGCTCGTCGCGGTCGTGGACGACGACCCGGGCTCCGTCCTCGGCGAACCGCCGGGCGATCGCCGCGCCGATGCCACGGGCCGCGCCCGTGACGAGGGCCACCCGCGCAGGGCGGTCGGGATCGGGCGCGCGGTCGTCGATTGACATGAACGATTATTTACCAGTTTCGGAAGGCCTATGTCAATGATCGTTCATATCAATCCGGCCTTCCCGCTAACATGCGCACCGTGAGCAAGTCCACCCCTGCGTCCTCCGACACGCCCAAGAGGGGGCCGACCGCCGACCGGATCCTCGCCGGCGCGACCGAGCTGTTCTTCCACCAGGGCTACCCGCAGACCAGCGTGCGGGAGATCACCGCCGCCTCCGGTCTGACCTCGGGCACGCTCTACAACCACTTCCGCTCGAAGGAGGAGCTGCTCTACGAGATCCTCCGCCGGACCCACGAGAAGACCGACGCCGACCTCGAGCGGGCCCTGGCGCGGGCCGGCGAGGACCCCGCCCGGCAGCTTCGCGAGCTGGTGATCGAGTCGACCAGGTTCCACACCACGCACCGGATGGAGGGCACGGTCAGCCGGTCCGAGTGGAAGCGGCTGCCGCCGGAGCAGGCCCAGCAGATGCTCTCCAGCCAGCGTCGGACCCGCCGCACCTACGAGCGGACGATCCAGCGCGGCATCGACGCCGGCGTCTTCCGCCTGGAGCTCCCCGACGGGCGCCCGGTCGACGTCTCGATCACCGCCAAGGCGATCCTCGACTTCAGCATCCACGCGGGCACGTGGTTCCGCCCCGAGGCGGGGCTGAGCGACGCCGAGCTGGCCGAGCAGCACGCGGTGCTCGCGCTGCAGATGGTCGGCTACGACGTCCGCGGCGGCTGAGCACCTCTCCGGGCGACCAGACGGACGCCCGGAGCCACCGGGGTGGGGGCGGCCCCCCTGGCGACCCCCCGCCCGGCTGGGCAGCGGGCTCGCCGGGCGGCGCCCGCGGCTGGACGCGCCCGCGCGG
>JBQGEK010000082.1:0-6693 GCA_052039575.1 Patulibacter sp. | reverse complement strand
ACCGGCGTCGTCACGATCTCGCAGATCCTGCAGATGGCGGCCTACCTGGACGGTCGCTGGGCCGCCGGACTCGAGCAGATCGGGCTGGCCCAGAAGGGCGGTCCCGTGACCAGCGACCTGCGGATCGCGGACACCCCGATCGACGGCCAGCTGCGCGCGACGAACGGGGCCGTCGACGTGCTGATCGGGTTCGACCTGCTCGGCGCGGCGACGAAGGCGACGCTCGACGTCGCGGACCCGCGGCGGACCGTCGCCGTCGTCTCGACCGCGCGCACGCCGCCGGCCGAGATGGTGGGCGATCCGCGGGTCCGGTTCCCGACGCTGGGACGGCCGATCGGCCGGATCGAACGGGCGACCCGCCGCGAGGAGAACCGCTACGTCGACAGCCACCGCCTGGCCGAGCGACTGTTCGGCGACCACCTGCCGGCGAACCTCCTGCTGGTCGGATTGGCCTACCAGCACGGCTGCCTGCCGCTGAGCGGCGACGCGATCGAGCAGGCGATCCGGCTCAACGGGGCGGCGGTCGACGTCAACCTCCGTGCGTTCCGCTGGGGCCGCGCGGCGGCGATCGACCCGGACGCCGTCGAGGCGGCCGCGGCGGCGGCCGAGCCGGCGTTGCCGTCGCCGGCCGTCGACCGGCGGATCCCGCCGCTGGTCGCTCCGCTCGAGCTGCCCGATCCGCTACGTGAGCTGGTGGAACGGCGGGCCGGCGAGTTGGTCACGTTCCAGGATCGCGCGTACGCCGAGCGGTTCGTCGCCGACGTCGCCCGCGTCGCAGCGATCGAGCGCGAACGGACGGGAGACCGCGGGGAGCTCCAGAACGGCGGGCGCGAAGCGCTGCCGGTCACGCGCGCCTACGCCCACCACCTGCACAAGCTGATGGCCTACAAGGACGAGTACGAGATCGCGCGGCTGCACAACGACCCGGTCGAGCGGGCCCGGATCGCGGCCGAGTTCGGTGCCGACGCCGACGTCCGGGTGATGCTTGAGCCGCCGACGCTGCGGGCGTTCGGCCTGCGGCGCAAGCTCGCACTGCGCACGAGCTGGCTACGGCCGGCGTTCGCGGTGCTGTACCGGCTGCGACGGCTGCGCGGAACAACGCTGGACCCGTTCGCCCGGGCCGAAGTCCGCCGGGTCGAGCGGGCGCTGATCGACGAGTACCGCGGGCTGGTCGAGAACGCGCTGGCGGAGCTGCGTCCGGCGACGCGGCCGCAGGTCGTGGCGATCTGCGAGCTGCCCGACCTGGTCCGCGGCTACGAGCACGTCAAGCTCGCGAACGTGGAGCGCTTCCGTGAGCGGGCCGCCCACCAGCTGGCCGCGCTTCGCGCGGCCGCCGAGGCTCCGAGCCCGGAGGCCTCCGCGGTCGCCTGACGGCCAGCGCGCCGCCGATCATCAGCACGCCGAGCACCACGCCGACCACGTTCTGGGTCCGGAAGCCGCCCATCAACTCGTTCCAGACGATCTCGGCCACGTCGCGGGCCCGGCCGGGATCGGCGGCGTCGATCAGCGCCGCATGGATCACGAACTGCAGTCCGAGCAGCAACAGCGAGACGACGATCGAAGCGGTGCCGATCGCGATCACGGTCCGCCGGCGGTTGCGCGAGACGGCGATCGCGAGCAGCAACGCGACGATGCCGACGGTCAGCAGCGGGACGGCGAGGCCGTTGAGCCATTCGAGGGTCTCGAGTCCGCGCTGCTGCGTCGGGGTGCGGTCCAGGTGGACGACCGCGATCGGACCGGCCTGCTCCAGAGGTCGCGCGATCGCCGCCGGGAACGGCTCGGCAACCTCCGCGGTCAGGCTCGCGAGGTCGCCGATCGTGACCGCGACGTACGGCACGTTCGGGTCGAGCACGCGGGTGGCGGCGACTCGCGCGGCCTCCTGCCAGACGGCGGCGAACCGCTCGCTCGCCACGAGCTGCTCGACCCGTGGCCGGACGGCGTCGCGGACCGCGCGGCGGGACATCCCGGAGTCGTCGACCACACGGTTGGTGATCCGTGTGGTCGTCTCGGCGGCCAGTGCCGACTGGATCTCGGGGTCGGTGAGCACCGCGGCGGCGTGCTCCGAGAGCCGGTCCGGGCTGGAGTTGCTGCGGACGTGGTTGAGCGGCAGCGCGAGCAGCAGGACGATCACGCCGGTGAGGACCAGCAGGCTGGCGCCGAGTCCGGCGCTGCGAGGCGCCGGGGCAGGGGCGGGCCGGGCCGGGCGACGCGGCCCCGCGGGGATCGCGTTGAGCACGGTTGCGGGCCGCGACGGGGGACGAGGCGTGGGGGGCACGTGCGGGGAGCGTAGGCGAGCAGGCGGGGGCGTGTCGACGGATCATGTGCTTCCCGTCGCGCGCGCAATTTGCTTAGGCTAACCTAAGCCGAATGGTCTCGGTTCCGCAACGGGAAGCGCGGTCCGCCGCGCTGCGGATCCCGCTGCTGATCGTCGCAGGTGCGTTGCTGATCGTCGTTGCGGCGCTGAGCATCAGCGTCGGGGCCAAGTCGATTCCGCTGACGGACGTCTGGGGCTCGGTCTTCAGCCCGGACGGTAGCGACGACGCCGGGATCGTCCAGGACCAGCGGATTCCGCGCACGATCCTCGGGATCGCCGTCGGTGCCGCGCTCGGTGCCGCCGGCGCGCTGATGCAGGCGCTGACCCGCAACCCGCTGGCCGACCCCGGGCTGCTCGGCGTCAACGCCGGTGCGGCAACCGCGATCGTGATCGCGATGGCGGCGCTCGGCACCGCGGACCCCGGCGTCCATGTCTGGTTCGCCTTCCTCGGCGCCGCCGTGGCATCGGTGCTGGTCTACGGGATCGGGGCCGCGGGCGGCACGTCGGCGAGCCCGGTCCGGCTGGCGATCGCCGGCATGGCGGTGACCTTCGCGCTGCTCTCCGTCGTCGCGGCGATCACGATCACCAATCCGCGGGTCTTCGACCAGTACCGGTTCTGGCAGGTCGGATCGCTGGCCGGCCGCGGCACGTCGGTGATCGAGCAGCTCGGGCCGTTCATCGTCGCCGGGCTGGTGCTGGCGCTGCTGCTCGCGCGGCCGCTCAACGCTCTGGCGCTCGGGGATGACGTCGGCCGCGGACTCGGCATCTCGATCGGGCGCACCCGCCTGCTCGGCGCCGTCGGCGTGACCCTGCTCTGCGGGGCGGCGACCGCCGCGGCTGGCCCGATCGGATTCGTCGGCCTGACCGTGCCGCACGTCGCCCGCGCGCTGGTTGGGCCCGACCAGCGTTGGGTGATGCCGGTATCGATGCTGCTGGCGGCGATCCTGCTGGTCGCCGCCGACGTGATCGGGCGCGTCGCCGCGCCGACCGGCGAGCTCGAGGTCGGGATCGTCACGGCGATCATCGGCGCTCCGGTCTTCATCGCGATCGTGCGCCGCCGACGGGTGGCCCAGCTGTGAGCGCATCGACGACCGAGACGCCGGCGGTCCCGGCGGCCGCGATCGGCCGTCGGATGCGCGTGCCGATCGGTGCGGCCACCGTGCTCGTGCGCCCGCGCGGCGTGGCGATCGGCGTCGTGCTCGGCCTGATAGCGCTCGCCGTGCTGGTGCTGAGCGTCGCCACCGGCACGATCAGCTACACGCCGGGCGAGGTGGTCGAGGCGATCCTCGGTGGCGGCAAGGACAGCACGCAGCTGGTCGTCCAGGAGACGCGGCTGCCGCGCGCGCTGACCGCGCTGCTGGTCGGCGGCGCGCTGGGGACATCCGGCGCGATCCTCCAGTCGGTTGCCCGCAACCCGCTGGCCAGTCCCGACATCGTCGGCTTCGTCCAGGGGGCGGGGGCGGCCGCCGTGCTGCAGATCGTCGTCTTCGGCGGCGGGCCGGGAGCGACCGCGATCGCCGCCCTGCTCGGCGGCTTCGGCACCGCGACCGCCGTGTACCTGCTGGCGCACCGGCGCGGCAGCGGCGTCCAGGGCTACCGGCTGCTGCTCGTCGGGATCGGTGCCGCGGCGGTGATGTCGGCGGCCACCGCCTACCTGCTGACCCGGGCGGACATCCGGGACGCCCAGCAGGCCCTGGTCTGGCTGACCGGCAGCCTCCACGACCGCACGTGGGCCGACGTGCGGCTGGTCGCGCTCGCGCTGCTGGTGCTGCTGCCGATCGCGCTCGTCCGGGACCGGCAGCTGAGGATCCTCGAGATGGGCGACGACGCGGCCCGGGCGCTCGGCGTCCCCGTCCAGCAGAGCCGAGCGATCCTGCTGCTGATCGCCGTCGCACTGGCGGGGGCTGCGACCGCGTCGGCCGGTCCGGTGCTGTTCGTCGGCCTCGCCGCGCCGCAGATCGCTCGCCGGCTGGCCCGGTCCGGTGGACCGTCGGTGGCGCTGGCTGCCCTGACCGGCGCGGTGCTGATGGCGCTGTCCGACCTGATCGGCCAGCGCGGCTTCGGTGACACCCCGCTGCCGGTCGGAGTCGTCACCGGGGTGCTGGGCGGCGTGTACCTGATCTGGCTTCTGACCTTCGAACGGCGGGTGCGCCGGTAGAGCCTTCGGGCTCCCACGCGCGCCGCGCCACCATCCACGACCACGAGGATTCTCATGAGCATCACCACCAGCGACATCTCACCGGCACTCGACACGCGGCGGCGCCGTGGTTGGAGTGCCCTGCTGCTCGTCCTGCTGCTCGTCGCGACCAGCTTCGTCCTGGCGGCGTGCGGGGGTGACGACGACGATTCGGAGTCGGCTTCGGATGGTGCGGCGACGACCGCGACCGAGGGGAGCTTCCCGGCCACCGTCGAGGGCGCGTTCGGCACGGCGACGATCGAAGAGGCGCCGCAGCGGGTCGTGACGATCGGCTGGAGCGACGCCGACATCGCCCTGGCGCTCGGCGTCAAGCCGGTCGGCACGTTCGACATCGGCCCCGACTTCCCCAAGGGCGTCGGCCCGTGGGCCGCCGAGCGCTACGGCGCCGACGCGCCGACGCTGCTGAAGTTCACCGACGGGCTGCCGCTCGAGGAGATTATCCAGCTCGACCCGGACCTGATCCTGGCCGTCCAGTCCGGCGTGACGGAGGAGGACTACGCCAAGCTGTCGCGCGTGGCTCCGACCGTGACCTACCGCGAGGGCCGCGGCGCCTATCTGACCCCGTGGGAGGAGCAGACCGAGCTGATCGGCGCGGCGCTCGGCCAGCCGGACCAGGCGGAGCAGCTCGTCGGCCAGACCAACGACGCGATCGAGCAGGCGCGCGAGGACAACCCCGAGATCCAGGGCAACACGTTCTCGTTCGTGGCCGCGCGCGACGCCAGCCAGATGTCCGTCTACGCGCCGAACGACCTGCGCGTGAAGTTCATGGAGTCGCTCGGTCTGGAGCTCTCCGAGGGCCAGAAGCAGGTCGTCTCGGGCGAGGAGTTCTTCACCGACCTCAGCTTCGAGCGGATCGGCGAGCTCGAGGCGGACGTGCTGGCCGCGTGGTTCAACACCCCGGCGGTCCGCAAGACGTTCACCGACCAGCCGGCGTTCAAGAGCTTCGACACCGTCGAGGACGGCGGCTTCGCGCCGCTCGACATCGTCCAGGCGCAGGGGATCGGCGCGCCGACGCCGTTGAGCATCCCGTGGGCGATCGAGAACGTGACCCCGATCATCGAGAAGGCGGTCGCCGGTGATGGACCGAAGTCCTAGCGCGGCCGCGAGCAACGGGCACGACGGCGCCGGTCGGCTGCGGGCCGACGGCCTGACCCTGGCCTACGAGGCCCGCACGGTCTCGCGCGATCTCGACGTGCGGATCCCCGACGGCTCGTTCACGGTGATCGTCGGACCCAACGCCTGCGGCAAGTCGACGCTGCTGCGCGCGCTGGCACGGATGCTGCGCCCGAAGGCCGGTCAGGTCGTGCTCGACGGCCAGGCGATCGGATCGCTGCCGTCGAAGGAGGTCGCGCGGCGGCTCGGCCTGCTGCCGCAGTCGCCGATCGCCCCCGACGGGATCACCGTCGCCGACCTGGTGTCGCGCGGGCGCTACCCGCACCAGAGCCTGCTGCGGCAGTGGTCGCGCGACGACGCGCGAGCGGTCGAGACCGCGATGGCCGCGACCGGGGTCGACGAGCTGGCCGAGCGGCTGGTCGACGAGCTCTCCGGCGGCCAGCGGCAGCGGGTCTGGCTGGCGATGGCGCTGGCCCAGGAGACGCCGATCATGCTGCTCGACGAGCCGACGACGTACCTCGACATCACCCACCAAATCGAGGTGCTCGACCTCTGCGCGACGCTCCACGAGCAGCAGGGGGCGACGATGGTCGCGGTGCTCCACGACCTCAACCACGCCTGCCGCTACGCGACGCATCTGATCGCGATGCGCGAGGGTGCGGTCGTCGCGGAGGGTCCGCCCGGCGAGATCGTCGACGCGGGACTGGTCGAGCGGGTCTTCGGCCTGCGCTGCCGGGTGATCCCCGACCCCGAGACCGGGACGCCGCTGGTCGTGCCGGCGGCGCGGGTGCGAGCAGTGCCGGCCGCCGAGCTGGCGGCCGAGGGCGACCCGCAACCGTGAGCGCATCGAGTTGCGCTGGACTGTTCGGCACAACTCGACGCGGTCGCTGCCGCGTCGGAACGTCGCGGGCGCGTAGGCTCCCGGGGGGATGGTCTCGGTAGGCGGCGCGGGTGAACGGACTTCGGCGGGCGGCGCGCCGCGGCCACGACCACGCCGGCGAGCGCGAGCCGGCGGCCTGGTGGCCACCGGCGCGGCGCTGCTCGTAGCAGCGACGGCGCAGGCCGGGTC
>JBQGEK010000081.1:0-4727 GCA_052039575.1 Patulibacter sp. | reverse complement strand
CCTGCGGGGGATCCACTCGCACGGTGTCAGTCGCCTCGGGATCTACGTCGACCGGCTGCGGGCCGGAGGCAACGCGGCGACCGGCGAGGTGCGCCGGCTGCGGGACGCTCCGGCGCTTGCCCTGCTCGACGCCGGCGGCGTGCTGTCGCAGGTCGCGGCGGCCGAGGCGGTCGCGCTGGCCGCAGAGAAGGCTCGCGCGGTCGGCAGCGCCACCGTGTTGGTCCGCGGGGGTTCGCACTTCGGCACCGCCGGCCTCTGGGCGCGGCGGCTCGCCGAGCAGGGGCTGGTCGGCATCGCGTCGACCAACACCTCGCCACTGATGACGGCGTGGGGCGGCGTCGACACCGCGATCGGCACCAACCCGATCGCCTTCGCCTTCCCGACGGCCGGTCGGGCACCGGTCGTCGTCGATCTGGCGACCAGCGAGACCACGTGGGGCGCGCTGGTCAACGCCAAGGCCGCCGGATCGGCGATTCCCGAGGGTTGGGCGCTCGGCGCCGACGGACGCGCCACCACCGACGCCGCCGAGGCGGTCGAGCAACGCCGGCTCCAGACCTTCGGCCGGCACAAGGGCTACGCGCTGGCGCTCGCGATCGAGCTGGCGACCGGCGCGCTCGCCGGCGCCTCCTGCCTGACGGCGATCGCGGACATGTACGCCGAGCCGCAGCGCGAGATGACCGTCGGTCATCTGTTCCTGGCGATCGATCCGGCGCACGCCGAGGACGAGCCGGGCGCCGTGGCCCGTGCGGTCCACGCGGTCCAGCGCGAGGTCGAGGCGCTGCGGCCGGCGCCGGGCGTCGACCGGGTGCTGTGGCCCGGGCAGCTCGAGCACGAACGCGCCGAGCGTGGGCGAGCCGACGGGTTCACGCTGCCTCCCGAGGTGGAGTCCGCGGTCGCGGGCCTGGGCGGTACCGGCGGCTGAGCGCGCGCCCGGCCGCGGCCGATCGTCGGCTGCGGCTGCGCCGCCCCGCCGAAGGGCGCAGCCCGCCCGGGGGCTCAGTGAACGGCGCCGGCGATCATCGCGTCGGCGGCCGCGACCGCGCGACGCAGCGCGGGTATCAGCCGGTCGCCGGCCAGCACCGGGCCGGTCAGCTCGATCTCGACGGCGCCGGTGTACCCGTGATTCAGCAGCGTGCGGAGCAACGACGAGATCGGCAGGTCGCCCTCGCCGGGCACGTATCGGTCGACGGCCGGTCCGTCCAGGCGCAGGTCGGCCAGCTGGACGTAGCCGATCCGTTCGGTGCGCTCGGCCAGCAGCGCCGTGAGCCCGGGCTCCCACCAGCAGTGGCTGGTGTCGAATGCGATCCGGGCGTCGATTCCGCTGTCGTCGAGCAGCCGCAGCGCATCACGCACGGTGTGGACGAATCCGACGTGCGCGAACTGCGGGCGCGTGGGCTCGAGCAGCAGTCCGACGCCGGCCTCCGCCGCCGTCCGGGCGATCGGCCCGACCGCACGACGGAACGCGTCCACCGACGCGTCGTAGGCACCGCCGACGCCGGTCCCGGTGGTCAGCATCACCGGGGCGTCGTAGCGGCGCGCGTGATCGATCGCGACCGCGAACCGGTCCTGGAGCGCGGGCCAGCCGGTCGGGTCGCGCAGGTCGAACCATCCCGGTTGGTACACCGCGTCGACGGACAGGCCGGACGCCGCGACCCGGTGGCGGATCGCGTCCGGACCGTCGCCTTCGCGCTCGAGCTTGTCGGCCGAGAGTGCGATCCGTGCCACCCCGAGCGCGGTCGCGAGCGCGATGTCCTCGGCCAGCGTCCGCCCGGGGGTGCACATCGGGCTCAGGGCGACCCGGGCGCGGCCCGGGGGGTCCTGATCGGAGGCGGTCACGAACGACGTCCTCGGGTCGCGGGCTGCCTGGACATCGAGTTGCCGCGCATCTCGAAATAAGTGTACTATTTTGTCGCATCGGCCGGGCGCGCCCGGAACGGCAGGACGACGAGGGGAGAGGCAGATGGCGTACGTGATCACCGAATCGTGCGTGGGCGACCCGGAGCAGTGCGTCGATCACGACGCCCGCAACGAGGCGCGTCCGCACGCCGCGATCTTCTCGTCCGTCACCGAGACGAGCGGCCCCACCGTGCGTGGGTCGAGCGCCGCCGGCCGAACCGGGACGGCCGGATGAGCGCCGCCACCGAGCGCCCCACCGCGCGGCCCGCGTGGCTCGACGCCTCTGACGACGCGAGCTTCCGCGACGGCCTCCGCGCCTGGATCGCCGCCAACCAGCCGGCGGGCTGGCGCGAGCGGATGCGCGGCGCGAGCGAGGAGGACTACGTCGCGTTGCAGCGGGAGTGGTTCGAGGTACTGCGTGAGGTCGGCCTGCACGCCGCCAACTGGGCGCGCGAGTGGGGTGGCGCGGAGCTGTCGCTGATCCGCCAGGCGATCGTGGCCGAGGAGCTCGCCCACGCCGGCGCGCCGCAGCTGGCGATCAACTCGGTGGCGCTGCACCAGGTCGGCGTGACGCTGCTCAACGAGGGCACCGACGCCCAGCGCGAACGGCACCTCGGTGCGATCGTCGACGGCGAGATCTGGTGCCAGGGGTTCAGCGAGCCGGCCGCCGGGTCCGACCTGGCGGCGCTGCAGACCACCGCCGTCGCGACCGAGACCGGGTTCCGGATCAACGGTCAGAAGATCTGGTCGAGCTATGCGCAGTACGCGACGCACTGCCTGCTGCTGGCCCTGACCGACCCGTCCGCACCGAAGCGGCGCGGGATCTCGGCGCTGATCGTCGACCTGCGCGCCCCCGGCATCGAGGTCCGGCCGATCATCCAGAGCACCGGCCAGAGCGAGTTCTGCGAGATCTTCCTGACCGACGTCGAGGTCCCGCGCGAGAACCTCGTCGGCGCCGAGAACGACGGCTGGCGCGTCGCGCAGCGGACGCTGGCCGCGGAGCGCGGCGTGCACGTGCTCGACCAGGTCGAGCGACTCTGCGTCACCCGCACCCTGCTCGCCCAGCGGATCGAGGCGCTGCTGCCGGACCTCGACGCCGCCGGCACCGGCCATGCCGCGCGCGAGGAGCTCGGCGGCCTGTACGCCGAGACCGAGATCCTGCGCTCGCTCTGCTGGCGCGTGCTCGGCGATGTCGAGCGCGAGGGTGGGGCCGGCCCCGAGGCCGCGTTGATCAAGCTGATGTACAGCGAGACCCTGCCGCGGCTCGCCGACGCCGGCGTCCGCTGGGCCGGACTGGCCGCCCAGATCGCGCGGCCGCTCGTCCGCGGCACCGAGTGGGAGTCCGGCGACTGGATCCTCGACTACCTCGGATCGTGGGCGTGGACGGTCGGCGGCGGGACGAGCGAGATCCTGCGCAACATCGTGGCCGAACGGGTCCTCGGCCTGCCCCGCGAACCCCAGACGGTGGAGCCGAAGTGATGACCGAACCGACCCCCGATCTGCAGCTGCGAGCCGAACTCCAGGACGCCGCGCGGACGTTCCTCGACGGCTCCGGCGGGATCGGTCCCGCCCGCGCGGTGGTCGACGGCGAGCAGCAGCGCGGTGCGGTGCCGCTCGACGCGGCGATCGCCGAGCTCGGCTGGTTCGGCGTGGAGGTGCCCGAGGAGCAGGGCGGCTTGGGAGCCGGCGTCGGCGAGCTCGTCGCGCACCTGGAGGAGCTCGGCCGCGTGACCTCGCCGGTGGCGACGCTCGGCCCGCTGGTGCTCGGGATCGGCGCGTTGCTCGACGCGTCGGACGAGCAGCGCGATGCCCGGCTGCCCGCCGCCGCGGAGGGCGCCGTCCGCTACGCCGTGGCGCTCGATGCCGACGGCGCGCACCGCCACGAGAGCGTGCACAGCCGACGGGACGGCGACGGCCGGCGGCTCGACGGCCGCGCCTGGTTCGTGCCCGACGCCGAAACCAGCGACGCGATCGTCGTCGCCACGGCCGGCGAGCACGGGCGGGAACTGGTGGTGGTCGATCGCGACGCCGCCGGCCTGACCGTCGTTCCGGTTCCGACGGTCGATCGCACGCGGCGGCTGGCCCACCTGGAGCTGGACGGCGTGACCGCCGGAGCGGACGCCGTGCTCGACGGACCGGGCGACCCCGCCGAGCGGATCGCCCGGCTCCACGACCGGGCTGCGCTGGCGCTTGCGGCCGACGCGGTCGGCGGGATCGAGCGGGTTCTGGCGTTCACGCTCGAGCACCTGATGTCGCGCGAGCAGTTCGGCCGGCCGATCGGCAGCTTCCAGGCGCTCAAGCACCGCTGCTCCGACATGTTCCTGGCCCAGGAGGCATCCCGCGCCGCACTGCAGAACGCGGTCGACGCGTTCGAGCAGGGGTCCGACACCAGACCGGCCTGCTCGGTGGCGAAGGCCTACGCCGGCGACGCCTACGTCCGGGTCGCAGCGGACGCCGTTCAGCTGCTGGGCGGGATCGGCTTCACCTGGGAGCACGACGCCCACATCCACCTCAAGCGCGCCCGCCTCGGTCAGTCGCTCTACGGCGACTCGGCGTGGCACCGGGTGCAGCTCGGCCGGCGCATGCTGGAGACGGCATGAGCGGCGCCGACGATCTGCGTCCGCGCCCGGACGCGACGCTTCCGGGCTGGCTCGAGGCGCTGGCCGCCCACCGT
This sequence comes from Patulibacter sp., assembly GCA_052039575.1. Classification (GTDB taxonomy): domain Bacteria; phylum Actinomycetota; class Thermoleophilia; order Solirubrobacterales; family Solirubrobacteraceae; genus Patulibacter. The sequence goes on along the minus strand of JBQGEK010000081.1, from coordinate 157 downwards.
GGCGATCAGCCCGCAGTGCTCGACGAGACGGACGCCGACGCGTCGATCACGGCCCGGGTCGCTCCGTTGGCGGGCGCCGACCGGCCACTCGCCCGCGTGAGCGAGGACGCGCTGGCGCTGGTCTTCCCGACGGGCGGCACCACCGGCACGCCGAAGG
>JBQGEK010000080.1:0-8632 GCA_052039575.1 Patulibacter sp. | reverse complement strand
TCTCGTCGTCCGCGTCGCCGACGATCACGACTCCGTAGGCGTCGCGCGCGTGCTCGCGGCTGACCCAGCGCTCGACGACGTCGTGGAGCACCCGGGCGGGCTCGCGCTCGAACGGGTCGCCGTAGCCGCCGCCCCCGGTGTCGCTGCCGTAGAGCAGGTCGCCCTCCTCGAGCACCAGCGACTCCGTCGACCCGAGCGGCACCACGGTTCCGTCGGCCGCGGTCCGATGCATCTGCGACGTCAGGCCCGACCGACCACCGTGGACGCCTCGCGGGGCGGTCTCGTGGCAGTCGGCGGAGTAGATCGCGTTGCACGGCCCGCCGACCGGTCCGAACTCGACCTCGAGACCGGGCGCGCCGCGGTGCCGGCCGGCGCCGCCGCCGTCGGTCTTGATCCGAACCTGGGAGAAGTGCAGCGGGTACTTCTGCTCGTTGACCTCGACCGAGTCGCGGTAGAGCATCCCGGCGGCGCACGGCACCACCCAGGTCAGCCAGCCGTCGCCGTGGGGCGTCGCCGGCCCGCCGTTGCTCGCGGTGATCAGCTGGTTGACGAATGGACGTCCGTCGCGGGCGTCGACCCCCGAGACCACCGACAGCCCGGACGTGATCCCGCTTCCGCCCTCGGCCAGGCCGAAGCCGGGTCCGGCCGCCTCGAACGACGACTGGATCGCGTTGACCAGCCGGTCGGCGACGTTGGTCGTGGCGAGCGAGCAGCAGTCCGGGTGCCGCGCAATCCCGACCACGCAGCCCTCCCGCAGCAGCACCTCGATCCGCCGGAAGGTCCCGCCGTTGTGCGGGATGTCCGGGTCGAGCACGTTGAGCAGGCCCGTCACCGCGTTGTTCAGCGACGTGGCGCGCGACAGGTTGATCCCGTTGGGCACCGAATCGGGGTTGTCGCGCAGGTCGACCGTCACGCGGCCCTGCTCGGCGTCGACCGTGGTCACCGTCTTGAACCGCACCGCGGGGAACCCCGCGTAGGAGTCGTACTGTCCACTGCCGTGGTACGTGCCGCTCGGCAGCTCGCCGATCGCCGCGATCGTGCGGCGCTCGGAGTAGTCGAGCCACTCGCGAACGAAGCGCTTGACCAGGTCCTTGCCGTACTTCTCGACGAGCGCCTTGAGCCGGCGCTCGCCGGTGCGCGCCGAGCCGAGCATCGCCAGGTAGTCGCCGTACCACTGGTCCGGCACGCGGATCCGGCGGCGCGCCATCCGGATGATGTCGTCGACGTCGCGGTAGTCGTCCTGGATCTTCACGCAGGGGAACGAGATCGCTCCCTCCTCGTAGATGTCCTTGGCCAGCGCGCTGTACGTCGTCGGCACCGCGTTGCCGATGTCCGCCTGGTGCGCCTTGGCGACGGCGGTGAACATGTGCTCGCCGTCGAGGAACACCGGGACGAGCACGGTGTGGTCGGCGTGGTGCGTGTTGGCGACGTACGGGTCGTTGTCGAGGTAGGCGTCGCCCTCGCGCAGGTCCGGGTGCAGCTCCTGCATCGCCGCGGTCTGCAGGTGCGACCCGATCACGTGGACCGGGATCCCGCCGGCCGCCGACAGCAGCTCGTTGTCGGCCGTCACCAGCGAGCACGAGAAGTCGCGGGCGACGTTGATCACCGCCGAGCGGCCCGCCCGCAGCATCGTGCTCGTCATCTCGCGGACGATCGTGTCGACCCGGTTGGCCATCACCGCCAGCAGCGCCGGATCGAAGTCCGGGACCGCCCCCTGCGTCGCGTCGTCGCCGAGCATCACTTGACCTCCAGGTGGTAGTTGTCGAACGCGGTCACGGTGACCGAGCAGTCCGGCGGCACGACGATCGTGCTCGTCGCCTCTTCGATGATCGCGGGGCCGTTCAGCGTCTCCCCCTGGCGCAGGTCGCCGCCGGGCACGACCGTCGCGTCGAGCCACTCGCCGCGGAACGACGCCCGCCGCGTCCGCGATGCCGAGCCTCCGGTGCCCGCTCCGGCCCCGAGCCGCTGCAGACCGGCGGTCTCGACCGTGGCCGTGAGCCGCGCCTTCCAGGTCAGGCACTCGAGCGGCGCGCCGGGGTCGGCCACCGCGAGCAGCCGCTCGTGGATCTCGTCGAACCCGCGGCTCAGCGCCGTCAGGTCGTCGGGGCCGCCGAAGCGCGCGGACCGCAGCGGAAGCTCGAGCTCCCACACCTGGTACAGGTAGCGCGCACTGACGAAGTACTCGGTGCGCATCTCGGTCATCCCGCGCTCGCGCAGCCGGTCGGCGAACGCCCGTACCTGCTCGTCGAGGTCGTCGAGCACCGCGTTGACGCCGTCGAAGTCGAACTCCGTCGTGCGCGCGTAGAAGCTCTGGTTGAACTCCGAGACGACGTCGGCGAACTGGGCGCCCGCGGCGCTCAGCGCCCCGGCCGTGCGCGGAATCAGGATGTCGTCGCAGCCGAGCTCGCGGCAGATCTCGGCGATGTTCAGGCCCGCGGCCCCGCCGCCCGCAACGACCAGGCTCTCGCGCGGGTCGATCCCCTCGTTGATCGTCATCTCGCGGACCGCGCCAACCATGTGCTCGTTGGCGACGTCGAGCACCGCGCGCGCCGCCTCGTGGGCGGAGAGCCCGAGCTGCTCGCCGAGCGTCCCGAGCACCCGCTCGGCCGCCGAGGCGTCGAGCGCCATCCGGCCGCCGAGGAAGCTCGCGGGGTCGATGTAGCCGAGCAGCACCGCCGCGTCGGTCACCGTCGGCCGGTCTCCTCCGCGCCCGTAGCAGGCGGGACCGGGGTCGGCCCCGGCGCTCTGCGGCCCGACGTGCAGCAGTCCGCCGGGATCGACCCAGGCGATCGAGCCGCCGCCGGCACCGATCGAGCGGACGTCGACCGACGTCGAGCCGGTCAGGTGGCCGGTGAAGACCGGACCGAGCCAGGTGTCGCGGGTGTACGTGACGTCACCGTCGCGGACCAGCGAGACGTCGAAGCTGGTCCCGCCCGCGTCGCAGACGATCACGTCCTTGCGGTCGAGGTCGGCGGCGCCGTAGGTCCGCGCCGCGATCGGGGCCATCGACGGCCCGGAGCGGACGGAGAAGATCGGACGCTCGCTGAGGTCCTCCAGGTACATCACGCCGCCGAACGACGTGGCGACCATCAGCTCGCCGGTCAGCCCGGCCTCGCGCAGGTCCGACGAGACGGCACGCAGGTGCTCGCCCATCATCGGCTTCAGCGACGCATCGATCGCCGCCGACGAGGCCCGTCGGTACTCGCGCACGATCGGATTGATCTGGTGCGAGAGCGTGTAGGGCACGCCCGGCAGCTCCTGCTCGATCAGGCGGCCGACGGCCAGCTCGTGGTCGGGGTTCTCGGTCGACCAGAGCAGACAGACCGCCACCGCCTCGACGTCGCGGCGCCGCAGCCCGCGGAGGGTCTCGCGCAGCGCGTCCTCGTCGAGCGCGAGCCGCACGCTGCCGTCCGACCCGACGCGCTCCGGGACCTCGAAGGTCAGGCGGCGCGGGATGTACGGCTCGGGGAACGGGTCGCGGAACTCGAACGTCTTGAGCTTTCCGCCCTCGCGCAGCACGAGCACGTCCGGGAAGCCCTCGGTCACGAGGAACGCGGTCTTGGCGGTCGTGCCCTCGAGGATCGCGTTCGTCGAACGCGTCGTCGAGTAGACGAACAGCGAGGTGTCGGCGAGGATCTCGGCGACGCTGCGGTCCAGCTGCTCGGCGATGACCTCGAGTCCCCCTCTCACGCCGTCGAAGGCGCGCTTCGGCGTCGTCGGGGACTTCCCGACGACGAACCGGCCGTCCGGGTCCGACAGGACCACGTCGGTGAACGTGCCGCCGGTATCGACAGTGATGCGGTAACTCAAGGCCCTCTCCGAACGCCAGAATGTTGTCGTCCTCCGTTTTACAGACCGACTACACAGTCTGTCAATGTGGATTCACGGCCTTTTATCGCTCTAGCTCGTTGACTTAGACTGCTTAGACGGTTATCTTCGCGGCACGAAATCCACCCGGAGAGAGCAGCTATGGAAGTCCTCGAAGCCATGCGCACGATCGGTGCGTGCCGCTACTACAAGCCCGACCCGGTCCCCTACGAGGTGCTGCACGCGGCCTTCGACGCCGCGCGGTTCGGCCCCCAGGGCGGCAACCGCCAGCCCGTGCGCTGGATCGTCGTGCGGGACCCGGCGAAGAAGCGCGCGCTGCGCGACATCTACCTGCCGACCTGGAAGGCGCACCTCGCCCAGGCGCTGGAGGCGACCAGCGGCGACCACCGCGCCGCCGGCGGGACGCCGATGCTGCGCGCGGCCGACCACTTCGCCGAGCACATGGACGAGATCCCGGTGCTGGTCGTCGTCTGCGCCGCGCTCGACGACCTGTGGGTCGCCGACAAGGACCTCGACCGCGTGTCGATCGTCGGCGGCGCCTCGATCTACCCGACGGTCCAGAACTTCAGCCTCGCCTGCCGCGACCAGGGTGTCGCGACGACCTTCACCACGATCCACGCGGCCCACGAGCCGGAGGTCAAGCAGCTGCTCGAGATCCCCGGGGGCTACGCCGTCGGCGCGATGGTCGCCGCGGGCTACCCGGAGAAGGGCTTCCCCCGCAAGCTGAAGCGCGCCCCGGTCGAGGAGACCACGTTCGGCGAGACCTTCGGCGCGCCGTTCCGGCCGGTCGACGCGGACTGACCCGTGGCGACCGAGCTGCAGCTCGGCGTCGTCGTCAACGGCGAGGGCTTCGACCTCCAGGGGTCGATCGACTACGCCGTGTCGCTCGAGGGAGCGGGCTTCGCGAGCGTCTGGTTCCCGGAGATCCAGCGCGAGCCGTTCGTCCCGCTCGGCGTCGTCGCCGCCCGTACGAGCACGATCGGGCTCGGCACGGCCGTCGCCGCCTGGACTCGCACGCCGGTGACGGCTGCGCTCTCGGCGGCCAACCTCGACCAGGTCTCCGACGGGCGGTTCACGCTCGGGCTCGGAACCGGGCCGGCGCCCTGGAACGAGCGCTTCCACGGCATGCCGTACCGCCAGCCAGTGGCCAGGATGCGCGAGTACGTCGGGGCGATCCGCCAGGTCTGGACCGCCCACGGCGGCACCGTAGCCTCGTTCGCCGGCGAGCACTTCCGGATCGACGGCTACGTGCGGTCGATCGCGCAGGAGCGGACTGCGATCCCGGTCTTCCTGGCTGCGGTCCAGGAGCGGATGCTGCGGGCGGCCGGGGCGATCGCCGACGGGGTCATGCTCAACGTCTGCACGACCCCGGCGTACTACGAGCAGATTGCGCTCCCCCAGCTCGCCCACGGAGCGCGGAGCGCCGGACGCGACCCGAGCGATCTGCACCGCGCGTCGGTCGTCTGCGTGGCGATCGACGACGACCCGGCGCAGGCCCGCGAGTGGGCCCGCCGCCACCTCTCGTTCTACGGCGGGCTGCCGTACTTCGAGTTGATCCTCGGGCTCCACGGCTACCGCGACGAGGCCCGCCGCCTGCAGCAGGCGGCCGCCGCGGAGGACCCGGCGGCGGCGCTCGCCGCCGTCAGCGACGAGATGGTCGACTGCTTCGCCGTGGCCGGCACGCCCGACCACACCCGCAAGCGGCTGGCCGCCTTCGCGCCGTACCTGGACACCGCGGTCCTGTTCGCGCCGAGCATCGACTGCGCGCCCGACGAGATCGTCGCCAACTACCGGGCGATCCGCGCGACCTTCGGGTCCGGCGCGTAGCCCGGCCCGGGCCCGCCGCGGGGCGTCCGCGACGGGCCCGGCCGATCAGCCGCTCAGAGCGCGCGCAGCTGGCGACCGGCGTCGACGATCTCGTCGACCGCGGGGATGCAGAGCTGCTCGAGCTGCTTGTCCTGCGGGATCGGCGTGGGCGTGCCCGCGACGCGCCAGATCGGGGCGTCGAGCGAGAAGAACGCCCGCTCCTGGATCTGCGCGGCGATCTCCGCTCCGGCCCCCGCGACCTTGACCGCCTCGTGGACGACCATCGCCCGGCCGGTCCGGTGCACCGAGGCGAGCACCGTGTCGTTGTCGAGCGGGACCAGCGTCCTCAGGTCGATCACACAGGCCTCGATCCCCTCGGCGGCCAGCGCGTCGGCCGCCTCGAGCGACCGGCCGACCATCAGGCCGGTCGCCACGATCGTCAGGTCGCCGCCCTCGCGCCGCACCGCCGCCCGCCCGAGCTCGACGATCGCGTCCGGGTCGTCCGGGACGTCGCCCTTGGTCCGGTAGAGCGACTTGTGCTCGAAGTACATCACCGGGTTGGGGTCGCGGATCGCCGCCTTCAGCAGGCCCTTCGCGTCGGCGGCGGTCGCCGGCATCACCACCATCAGGCCGGGCGTGTGCATGCACAGCGCCACGAGGCTCGCCGAGTGCTCGGCGCCGCCGCCGACCCCGACCCCGGTCGGCAGCCGCACCACCACGGGCAACGTGAACGCCCCACCGTGCATGTACCGCCACTTGGCGAGCTTGTGGAAGATCTCGTCGGCAGCGGTGAACAGGAAGTCCGCGAACTGCATCTCGACCACCGGGACCAGGCCGGCGATCGCCGCGCCGGCCGCGCCGCCGACGATGTACGTCTCGGTGATCCCGGTGTCGCGCACGCGCGACGGTCCGAACTCGTCGCTGAGGCCGCGGGTCACGCCGAAGACGCCGCCCATCGCGCCGACGTCCTCGCCCATCACGAAGACCCGCTCGTCGCGGCGCATCTCCTCGGCCAGCGCGGCGTTGATCGCCCGGCTGTAGCTGATCCGGGTCGTGCTCATGCGAAGACCTCCTCGAAGATGATTCCCGGGTCCGGCCCGGGCGCCGCCAGCGCGACGTCGAACGCCGCCCGCACGGCCTGCTCCGCCTCGCGGTCGAGCTCGTCGGCCCGCTCGGCGTCGACGTGCTCGCGCAGCCGCACGACCGGGTCGTCCGGCCCGCCGAGCTCGGGCGCGGCGGCCTCGCGGTACTTCTGCTGATCGCCCTCGTAGTGCCCACGCAGCCGCTGGGTCTTCGCCTCGACCAGCGTCGGACCGCCGCCGCTCCGCGCCCGCTCGACCGCGTCGGCGACGGCCACGTGGACCGCCACTGCGTCCTGGCCGTCGACCACCACGCCGGGCATGTCGTAGGCCACGGCGCGATCGGCGATGTTCGGGGTCGGGCTGATCCGGTCGTAGGGCGCCGACAGCGCCAGGCCGTTGTTCTCGCAGAGCCAGACCACCGGGAGCTTCGCCACCGACGCCTCGAGCGCGCTCTCGTTGAATGGCCCGCGCGCCGCAGCGCCCTCACCGAAGACGGCCAGCGTGACGCGGTCGTCGCCGCGGATCTGCGACGCGAGCGCCGTGCCGGCCGCCATCACGAAGCACGACCCGAGCGTGCCGCCGAAGCCCATCAGCCCGATCTCCGGGTCGGCGAAGTGCGGCGTGCCGCCGCCCTTCCCGCCGGTGCTGCCACAGGTCTTCGCGAGCAGGTCGCCGAACAGCTTGACCAGGTCGAGGCCCTTGGCGACCGGTCCGCCGAGTCCGCGGTGGGTATAGAAGAAGTAGTCGTCCCGGCGCAGTGCCTCGCCGAGCCCGGCGTGGATCCCCTCCTGCCCGATCCCGGGGTGCCAGAGCCCGCCGAACCCCGCGGTCTCGATCTGCTCGAGCATCCGCAGCTCGGCATGACGGATCGTCAGCGTCGTCCGCAGCAGGCGAGCGGCAAGCTCGGGGTCCGACCCGCTCGGCGGCTCCGGCCGCGCGCGCTTGGCCGTCCGTCGCTTCGTTCCCGACCCACTCCTAGGCGTAGGCATCTGCCGTCCACTCCTCGATTCGCTGCTTGATCGCCACCACGCACCGGGTGGCCTCGGCCCCGTCGATCGCGCGGTGGTCGAAGGTCAGGGAGAGCTGGAGCACCGGCCGGACCACGATCTGGTCCTCACCGTGGTCGCCACTGACGACCACCGGCCGGCGGACCGCGGCCGGCACCCCGAGGATCGCGACCTGGGGCTGGTTGATCGTCGGCACGACCGCCGTAGCCCCCATCGGCCCGACGTTGGTGATCGTGAAGGTCCCGCCGCTGAGCTCGTCCGCCGTGACTCCACCCGAGCGCGCGCGGCCAGCGAGATCGGCGATCTGGTCGCCGATCCCGTCGACGGTCATCGCCTGCGCCCGGCGGATCACGGGCACGAGCAGGCCCTGCTCCGCCTCGACGGCGATCCCCAGGTTGACGTCCCGCCACCGCAGCATGCGGTCCTCGAGGAACGTCGCGTTGACGTCGGGGAAGCTCGCGAGCGTCGCCGCCGCGGCGCGGGCGATCAACGGGAGCGGCGACAGCCGGCGCTCGCCGCGCTGCTCGCGCCGGGCGGTTATCTCGGCGCGCGCCCGCTCGAGGGTCGCGAGGTCGACGTCGGTGGCGGTCGTCGAGTGCGCGGCGACGTGCCGCGAGCGCACCATGTGCTCGGCGACGCTGCGTCGCATCCGCGAGTGCGGGACGACCTCGACGGGGACGTCGTCGTAGCCGCGTGGGATCTCGCCGTCGCCGCGCGCCGGGGACGACATGGCGGCGGGCCGCGTGCTGGTGACGTCGATCGGCGGGGCCGCCGGCGCGTCCGACGGCTCGGGTCCCCGCTCGACCGCCGCCTCGACGTCGGCCTTGGTGATCCGGCCCTGCCGGCCGCTCCCGGCGACTCGGTGCAGGTCCACGTCGTGCGCCGCGGCGATCCGGCGGGCGACCGGCG
>JBQGEK010000079.1:0-2850 GCA_052039575.1 Patulibacter sp. | reverse complement strand
GGAGTCGTTCCGGCCCGGGCCGCGCGAAGCGGTTCAGGCGGCGCTCGACGGACGCGACTCGCTGGTCGTGATGCCGACCGGCGGCGGCAAGAGCCTCTGCTACCAGCTGCCCGCGCTGGCCGGCGACGACCTGACCGTCGTCGTCTCGCCGCTGATCGCGCTGATGCGCGACCAGTGTGCCCGGCTGACCGACCTCGGCCACCCGGCGGTGATGCTGGCGTCCGGCAGCGACGACGCCAACCGCCGCGCGCTCGACGAGATCCGCGACGGCACGGCCAAGGTCTGCTTCGCCGCCCCGGAGCGGTTCGCGTCGGGGGTCTTCCGCGCCGCCCTCCAGACCCGGGCGATCGCGCTGTTCGTGGTCGACGAGGCGCACTGCGTCAGCGAGTGGGGGCACGACTTCCGGCCCGACTACCTGCGGCTCTCGTCGGTGGTCGCCGAGCTCGGGCACCCGCCGGTGATGGCCTGCACGGCGACCGCGACGCCGAAGGTCGCCGACGAGATCGTCGCCCGCCTCCACCTGCGCGACGCCACCCGCGTGCGTTCGGGCTTCGACCGGCCCAACCTCTCGTTCGACGTGCTGCCGTTCGACGGCCAGGGCTCGGTCGCCCGCAAGCGCGCGACGCTGGTGGCGGGCGTGTCCGATCCCGCCAACCGCCCGGCGGTCGTCTACTGCGGCACCCGCAAGAGCACCGAGGAGGTCACCGACCTGCTGACGGCGGCGGGCGTGACGGCGGTCGGGTACCACGCGGGCATGTCCGCGGACGTCCGCGCGAGTCGTCAGGACGCGTTCATGCGCGGCGAGGCCGAGGTGGTCGTCGCAACCAACGCGTTCGGGATGGGCGTCGACAAGGCCGACGTGCGGTCGGTCTGGCACTGGGCGCTGCCGTCGTCGCTGGAGGCGTACTACCAGGAGGCGGGCCGGGCGGGCCGCGACGGCGATCTCGGCCGGGCCGTCCTGCTGGCTTCGCGCTCCGACCTGGGGCGGCTGGTCCGGTTCATCCAGGAGGCGGAGGTCACGGTCGAGCAGGTCGGTGCGTTGATCGGCAGGCTGCGCGCCCAGGCCGGGCCGGACGGTGAGGTCGACACCGACGCGGGGCAGGACCGCGACCGGATCGCGCTGGCGGTCGCCGAGCGGGCGGGGGCCATCGAGCTGGAGCCGGGCCCCGGCGGACGGCTGCGCGTCAAGGTCCTGCCCGGCGAGCCCGACCACGGACGGATCCGCCAGATGTGCCGGGAAGCGACCGACCGCCGCTGGCAGGCGTACCGCTCGATCGAGAAGTACGCGTCGGGTGACAACGAGGTCTGCCGCCGTCGCCAGCTGCTCGACCACTTCGGCGACCCCGAGGACGGCGCGCCGCTGGGCCGCTGCTGCGACGTCCACGACCCGGTCGACTGGCTGCCGCCGATCCAGGTCAAGTCGACGCGGTCGCGGGCCCCGGTCGAGGAGGAGGGGCGTCCGGTCTCCGACGACGAGATGGCGCCGCTGAAGGCGTGGCGACGCGAGCGCGCCGACGGCAAGCCCGCCTACACGGTGGCGACCGACGCGACCCTGCGCGAGGTGATCCGCCGCCAGCCGACGACCCCCGACGAGCTGCTGGCGATCAAGGGCATCGGCAACTCGTTCCTCGAGAAGCACGGCGACGCGCTGCTCGAGCTGCTCGGCACCACCTGAGCTGATGCGTGTTACGCCACTGACGGTGGTGCAACCCGCATCAGCTCGAGCGGTGCGCCGTCGATGCCCGTGGTTCCACCGATGCGGTGGGGGGCCCGCCTGCCTACCGTCCGGCAGATGCGCCCCCCACGTCTGCTCATCACCGTCCTGCTCACGCTGATCGCCGGCATAGGCGCGGCGGGGTCCGCGTCGGCCGCGATCACGGTCACCTACGCCGGGACCACCGCCACGATCAGCGGGACCGGCGACAACTTCACCTTCGTCGGCTTCACCACCACGTACGTCCCGGCCGGGACGGTCACGATCCGCAACGGCTCGGGCGTCACGAACGCCACCGGCGGTGCCTGTGCGACGGAGACCCTGCCGGTCCTCGGCACCACGATCCACTGCCCGGCGGCGACCACGACGGTTCAGGCGAGCTACGGGGCGGGCAACGACCGCTTCATGCTCGACGGGGTCTGCGTGCCGACGACGGTGGTCGCGCTCGGCGCGGGCAGCAACAGCTTCGAGCAGAACTGGACCGGCAGCTGCCCGCCGGACACGACGGCGATGGTCACCGGGGGCAGCGGGGCCGATCTGCTCGTCGGCGGGGTCGGCAACGACCAGCTCGATGGCGGCGGTGGTCCCGACGAGATCCGCGGCGGATCCGGCAACGACACGATCGTCGGCGGCGACGGGAACGACGACCTCAGCGGCGAAGCCGGGAACGACGTCGTGCTCGGCGGCACCGGCGACGACAAGCTGAAGGGCGGCGACGGCAGCGACCTGCTCGACGGTGGGGACGGGAACGACGTCGTCGGCCAGGGTGATCCGAATCCGGGCGCGGATGACCTGCGCGGCGGCAGCGGTCACGACGAGCTCTGGTACGCCGACCACGCTCCGGGGGTCGCCGTGACCCTCGACGGCGTGGCCAACGACGGGTCGGCGGGCGAGGGCGACAACGTCCACGCCGACTTCGAGAAGTACGTCCTGAGTCCCGGTGACGACGTCTTCGTCGGGTCGCCGGGGCGGGACGTGGTCGATGGCGGGAGCGGCAACGACGTGCTGCGTGGCGGCGACGGCCCCGACGAGCTGACGGGCGGCAGCGGCAACGACCAGCTGCACGGAGAGGGCGGCGACGACCTGCTGCTCGGCGACGGGGGCGACGACGTGGTCGACGGCGGCCCGGGACGAGA
>JBQGEK010000078.1:0-48582 GCA_052039575.1 Patulibacter sp. | reverse complement strand
GTCAAGGCGTTCGCTGAAGCGGTCCGCGAGGGCGGGCTCACCGTTTAGGAGCCACTGAACCTATGGCGATCGATAAGACAGTCAACCCCACCGGGCTCGACCTGCAGGAGCGGGTCGTCGAGATCAACCGCGTCGCGAAGGTCGTCAAGGGCGGCCGGCGCTTCTCGTTCACCGCCCTCGTGGTGGTCGGCGACGAAGAGTCCGTGGTCGGCATCGGCTACGGCAAGGCCAACGAGGTCCCGCTGGCGATCCAGAAGGCCGTCGAGCGCGCGAAGAAGGATCTCTTCCGCGTCCCGAAGCACAACACGACGATCACGCACCCCGTGATCGGTCGGTTCGGCTCCGGACAGGTCATGCTCAAGCCGGCGTCCCCCGGTACCGGCGTGATCGCCGGTGGCGGCGTCCGTGCCGTGCTCGAGCTCGCGGGCCTGAACGACATCCTCAGCAAGAGCCTCGGCTCGCAGAACCCGATCAACCTGGTCAAGGCCACGGTCGAGGGGCTGCAGCAGCTGCGTACGCCGCGTGAGGTCGCCGACCTGCGCGGACTGAGCGTCAAGGACGTGCTGGGCCTGGCCGACAAGCCGGAGGAGGCCGTCGAGGCCGCCGAGGCTCCCGCTGACGACGCCGCCGAGGTGACCGCGTGAGCACGCTCAAGGCCACCCAGTTCAAGTCCTCGATCGGGAGCAACCAGGCGCAGCTCGACACGCTGCGTTCGCTGGGCCTGCGCCGGATCGGGCACACCGTAGATGTCCAGGACTCCCCGCAGGCGCGGGGGATGCTGCACGCTGTGCGGCACCTGGTCCGTGTTGAGGAGGGCTCATGAGCTCGGAGAGCAACGAGACGGTCGGGCTGCACTCGCTGAGCCCGGCGCCCGGCAGCCGCAAGCCGCGCAAGCGCGTCGGCCGCGGCCACGGCAGCGGCACGGGCAAGACCTCCGGTCGCGGGCACAAGGGCGCCGGTTCGCGCTCGGGTGCCAAGGACCGGGCCCGCTTCGAGGGCGGTCAGACCCCGCTGCAGATGCGGATGCGCAAGCTGCGCGGCCCGCACATGAAGAAGTCGATGCCGTTCGAGCGGTTCCGGACGCAGACGCAGCCGGTCAACCTCGACGACCTGGCGGAGCGCTTCGAGTCCGGCGCCGAGGTCACGCTCGAAGCGATGAAGGCCAAGGGGCTGGGCACCCGCAACGGGGTTCCCGTCAAGGTCCTCGGCCGCGGCGCGCTGTCCGCGCCGCTGACGATCCACGCCCACCGGTTCAGCGCCTCCGCGCAGGCGGCCATCGAAGCCGCCGGTGGCACCGTGGTCGTCGTCGAAGACTGACCGTGGAGCCCGCGGATCGCGTGGGACGAGTTCCGCGCGATTCGCGTACCATGCTGTTTCTTGCGCGGGCCACGGTGGCCCGCGCAGTAGTTCTCCGTCATCTCTGACGCTGTCCTGCCCTTCTTCCCACTGCGAGCACGAGAACGATGATCCGCATCCTTACCGGCGCGCTCACCGTCCCGGAGGTTCGTAAGAAGCTCGGGATCACGCTGTTCCTCCTGGCCCTCTACCGCGTGGGCGCACAGATCCCCGTTCCGGGGGTCTCGAAGGAGGGCCTCGCCTCGATCCAGGACTCGTTCCAGGGCGGCGCGCTACAGCTCCTCAACGTCTTCTCGGGCGGCGCGCTGAGTCAGATCGCGCTGTTCGCGCTCGGCATCATGCCGTACATCACGGCGTCGATCGTGATGCAGCTGCTCCAGGTCGTGGTTCCGTCGTTGGAGAAGCTGAAGCAGGAAGGCGAGATCGGCCAGCAGCGGATCACCCAGTACACGCGGTATCTGACCGTCGCGCTCGCCGGCGGCCAGTCGATCGGCTACGTGCTGCTGTTCCGCACCTTCGAGACCGGCGGCACGCCGCTCGTCGAGAACTTCAACGCCGGCAGCGTCTTCATGATCGCGGTCGCCCTGACCGCCGGTGCCGTGCTCGTCATGTGGATGGGTGAGCTGATCACCCAGCGCGGTGTCGGCAACGGCATGTCGCTGATGATCTTCGCGTCGATCGTCTCGGGCCTGCCGAACGGCATCAGCGCGTGGTGGAACAGCGGCGACCCGGTCTTCAAGATCCTGCTGCCGTTCATCATCCTCGCCGTCGTCGCCGCCGTGGTGTTCGTCCAGGAGGGGCAGCGCCGGATCCCGATCCAGTACGCCAAGCGCGTGATCGGCACGCGGATGAGCGGCGGCGGCCAGACCTACCTGCCGCTCAAGGTCAACATGGCGAACGTGATCCCGGTCATCTTCGCGGCGTCGATCATGTCGATCCCGCCGACGATCGCCCAGTTCGTCACGCAGAACCAGGACAACGCGGTCCAGAACTTCCTGCTCCCCGGGTCCTGGACCTACATCGGGTTCGAGACGATCTTCATCATCCTGTTCACCTACTTCTACACCGCGGTCACGTTCAACCCGGTGGAGCAGGCGGACAACCTCAAGAAGTACGGTGGGTTCATCCCGGGCGTTCGGCCCGGACGGCCCACGGCCGAGTTCCTCGACCGCATCCTCGCGCGGCTGACGTTCCCCGGAGCGCTCTACCTGGCTGCCGTCGCCGCGCTTCCCTCGATCCTGTTCAACCAGACGACGCAGGGCTTCGCCTTCGGCGGTACGTCGATCCTGATCGTGGTGGGCGTCGCGCTCGACACGGTCAAGCAGATCGAGGCGCAGCTGATGATGCGGAACTACGAGGGCTTCCTGAAGTAGGGATTCCTGAAATGATTCGACGCTGAGGACGAGTTCCGGAATCAGCGTTCGCGCGCTCCGCGCCGATCATTCCGAAGCACGTCCTGCACCGCCGTCCGTCAGGAAATTGAGAGCATGGCCGAACTGAATCTGATCCTCCTGGGGCCCCCGGGTGCCGGCAAGGGCACCCAGGGGGAGCGTCTGACGTCCGATCAGTCGCTCGCCTACATCGTCACCGGCGACATCCTGCGCGCGGCGGTACGGGAGGGCTCGGAGCTCGGTCTCAAGGCCAAGGGCTTCATGGACGCGGGCGAGCTCGTGCCCGACGAGCTGGTCATCGACCTGATCCTCGAGCGCGTGCGCCGCGAGGACGCCGCCGACGGCTTCGTGCTCGACGGCTTCCCGCGGAACATCGCACAGGGCGAGGCGCTCGACGCGGCTCTCGCGGAGCTCGGTCGAGACCTCAACGGCGTGCTGCTGATCGAGGTCGAGGACGAGGAGATCGTCCGGAGACTCTCCGGTCGTCGGGTCTCGGCCAGTGGACGCAGCTACCACCTCGAGTTCAACCCGCCGCGGGTGGAGGGCAAGGACGACGTCGACGGATCCCCGCTGATCCAGCGCGACGACGACCAGCCGGAGACGATCCGCAAGCGTCTGGGCGTCTACCACGAGCAGACCGAGCCGCTGGTGGAGTACTACGCGTCGCGCGGGCTGCTGCGCCGGTTCGACGGCACCCTGTCCGTCGACGAGGTCGAGGGCCACATCCGCAAGACGGTCTCGACCCTCCGCCTGGAAGACTCGATCTAGGCTCCGACTCAGCAGCGTCCGACCGTGGCGATCGTGCTGAAGCGACCAACGGAGGTTGCCGGCATCGCCGCGGCGGGCCGGGTGGCCGCCGACGTGCTCGACGAGCTCGTCCGACGCTGCGCCGTCGGCGTCAGCGGTCTCGAGCTGGACGCGATGGCTCGCGAGCTGATCGCGGAGCGTGGCGGCACCCCGACGTTCCTGGGCTACCGGGGCTACCCGCAGGCGATCTGCGTGTCGGTCAACGACGTGATCGTCCACGGCATCCCGAACGTGGTGCCGTGCGCCCTCGGGGACGTGGTCTCGATCGACGTCGGCGTCACGCTCGACGGCTGGGTGGCGGATTCGGCCCGAACGACCGTGGTGGGCGCGGGGGACGCCGGCGACGTCGCCCTGATCGCCGCGGCGGAACGCGCGCTCGAGGCCGGGTTGGCGGCGTGCGTGGTCGGCGGCACGGTCGGCGACATCGGCGCGGCGATCGAAGCGGATGTCGCGGCGTCGGGCGCCACCGTCTACCCGACGCTGATCGGCCACGGAGTCGGGCACCAGCTGCACGAGGAGCCCCAGGTGCCCAACGTCGGGACGACGGGGACCGGGGCACGGCTCGAGGCGGGTACGGTGCTCGCGGTCGAGCCGATGATCAGCTGGGGAGGGCCGCACGTCCGGCTGGCCACGGACGGGTGGTCGGTGTTCGCTCTCGACGGCTCCCGGGCCGCCCACGTGGAGGTCACGGTGGCCGTGACGGACGACGGCCCGCTCGTGCTCACTCCGTGGGGCGGACGGTGGTGAGCCTGGGCCCGGCCGCCGGGGGCGTTCGACAGCGGCTGCGGACCGCAACGATCGTTGGCGACTGGTACTGTGGTCAATCCGCCGGTAGCCGTTCGACGTCTGCCGGGATCTGTCTGGTATCGTGCCGACCCTGTGCGCACTGCGTCGATCGACGCGTGCGTCTCAGTGGCTGGTAGCGAAGGTCTCGCGACCGTCAGAGCCAGTTCACTGATGAGCGAGCCGAGAAAGGGACCATGAAGGTACGACCGTCGGTCAAGCCGATGTGCGAGAAGTGCAAGGTCATCCGTCGCAACGGAAACGTCCTTGTGATTTGTCAGAACCCGCGCCACAAGCAGCGGCAGGGGTAACGATGGCGCGCATTTCAGGCATCAACATCCCGCTGAACAAGCGGATCGAGATTGGTCTCACCTACATCTACGGCATCGGCCGGTCGGGATCGAACGAGATCCTCGCCGCCACCGGGATCGATCGGGACACCAAGGTTCGCGACCTCACGGAGGAGCAGGTCTCGGCGCTCCGCGATCACATCGACCGCGACGTCGTCGTCGAGGGCGATCTCCGGCGTGAGCGCAATCAGAGCGTCAAGCGCCTGATGGAGATCGGCTGCTATCGCGGTCTCCGCCACCGCCGCAACCTTCCCGTCCGCGGGCAGAAGACGAAGACCAACGCGCGGACCCGCAAGGGCCCCAAGCGCATGCCGACCGTCGGCAAGAAGAAGCCCGGCAAGAAGTAGTAACGGAGTCGCGTAGAACCTCATGCCCGCACCGAAGCGCCCCGCGCGCGGCCGTCGCAAGCCGAAGAAGAACATCCCGGTTGGCCAGGCTCACATCAAGACGAGCTTCAACAACACCATCGTCTCCCTGACCGACAAGTCCGGCAACGTGATTGCGTGGGAGTCCGCCGGAGGCGCGGGCTTCAAGGGTTCGCGCAAGTCGACCCCGTTCGCCGCCCAGGTCACCGCCGACGCCGCGGCCCGCAAGGGCATCGAGCAGGGACTGGAGAAGGTCGAGGTCTTCGTCAAGGGCCCCGGTTCCGGTCGTGACACGGCCATCCGCTCGCTGCAGGCGGCCGGTCTGGAGATCACCACCGTCCGTGACGTGACGCCGCAGGCGCACAACGGGTGCCGACCGAAGAAGCGCCGCCGCGTCTGATCGACGGCACCGTCGAACGGACGCCGCTTCCCCGCCGAGGGCAGCGACAACCGTCAGTACCTGTCGGGACCGGAGAGCCACGCGATCCGGGTCCCGACAGCGCAGGACCCGCCGCACCGGTTGCGGCGACGGGAATCGGGGAAGTGCACACCCGAGCCCTACTCGCAGTACCGCGATCGACTCGCCCGCCGATCGCCCGTCGTCCGACGAAGCAAGGACCCTAATGCTCGACTACCAGACCCCTCGGATCACCCGCGAATCCGTCGAGGACAACCGCGGCACGTTCACGATCGAGCCCCTCGAGCGCGGCTTCGGCTACACCTTCGGCAACTCGCTGCGGCGGGTGCTGCTCAGCTTCCTGTCGGGCGCGGCGGTCACCAACGTCCGGATCGAGGGCGTGGCCCACGAGTTCACGACCCTCGAGGGCGTGAAGGAGGACGTGACCGACATCGTCCTCAACCTCAAGACGCTGGTCTGCCGGATGCACTCCGACGCGACCGAGGTCGAGGCGCCGCTGGTCGCCGAGGGGCCGGGCGAGATCACGGCGAAGGACATCGACCTGCCTGCGGGCGTCGAGATCCTCAACCCGGACGCCCACATCGCCACGCTCGAGGCCGGGACCAAGCTCGAGGTCTACCTGACGATCGGTCAGGGTCGCGGCTACCGCTCGGCGGACGAGAACAAGACCGCCGATCAGCCGATCGGCGTGATCCCGATCGACTCGATCTTCTCGCCGATCCGCCGCGTCGCCTACCGCGTCGAACCGGCCCGCGTCGGTCAGCGCACCGACTTCGACCAGCTGACGCTGGACATCGAGACCGACGGCTCGCTCGAGCCCGGTGGCGCACTGCGCGAGGCGTCCGAGATCCTGATCCAGCAGCTTGCGGTCTTCACGGACCCCGACCGTGTCGAGGAGCTGCGTGCTTCGATCGGCGGCGAGCTCGAGGACGGCCTCGGCGGCGATCACGGATACGGTGATCCGACCGACGAGATGATGATCGAAGAGCTCGAGCTGGGCGTTCGGTCCTACAATTGCTTGAAGCGGGCTGGGATCCAGACCGTTGGCGACCTGACCTCGAAGACCGAGGCCGAGCTCGCCGCCATCCCGAACTTCGGGAAGAAGTCGATCGACGAGGTCGTGGAGACCCTCGCCGCGCGGGGCTACGGCCTCCGCGACGAGTAGTCCTCCCGTTCGCCGGCGAGTAGCCCAGAAAGACCCTTCACAGATGCGCCACCAGAAGACCCGTCACAAGCTCAGCCGCGACAGCGCCCACCGCAAGGCGCTGCTCCGCAACCTCTGCAAGGAGGTCATCGAGCACGAGCGGATCAAGACGACCGAGGCCAAGGCCAAGGCTCTGAAGCCCGAGATCGAGCAGCTGATCACGCTGGCCAAGCGCGGCGATCTGCACGCTCGACGCCAGGCGCTGAAGGCGCTCGGCCAGGACAAGTTCTCCGCGTACAAGCTGTTCGAGGACATCGCTCCGCGCTACTCGTCGCGGCCCGGCGGCTACACCCGGATCCTCAAGCTCGGCCCGCGCAAGAGCGACGCGACCGAGATGGTCCTGATCGAGCTGGTCTGAGCCCCTCGCGGAGCACGCTCCGCCGCAGTCTTCGAAACGGCCGCCCTCCGGACGGCCGTTTTGCGTTTCCGGCACCATGTTCGGCTGTGACGGTCCGTCTCGAGATCGAATACGACGGAGCCGACCTCTGGGGGTGGGCCGCGCAGCCGGGCATCCGCTCGGTCCACGGAGAGCTGCAGCGCGCGCTGGGCACGATCCTGCGGCGGCCGACGTCACTGACCGTCGCGGGACGCACCGACCGCGGTGTGCACGCGGCGGCCCAGGTCGCGTCGTACGACGGCCCGCTGCCCGATCTCTACAACCTCAACTCCGTGCTGCCGCACGACGTGGCGGTCCGCACCGCGGTCGAGGTGCCGGACGGCTTCGACGCGCGGCGCATGGCGACCAGCCGGACCTACTGCTTCCGCGTCCTGACGCGGCGCAATCCGTCGCCGTTCCACCGTGGCAACGCCCTCTGGTGGCCGCATCCGCTCGACGACGAGCTGCTGGTGCGGTGCGCCGAGACGGTGGTCGGAACGCACGACTTCACGGCCTTCACCCCGACCGAGACCGCCCACGTGCTGTTTCGGCGGACGATCCACCGCGCGGAGTGGCGACGCACCGGCGACCTGCTCGAGTTCTGGATCGAGGGTCGCTCGTTCATGCGCCACATGAACCGCGTGCTCGTCGGCACGGTCCTGCAGGTGGCCAACGGGCGCCGGAGCTTCGACGACTTCCGCGCCCTGCTCGACGGGGCTCCGCGCGAGGACGCTGGTCCGACACTGGCGCCGCACGGCTTGCACCTCGTGGGGATCGGCTACCCCGACGAGGTCGGCGGGGCGGCGACCGCTCCAGCCGAGTGGGGAGCGCCGCCCTGGGGCTGGTGACCGGCGAGTCGGTCGGTGCGTCTCGGGGGGACCACTAGGCTTGGGGGAAGCATGACCACGCGCGTCCTCCTGACCAACGACGACGGGATCCACGCCGACGGGCTGCAGGCGATGCGGCGCGTCCTGTCGCGGCTGCCCGGGATCGACCTCCAGGTCGTGGCGCCTGACGGCAACCGGTCCGCGACGTCCCGGTCGATCACCGTGCGCCATCCGTTGACCGTGCGGGAGGAGCGCTTCGACGACGGCACCGTCGGTCAGGCGACCGACGGCACGCCGACCGACTGCGTCCGGCTTGCCGCCCAGGGGATCGTCGAGGGCTGGCAGCCCGATCTGATCGTCAGCGGCATCAACCACGGTGCCAACCTGGGGGAGGACGTCACCTACTCCGGCACGGTCGCGGCGGCGCTCGAGGGCGTGATCCACGACATCCCGGCCGTCGCCGTCTCGATGGCCTCCCCGCACGGCGACTGGTCGCTGCGGCGTGAGCACTCGTGGGACTTCTCGGTCGCGGCCGAGATCGCGGGACGGATCGTCGCCGAGGTCGAGCGGGTCAGCCGGCAGACCGGGACGTTGCCGATGCCGCGGCGCACGATCCTCAACGTCAACGTGCCGTACAGCTCCAGCGGTGCTGCGCCGCTGGCCGTCGAGGTGACGCGGCTGGGCCGCCGGCTCTACCGCGACGAGCTGCGCCCCGTCGAGGTGCACGAGGACGGGTCGAAGACGTACTGGCTCTACGGTGCGGCGCACGGCGCCGAGCTCACGCCGGGGACCGACCTGCACGCGATCGATCAGGGGCACGTGTCGGTCACGCCGCTCCACCTCGACCTGACCAGCGAGGCCGCGATCGCCCCGCTCGCCGGGCACGGCTTCGAAGGCCTGCTGGACCAGATCGGTGAGCTGCTCGAGTAGCGCGTTTGGCGGTGCTGTCCCGGGCAGTCGAGGCGTCGAACCGCCGGCAGGCCGCGGTCGGTCATCGCGCCTTCGTATCCTCGGGCGGTGACCGCGGACGCGAAGACGATGTCGGACCTGCCGCCGGCCCCGGCCGGCGACGACCCCGCCGAGCGCGCCGCGTGGCTGCGCGTGGTCGTCACGTACCATCGCCGTCGCTACTACGAGCTCGACGACCCGGAGATCGGGGACGACGAGTACGACGCGCTGTTCGACGAGCTCGACAAGCTGGAGCAGGCGCACCCGGAGCTGGCGCTGCCCGACTCGCCGACCCAGCGCGTGGGTGGCGCCCCGATGGAGCGCCTGCCGAAGGTCCCGCACGAGCAGCCGATGCTCTCGCTGGCGAACGCCAAGGAGCCCGACGAGCTGCAAGCCTGGGTCGACCGGATGCGGACGCACCTGGCGCGCGAGGGGATCGCCGAGCCGGACTTCCGGTTCGTGACCGAGCCGAAGATCGACGGTCTCGCGATGAGCCTGCGGTACGAGAACGGGCTGCTGGTGCGAGCGACCACCCGCGGGGACGGTGAGGTCGGCGAGGACGTGACGGCCAACATCCGCACGATGCCGACCGTCCCGCTGCGCGTCGAGGGAGCACCGGCCGTGCTCGAGGTCCGCGGCGAGATCTACATGGCGCTCTCGGACTTCGCGCGGCTCAACGAGCGGCGCGTGTCGGCGGGCGAGGAGCCGTTCATGAACCCGCGCAACTCGGCGGCCGGGTCGATCCGCCAGCTGGACCCGAAGCTCGCCGCGCGGCGGCCGCTGCGGCTGTGGGCCTACGGGGTCGGCGTCGTCGACGACGTTCCGCACGACGAGGCCGAAGCTCCCCGCTCCGGAGCGGGCGGAGCGGCCGGAACCTCGTCGTCGGTGGCGGGCGTGCTCGGCGTCGACGGGCACGCCGCGACCCTCGACTGGCTGCGCGACCACGGCTTCCCGGTCAACGACCAGATCGAGGTCGTGGAGACGGTCGACGATGTGCTCGCCGCCTGCCGCGGGTGGGAGCAGCGTCGTGAGCAGCTGCCCTTCGAGATCGACGGCGTGGTGATCAAGGTCGACGACCACGAGCTGCAGCGGCGGCTGGGCAGCGTCGGACGCGACCCCCGGTGGGCGATCGCCTGGAAGTTCCCGCCGCGGACCGCGGTGACGACGCTGAAGGACGTGATCTGGAGCGTCGGCAAGTTCGGCGACCTGCACCCGTACGCCGTGCTCGAGCCGGTCAACGTGTCGGGCGTGACGGTCAGCCAGGCGACGCTGCACAACGAGGAGGACCTGGCACGCAAGGACGTCCGCCCGGGCGATCGCGTGATCGTCCTGCGTGCCGGTGACGTGATCCCGCAGGTGATCTCGCCCGCGCCGCACGAGATCGACCGCGAGGACCGGGGGGCCGCGCCGGCACCGCCGGAGCACTGCCCGGCCTGTGGGACGCCGACCGAGAAGCCCGAGGACTCGGTCTTCACCCGTTGCCCCAACCGCGCCGGATGCCCGGGGCAGCAGTGGCAGCTGCTGCGGCACTACGTCAGCCGCGGCGCGATGGACATCGACGGCCTGGGGGAGAAGCAGGTCCAGGTCCTGCTCGATCGCGGCCTGATCCGCGACGCCGCTGATCTGTACGGGCTGCGGGTCGAGCAGCTGGTCGAGCTCGACCGGTTCGCCGAGACCTCGGCCCGGCGGATCGTCTCCGCGATCGACGACTCGCGTCAGCGGCCGTTCGGCCGGGTGCTGTTCGGGATCGGTATCGAGGAGGTCGGGTCGGTCACCGGGCGGAATCTCGCGGCACGCTTCCGCTCGATCGACGCCTTGATCGCGGCGACGCCCGAAGCCCTCGCCGAGACCCCGGGCGTCGGCGAGAAGATGGCGCGGATCATCGCCGGCCGGTTCGCCGACCCCGCGTTCCAGGACGTGGTCGAACGACTTCGCGCGGCCGGCGTCCAGCTCGAGATCGAGGACACCGGCGACGCCGCGACGGCGACCCTGTTGGAGGGCGTCACGGCGGTGCTGACCGGCACGCTGCCGACGCTGACCCGTGAGCAGGCGACCGAGCGGCTCCAGGCGGCCGGGGCTCGGGTCACGACGTCGGTATCGAAGAAGACGAGCGTGCTGGTCGCGGGCGACGAGGCGGGGTCGAAGCTCGCCAAGGCCGAGCGGCTCGGCGTGCCGGTGCTCGACGAGGCGGGCTTGGAGCGCCTGTTGGTCGAGGGACCGTCGGTGCTGGGCGTCGGGGACGACGTCGACCCCGCGGACCCCGACCCTGCGGACTGACCGGGTCGCCCGCGACCCGTGGCACCCCGGGGGCATCAGGTGCTACTGTCGGGTGGTCGACACTCCGCCTACGTAGCTGGGGCGCTACGGCGCCCACTCGGGTAACGCACCGTCCGCGGTGGACTGCCTCGAGGGTTACGAGTGTCATGCCCGCCCAGGCTCGACACGAGGTCCTGGGACATTAGTAGTTGAGGGGCGGGGCTGGTCGACACTCCGGGCGGGTCGCATCGAGCGGCCCGCCCGGCTTCGTTCCGCGGGCGCCGCCGTGAGACGGCCGATCAGCTGCGGGCGAGCTGGGCGACGAAGCGGTCCTGGAACTGCCGGGCGCTCCACGGGCTGGAACCGTTCTGGAGGATCGCGAACGCGAGCTCCCGGCCTCCGACGGTGGTGCAGTAGCCGGCGAGCGTCGAGACCCCGTTGATCGTTCCGGTCTTCGCCCGGCAGCGACCCTGGGCTGCCGTGCCGCGCATCCGCCGGCTCAGCGTGCCGCTGGCGCCGGCTCGCGGGAGAGCGGCGCGGACCACCGGACTCAGCGCCGGGTCGTTGTGCAGCTTGACCAGCAGCCGGGTGACGAGCGCCGGGCTGACACGGTTGCGGCGGGTCAGGCCCGACCCGTCGTGGATCTGCGGGGTCACGCCGAGCACCGGCTTGAGGATCGTTCGCAGGGCCCGGCTGCCCGCGGTCGTCGTCGCCGGGACGGAGGTCCGCTGTGCCGTGCACGGCTCGTCCTCGAAGCTGATCGGCAGACGCCAGTCGCGCACGGCGGCCAGCCCGGTGCTCATCCGGCACGCTCCCTCGGCCCCGTCGGCCGACGCGAAGCCCTTCATCAGGATCTCCGAGACGAAGTTGTCGGACGGCGAGAGGATGCGCTCCGAGAGGGTCCGCACGTCGGGTCCGACGAAGGTCGCCATCGGTACCGCGGTGGCCGGCGTGGCGCCGACGGTGGGGGACCCCGACACGGCGACCCCCGCTCGACGCAGCAGCGTCCGGAACGTCGTCCCCGCGGTCGTGGCCGGGTTCGCTGCACGCCAGCCGCGGTTGATCGTCAGGGCGCCGAGCACGCCACCCATGTCAGGATCGACGGCACGGCGGGTGCGATCCGCACCGCGCCAGTCGTCGAAGGCCCCGGCGTCGACGATCAGCTTGCCGTTCAGCTTCGAGACGCCGAGCTGGGACGCCGTGGTCTTCGCGAGCTGGGTCAGCCCCGCCGACGTCAGCGTCGGGTCGCCGCCGCCGATCAGGTACAGGTTGCCGTTCCAGGTCCTGCCGGTCGCGCTGCCGGTCGCGGCGACGCGGGTCTGCGGTGCCCAGTCGGGGCCGAACCGGTGCAGCGCCGCCGCAACGGTGAACAGCTTGGTCACCGACGCGGGGATCCGCGGGTGGTTTGCCGCCCGGCTGAGCAGCACCTTCCCGGTGGTGGCGTCGGCGACCACCACCCCGGAGCGCGGGCCGATGCCGGACGTCGACGGCATGGCCGCCGAGGCGACGGGCACGCCGGCGGCGAGGCCGCCGAGCACCGCCAACGTCCCCGTCAGGGACGAGATCCAACGCCGAGTCGAGGAGCGCATCGCACGGGGACGCTACCGCGTGGACGCCGTTCGCGCGGCGGTTGGAACGCGCCGTTCAGTCGCCGGTCGGCAGCGCCCGCGCCGGGGCGGCGGCGAACCGTGCCCGATGCAGCACGACGCGACCGAGACCCTTCAGGCGCACGGTGCCGATCGCGGTCCAGCGCAGGTCGTCGCCGTCGATCCGACGCCGGGTGTCGTCGTCGACCAGGACGCTCGAGGGGCGAGCGGTGGCGCAGATCCGAGCGGCGCGGTTGACCGGCGGGCCGAACCAGTCGCCGGCGCGGGGGACCGCGTGGCCGCTGGCGATTCCGGCGCGCAGCCGCGGGAAGTCGGGCTGCTCGCCGGCGCGGCCCTGCAAGGTCAGCAACGCGTCGACCATCTCGCGCGGGCGCGGCCCGGCGAGCATCACCGCGTCCCCGATCGTCTTGATCACGCGCACGCCGCCGGACGCGACGTCGGCGGCCAGCGCGGTCAGCTGCGCGGACACGTCCTGCAGGCGCTCGGCGCCGAGCTGCTCGCCCATCTTGGTGAAGCCGACCACGTCGGCGAATCCGATCGTGATCGCCCGCGCGCCCGCCAGTTGGCCCTCCTCGATCTGCTCGCGGTGGACCTCGGTGGCATGGAGCTGGTCGACCGCATGCGCGCGGATCAGCGTGCCGACCGCGTCGCCCAGGTAGTCGTCGACCGGCTCGACCGCGGCCGCCAGCCGCATCGCCAGCTCGTGCTCGGTGTCGCCCTCGCGCGTGAGTCCGGCGCCGAGGCCGATGATCGCCGCCGCACCCATCCGCGCGGCGGACTCACCGAGCGTACGACTGAGCTCGACCAGCGCCTCGGGGTCGATCCCGGCGCGGACGAACGCGGCGATCATCGCGGGCAGCGCGACGTCGCGCTCCTCCCACGCCGCCACGTGCTGCTCGGGGATCGCCACGCCCGCGACCTGGAGGATCCGCTCGAACAGCTCCGGGTCCACCCCGCCCCGAGCGATCAGCTCGGGCGTCGTCAACGTCGGCTCGCCGCGCAGGGTCCGCTCGACCGGGAGCAGCGGCAGCCGGTTCTCGGCGTTGGCCGCGCGGACCTCGGACAGGTCGCTGCCGCCGGCGAGCAGGTCGTGGACCAACGCCCGTCGCGCGTCCAACCGCCCACCGTCGAGGCCACTGGTCAGGTCGTCGGGGACGTCGCCGGCGCCGCCCGTCATCGGGATGGCTCCGCCGCGAGCACCCGGGCGATCCGCTCGGTCGCGGTGCCGTCGCGGACGGTGATCCGGACGTGGCTCGGGTCGCCGAGCGGACCGCCGCTCTGGACGATCACGCCGCCCCGCTCGAGGCGGGCGGCCAGACCGGTGCCGTCGCCGTCGCTCGGACGGACCCAGACGGCGCAGCTCTGCGACGGCGTCGTCATCAGGCCGAGCCGGGTCAGCTCGCCGGTCAGCCGGTCGCGCTCGCGCGCGTTCGCCGCTGCGCGCGCGTCGACCAGCGGGGACGACGTCCGCAGCGCGGCGGTCGCTCCGGCCAGCGAGAGGTCGGCCGCCCCCAGGCGCGGGGCGAGCGCGGCCAGCAGCGACTCGCTGTGGGGGTGCGCGACGGCGTACCCCATGCGCAGCCCGGCGAGGCCCCAGATCTTGCTGAACGAGCGGACGACGACCAGCCGCGGGAACTCGTCGGTCAGGCGCAGCGTGGCGTCGACCGGCTCGGTGGTCACGAACTCGCGGAGCGCCTCGTCGATCACGAGCACCACGCGCTCCGGAAGCCGGCCGAGCAGCTCGCGGACCACGCCCGCGGGCAGCAGCTCGCCCGTGGGGTCGTTCGGCCCGCCGAGGATCATCATCCGCGTCTGCGGGGTCACGGCCGCCAGCAGCTGCTCCGGATCGAGACCCGGGACCGGTACCGGGGTCGCGTGCGCGTCGCGGGCGAGCAGCGGGTAGAGCGGGTAGCAGGGCCACGGGATCACGAGTTCGTCCCCCGACGAGAGCAGCTCGTGCGTCGCACGTTGCAGGATCCCGGACGCGCCCTCACCGATCACGATCCGGGACGCCGACACCGCGTGGCGCAGCCCGAGCAGCTCCCGGAGCTCCGCCTCGCGCCCTTCGGCGTAGCGCTGCATCCCCCGCCGGGCGTTGTACGTGATGGCGTCGACGATCTCGGACGGTGGGTACTCGTGCCACGTCGTTCGGCTGCAGTCGATCGGCTCGACCCGTGCGAGCTCGGCGGCCCGGCGCTTGCGTGCGCTCGTGCGGAGATCGCGGTTGACCTCCTCCTCCGTCAGTCCCTCGAACTGCTTGTAGTAGTTGAACAGCCCCATCGGCTACATCGCCCCGAACGACGGCTGCAGGCCTTCGATGAACACCAGCCAGACGACGAACACCGGCAGCACCACGATCGTCGTCCCGAGGAACACCCGGCCGAGCACCCCGCTGCACTGGTCGACGCCGGCGGCCCGACGGACGAGGATCCACGCTTGGTCGAGGACCCGCAGGCCGCGCAACGCGACGAAGATCCCGGTGACCGCGAGCACGAAGGCGACGACGATCCAGAGCCCGGCGTTGGACGACGCGATCTGCGACGCGAGCCACATCGCGCCGACCGGCAGCGGTCCCCATACGGCGGCGGTCAGCAGCACCATCCCGACCAGGATCACCGCGGAGAAGATGCCGTCGATCACGGCCCGCCGGCGGGACCCGCGCTCCGGGAGCCGGCCGTACCGCACGGGTTGCGTGCCCGGGCGACGACCGATGAACAGGCCCCCGTTGTCGGTCGGGTCGGTGCGCACACCGTCATCGTACTCCGCGTCCGGGCCTAGGGGAACCCGTACACCCGTGCGGCGGGGGCATGCCGAGCGACTAGATCGGGTTGTGTGTCTCGACGAACCGGTGGCGAACGTCGAACCGCTCGGCGAGCCAGTCACCAAGTCCCTGCACGCCGAGCCGCTCGGTCGCGTGGTGGCCGGCACAGATCGCGTGCAGGCCGTGCTCCCGGGCGAGTCCGCGCGTCTGCTCGCGCGGCTCGCCGGTCAGCAGCCCGTCAAGGCCCTCGACGGCGACCGCCGGGAGCATGCTGGCGGCCGCCCCCGAGACCACGGCCAGGCGCGCCACGGGATCGGGACCGTGGAGGAAGCCGACCGGACGCTGTCCTGCGACCTCCTCGACCCGTTGCAGCAGCTCGTCGGCCGGGATCGGCGGGTCGAACCGGGCGATCGATCCGATCGGCGGGGTCCCGGAACCCGCCCACGGAGTGCTCTCGGCACCGAGGGCCGCGCAGAGCAGCGCGTTGTTGCCCAGCTCCGGGTGTCCGTCGAGCGGCAGGTGGTGGGCGACGACCGCCATCCCGTGACCGAGCACCGTCCGCAGCCGTCCCGCGGTCACGCGATCGAGTGCGCGCGGATCGCCGTCCCAGAACAGCCCGTGGTGGACCAGCACCAGGTCCGCTCCGAGCTCGGCGGCGGCCTCGAGCGCCTCGCCGTCGGCGCTGACGGCGGTGGCGACCAGGCGGACGTCGGCGTCGAGGCCGTCCGGGTGGGGAACCTGCAATCCGTTGGGACAGTAGTCGCGAAACCGCTCGGGGGTCAGCAGCTGGTCGAGGGCGGTCGTGATGTCGCCGAGACGGGCCATCGTGGGATCGTGGCAGAGCGCTCCGACCGGTACGACGGACCCGCTCAGGGACGGGGAAGGACCAAAGTCCCGTGACACCGGAGCGGTTCGCGTCTATGATCGAAGCTCCCTGGCGCGTCTCGATCGGTGCGCGTCGCGGCCCGATCCCCATGCCCCCTACCGCAGTTCACTCCTCGTCCGCGGCGACGGCGTCCGAGCTCTCGACGTCGGACCGCAGTCTCGTCCTGCTCGCGGCGCGCGGCGACCAGCACGCCTTCGAGCTGCTGTTCCGGCGCCACCGGTCGGGAGTTCACGCGTACGCGCTGCGGATGCTCGCCGACCACGCGGCCGCGGAGGACGTGGTCCAGGAGGTCTTCGTCAGCGCCATGCGCTCGCTGCGCAAGGGCACGAAGCCGGTGCACGTGCGCGCCTGGTTGCAGGAGATCGCTCGCTGCGCGTGCGTCGACCACTGGCGCGGCAGCGAGCGGCGCCGCGAGGTCAGCTACGACGCACCGGACTCGCTCAGCGGCAAGGACGCGCGCCAGATGGCGGTCAGCGGTGACGTCGCGATGCGGGGCGCGGTCGACCGCGAGTCACTCGCCGACCTGCAGTCCGCGTTCGAGGACCTGCCGCCCCTCCAGCACAGCGTGCTGGTCCAGCGGGAGCTGGAGGGCCGCTCGTCGAACGAGATCGCTGAGCGACTCGGGATCAGCCCGACGGTGGTCGAGGGACAGCTCGCCCGGGGCCGGCGCAGCCTGGCGGTCGCCTACCGCGAGCTGCAGAGCGGCGAGCGCTGCACGACGACCCAGAACCTCTGCGAGGCCTCGCTCGACCGCGCGCTCGGTGTCCGCGATCGCGCCCGGGTGCGGGTGCACCTGCGCACGTGCTCGAGCTGCCGGCGCCACGCCCGAGCTGCGGGCGTCGAGCCGCGGCTGTTCGATCCGCGGGTGCTCAGCCACCTGGGCTTCCTGCTGCCGCTGCCGCTGTTGCGGCGCTTCCCGTTGAACTCCCTGTTCGCGTCGAGCGAGTCGCTCGGTGCGGCGATCGCGGGCAAGGCGCTGGTCGGCGCGGCCGTGATCGCGGCCGGCAGCGGGAGCGCGCTGGTGATGTCCGACCTCAAGCCGGACCGCGGGGCGGACCCGGCTCCGGTGGTCCGCGAGCAGTCCGGGCAGCCGACCGCGGTGGCGGCGTCGGTACCGCCCGTGCCACCGTCCGGCTCGTCCAGCCCGGCGGTCCTGGTCCCGGCCTCGTCGGCCGCGGATCCGGTGGGCGACGCTCCCCAGCTGCGCGCGGCGGCGTTCGAGGCGTCGCCCGCGGCGCCGGCGACGAGCGACGCGCGCGAGCCGCGCGAGTCGAGTGACGTCCCGCGACGACCCGACGCCGGCGGCACGGTGCTTCCCGGCGTCGGCCGTCCGGGGGCCTCGGACGTGGTGCACCCGGTGCCGCTGACGCTTCCCCGCTTCGTCCCCAGCGCTCCGCCGCGCGTGCAGCGCTTGGCGCCGGTCGTCGAGGTTCCCGAGCAGGGTGGGGGCGAGGCGAACGAGCCCGGCGAGGGTGCCTCGGGCGGACCGAGCTACGTGATCCCGGGCAAGCCGCTTCCTGGCGCGCCCGGAAGCAAGATCGGCACCGATCCGCAGATCCCGGACTCGAAGGAGGAGCCGAAGCCGGCTCCCGAGCCCGAGCCCCAGCCCCAGCCGGAGCCCGAGCCCGGGACGGGCGACGGCACCGACCCGCCGGTCGACCCGGACACGGGTGACAGCGGCTCGACCCCGACCGAGCCCGAGGCGCCGACCGAGCCGGAGGTCCCGCCGGTCGACGCCAGCGAGTCGGAGCCCACGGACGCCGTGGGGTCGAGCGAGTCGATCGCGCCGGAGGAGCCCGACGCCCCGGACGCCGCGTCGGCGGAGTCGCCCGCCGGCGGCGAGAGCTAGACCGCCGGGCCGTTGATCGACGAGGCGCCGCACGCCGCGATGTACGCCATCGGGGCGTACTTCTGCGACCACTATCCGGAACTCGTCGACGACGTTCTGGCCGATGCCGACGCGATCGAGCGCGTCGGGCTGCGGGCGTGGGCCCGCGCCGAAGACGTCAGCGATGACGATGCCTATCAGGCACTCGTGACCGGGCTGTCGATCCGTTTCTACACCGCGCTCGCGGACGAACGGCCGCGGGGCGACGCCGCGTCGATCGACGCCTCCGGGGTGCCCGAGCCCGGCCGGGACGGCTGACCGGCGCGCGCACGACGCGATCGTGCCGACCGTGCCATACTTCCGGATCGCAACGGGGCGTGGCGCAGCCTGGTAGCGCGCGCCGTTCGGGTCGGCGAGGTCCCCGGTTCGAATCCGGGCGCCCCGATTGCTACTCGTCCGAGGGGACCGCAGACGCGGAACCCTCGGGCGGGTGACCCGACGCTCAGCGCGTCGGTTGCCTCGGGAAGTGCGACGAGCGGACGTCCGTCCGCTACTCTTCCCGCGCGAAGGGCAGTATCCCTCAAGCGACGTTGCCGTCATTACGGTCGGATCCCCGACCCGGTGCGTCCGCCCGTGAGGCGGGAGAGACCTTCGACCACCATTCCCCTTCCAGGTCGGAGCCTCTTCCATGACCCCACTGCTCGCTGCCTCGTCCAACACGTCGCTGTCAGGAGACACCCACCCGATTTGGGTCTGGGTGGTCTTCACCGCGTTCATCCTCGCGATGCTCGTGCTCGACCTCGTCATCCACGCCAAGAGCGAGGGCACGCCGGACAACCCGCACGTCCCGGAGTTCCGCAACAGCGTGCTCTGGAGCATCTTCTGGACCGTGTTGGCGGTCGCCTTCACGATCGTGCTGATCCCGTGGATGGGCGGTGACCGGGCCAGCGAGTACATCACCGGCTACGTGATCGAGCGCAGCCTGTCGCTCGACAACCTCTTCGTCTTCACGATCCTGTTCTCGTTCTTCGCAGTGCCGCTGGCGTCGCAGCGGCGGGTGCTGTTCTACGGGATCGTCGGCGCGATCGTGCTTCGCGGGATCTTCATCCTCGTCGGCGGCGCGTTGCTCGACACCTTCCACTGGATGATCTACGCCTTCGGCGTGTTCCTCGTGATCACCGGCGTGCGGATGGCGACCCACTCCGACGAGGAGGTCGACCCGAACAAGAACATCGTGCTGCGGCTGATCCGCCGCGTCGTGCCGATGACGGACGACTACGACGGGAACAAGATCTTCACCCGCGAGAACGGGAAGCGGGTCGCCACGCCGATGCTCGCCGCGCTGGCGATGGTCGCGACCTTCGACGTGATCTTCGCGATCGACTCGATCCCGGCGATCTTCGCGGTCACGCGCGACACCTTCATCGTCTTTGCCGCCAACGCCTTCGCGCTGCTCGGCCTGACGTCGCTGTTCTTCCTCGTCGCTGGTCTGCTCGAGCGGTTCCACTACCTGAGCTTCGGCCTGGCGTTCATCCTCGTCTTCGTCGGCATCAAGATGATGCTGACCGACATCTGGCACATGCCGATCTGGATCTCGCTGATCGTGATCATCGGCACCCTGCTCGTTGCCGCGTGGGCCTCCCGCAAGTGGCCGAAGGAGGACGAGCCGTCCGGTCCGCCGCCGCCCGCCCCCGCGGCGGGCTGAGTCCGCCCCGATGGTCGACGATCCGGCAGCCACCCTCGCCGCTCACGGGATCACGTTGGTCCGGGCCGACAACCCGGGCCCGAAGACCCTCGAAGGCACCAACAGCTGGGTCGTCGCGGTCGACGGACGGTCGTGGGTCGTCGATCCCGGCCCGGACCTCGATTCGCACCTGGACGCCCTGGCCGCGATCGTCGACCATCGCGGCGGACTGGCCGGCATCGCGCTGACGCACCGGCACGGCGACCACGCCGACGGCGTGGCGGGTCTGCTGCGGCGCTCCGGGCCGGCACCGGTCCTGTCCCGGACCGGTTGGCTGCCTGACGGCGCCCCCGGCGGGTCCACCGCGGTCACCGTGGCCGACGGCGAGACCCACGGCCCGTTCCGCGTGGTCGCCACCCCCGGGCACGCACGCGACCACGTCGTCTTCCTGCATGGGACGTCCGGGTTCGTCGGCGACACGGTGCTCGGTCGTGGCAGCGTGCTGCTGGTGCCGCACGAGGGGGCGCTCACGGGCTACCTGCGGGCGCTGGGACGCTTGCGGGACGAAGAGCTCGGCCGGTTGCTGCCCGGGCACGGTCCCGTGATCGACGATCCGCAGGCGAAGCTCGACGAGTACGTCGCGCACCGGCTCGACCGGGAGCGTCGCCTGATCGCAGCACTCGACGGCGGCGCGCGGTCGGTCGACGAGCTGCTCGACGCGGTCTGGGACGACGCGCCGGGGATCCTGCGGATGGCGGCCGCCGTGACGCTGCAGGCGCACCTCGACAAGCTGGCCGCCGAAGGTCGTCTGCCCGAGGGGGTCGAGCGGCAGGACTTCGGTGAGTTCGACGGGCTCTGAGGACAGGCTGGTTGATCAGCCAGTCGCACGGAGTCCAGCGCCACGGACCGATAGCCTGCAAGACCTGCGCGCCGGTCGGACCTCGGTCTTGGTCGACGCCGCTGCGGCGGGCCGACGAGGTCCGTCGCCACCATCACCGAACCGCAGGAGCCCCACATGACCGGTGTCGTTATCGCTTCGGCTGCTCGCACAGCCATCGGCAGCTACGGAAAGTCGCTCAAGGACGTCGAGGCGACCGACCTCGGCGCGACCGCCGCCCAGGCCGCGATCGAGCGTTCGGGCCTGCGCCCGGACCAGATCGAGCACGTCGTCTTCGGCAACGTGATCCACAGCAACACGAACGACATGTACATGTCGCGCGTCGTGGCGATCAAGGCCGGCGTCCCGCAGGAGTCCCCGGCGTTGACCGTCAACCGGCTCTGCGGGTCGGGCGTCCAGTCGATCGTCACCGCGACGATGCACATCCAGACCGGTGACGTGGACGTCGCGCTGGCCGGCGGTGCGGAGTCGATGTCGCAGGCGCCGTACTGGGTCGACAGTGCGCGCTGGGGCGCCCGGATGGGCCCGTCGAAGATGACCGACCCGGTCGTCGGCGGACTGACCGACCCGTTCCGCAAGATCCACATGGGGATCACCGCGGAGAACCTCTCCGAGCGCGACGCGATCAGCCGCGAGGACCAGGACGCCTTCGCGTACCGCAGCCACCAGAAGGCCGCTGCGGCCCAGGCCGAGGGCCGCTTCGACGAGCAGATCACGCCGGTGACGATCAAGACCCGGAAGGGTGATGTCGTCTTCGACAAGGACGAGCACATCCGTGGCGACATCTCGGTCGAGGCGCTGGCCAAGCTGAAGCCCGCGTTCAAGCGCGAGGACGGCACCGTCACCGCCGGCAACGCGTCGGGACTGAACGACGCCGGAGCGGCGGTCGTGCTGGTTCGCGAGGAGAAGGCCGCCGAGCTCGGCGTCACGCCGAAGGCACGGATCCTCGGCTACGCGGTGACCGGCGTCGACCCGAACATCATGGGCATCGGTCCCGTCACGGCGATCAACAAGGTGCTCGACCGCACCGGCGTCAAGCTGGAGGACGTCGGCGTCATCGAGCTCAACGAGGCGTTCGCCGCTCAGTCGCTCGCCGTCACCCGTGAGCTCGGCCTGGCCGACGACGACTCGCGCGTCAACCCCAACGGCGGCGCGATCGCCCTGGGGCACCCGATCGGCGCGTCCGGCACCGCGATCACCGTCAAGGCGATCGCCGAGCTCGACCGCACCGGCGAGCGCTACGGCCTGATCTCGCTCTGCATCGGCGGGGGGCAGGGCATCGCCCTCCTGATCGAGCGGATCTGATCAGGCTGGGGTGGGTTGGGGAGGGCTCTGCCCTGCCCCTGGATGGCAGGCCCGCCCACCCCGTCGCCCTCCTGATCGAGCGGATCTGATCAGGAGGCGCTCGCTCCTCGCTGGCGGTGACGGGGCATATATCGGCCCCGTCGCCTTCGCCCCCGATAAGGTTCGTGTCCCGTGCTCTTCTCCACCGCAGATGACGTCCACGCGAGCCTCGGCAAGCTCCTGCAGGAGCTCGCCGCCGACGCGGAGTTCGCCCAGCGACTGATGGTCCTGGACACCGTGCTCCAGTTCCGCTTCCGCAACCCCGACACGCTGGCCACGCTGACCCTGCGGGGCGAGGGCGCCCCGTCGGTCGCGCTCGGGGAGCTGCCGGACGGCGCCACCGCTCCGGAGATCGTCGTCACGCTCGACGCCGACGTCGCACACGCGCTCTGGCGCGGCCAGCACAACGTCGCCGTCGGACTGGCCCGGGGCACGATCCAGGCGAAGGGCGAGACCACCCGGATCGTCGAGCTGCTGCGGCTGACCGACGAGATCGCGCCGCGCTACGACCAGCTGCTCCGTGCGGCCGGCCGCGACGACCTGGCCGACGCCGAGGCGCCGGCGCAGAACGCGGCGCCCGCTCCCGAGCCCGCGGCCCCGGTCGGCGAGGCGGCCGATGCGTCGTCCGACGACGCTCCGGCACCCGCGGAGGGGGCCGACGCGTCGGAGGGCAACGATGCTCCCTCGGACGACTCGGTCGGCGAGTCCGACGCAGCGCCCGAGAGCGCCGAGGGCGACGGGGCCGGCGAGGCCGCCGACGTCAACGCCTGACCGGCGCGTCGTCGGGCACGAGCACGGCGGGAACGCCGTGCGCGTTCGCGGTGGCCGCGCACGACTCGAGCGCCTCGCCGACCGAGGCCCACGTGCGCAGCCGCTCGAGCTGCCGCAGCGTCGGGTAGGCCAACAGGGTGGTGCCGGCGTCGGCCTCCGACAGCAGCCGGCTGGGTGACCCCCAGCGGCTCGCCACGATCTCGTGGCCGTCGACCACGACCCGCGCCGTCCCGGCGACCGACGCCGCGAAGAAGTAGGTGTCGAACCGTCGCGGGAGGACCTTCGGCGTGATCCACCGGTCGAACGGCACCAGCGCCGTGGTCGCGACGGTGACGCTCACCTCCTCGGCCAGTTCCCTGACGGCCGCGCGTCGGAAGCCGGCCTCGCCTGGGCCGTCCTCCGGGTCGACTTGGCCGCCGGGGAAGACCCAGAACCCGCCCATGAACCGGGCGGCCGTGGAGCGCTGGCCGAGCAGCACCTCGAG
The DNA here is from genome assembly GCA_052039575.1 of Patulibacter sp. Taxonomy (GTDB): domain Bacteria; phylum Actinomycetota; class Thermoleophilia; order Solirubrobacterales; family Solirubrobacteraceae; genus Patulibacter. The sequence goes on along the minus strand of JBQGEK010000078.1, from coordinate 25,238 downwards.
ACCCTCCTCGCCGTCGCGCATCGCCACGACCGCGGCGGCCGGACGGGGCACCACGGGCGTGGCGTGAGGAGGGGGATCCGAGGCCATGGATGCGATTATCCCGCAGCGCGCGACAGCAGAGGCGGATTATCCGGTCGCGCCTCCCATGCCGAGCAGGGTGCCGTAGTCGATCCGCCAACGTCCATCGACGTGGCGGAACGGCATCGGCATCCCCGCTTCGCCCATCTCGATCGACGCCCGATCACCGTTGACCGTGATCTTTGCGGCATTGATCATCGCGCGGTCCTCGTCGGTGGGCGGTGCCTGCCGGCTGCCCTCGATCAGCGACTCGCAGGACAGCGAGGGCTTGCTGGGGTCGCTCTTGGCGGGCAGACCCAACGTGTAGGAGCAGGCCTTGCCCGCGTCCTCGGCCGCCAGCGCAGCCTGGAACTCCAGCATCGTCTTGCGGACCGACGCCGCCTCGTCGGCCGTCGCCGGGGCACCGCCCTTGGCGTACTCCTCGAGCACCTTCGGGATCTGCGGTGCCTCCGGCTGCTTGCCCTTGGCACCACCACCGGACGAGGGCTTCGACGAGCCCTGCTTGCTCCCGCCCGCGGGCGAGCTCTTCGACGCGGAGGATCCGCTCGAGCTGCTCGAGCCGTCCCCACGCTTGGGAGCCGCGTCGTCGGCCCCGGAAGGGGCATCGTCGGCGGGCGCGTCGGCGTCGGGTGCGCCGGTGTCGTCGTCGGCGGGCGGCGTCGCGGTGGTGGCGGACGTGTCGGCGCTGGCCGATGCGCCCCCCGCCTCGGCCGGGGTGGTCTCGGCCGGGACGTTGGCGTCGGTCGCCGTGGAGGCCGGTTCGTCGTCGCCGCAGGCGGCGAGGGGGAAGCACGCGGCGCCGACGATCAGTAGGGGCAACAGGCGGTGGTGGGGCATGGGGAAGGAGGGCTCTCTCTCGGATGCGGGAACGAGGCAGACGGCCTCGCTGCGTTGCAGCCTAGTCCGGAAACGTTCATGGAGTTGAAATTCTTCCTCATGGCCCGCCGTGTGTTCGGCGGGCGTTCCTGGGTTCGCGCGTACGGTGTCGCTCGTCTGGGTGATCGGCGCGGGCGCCGGCGCCGGGCGTCCACCGGGGGAGGCCACGAGCCGACGTCAGGCCCGGCAAGGCGGGATCCTCTGACGGTGACCACCCCTGCGCGCCCGCTCGCCCGTCCGTTCGCGGATGCGGTCGAAGACGCCTTCGGATCCGCGTGGGTCGCGGCGTTCCGGGCTGCTCTGCGCGCGTTCGTGGTCTCCCGGATCGTCGTCTGGACCGCGGGGATCGCGACGATCGTGGTGCTCGGCTGGGCCGAGTCACGAGGCGCTCGGCTCGATCCCCTGTGGAGCTGCCGGCCGACGGGAACGGGAATCGACGCGCTGGTCGGTCCCGGTTGCCGGTGGGACAGCACGTGGTACCTGAAGATCGCGGACGCAGGCTATACGTCGGCGGACCCGGCGCGGTCGGCGTTCTTTCCGCTCTACCCGGCGCTGATCGGGATCGTCTCGGCCCCGCTCGGCGGCGCGCTGCTGCCCGCCGGACTGCTGATCTCGTGGGTCTGTGCGCTCGGGTTCCTGACCCTGCTGCACCGGACGGTCGCGGCGGCGCGCGACGCGGCGACCGCGACCACCGTCGTGCGGGTGGCGGCCTTCGTGCCGCCTGCGGTGTTCCTGTCGGCCGTCTACACGGAGGCGCTGTTCCTGGTGCTGTCGCTCGGGGCATTGGTCGCCGCGCGGCGCGGCCACTGGGTCTGGGCGGGGACGTTCGCGGCGTTCGCGGCGTCGTGTCGCAGCATCGGCGTGCTGCTGATGATCCCGCTGGCCGTCGAGTACCTCTGGGGTCGTCGCTCGCTCGCCGTCGCGGAAGGCCGCGGGGAGCTCCCGGTGGTCGGCCGTCGCTGGTGGCGGCCCCGCAACCCGCTGCGGCTCGACGTGCTGTGGATCGGGCTGGTGCCGCTCGGCGTGCTCGTCTACGCGATCTATCTGGGCGTCGCGACCGGAGATCCGATGGGTGTCGTCCGCGCCCAGGGAGACTGGGAGCGGACCTTCCTGACCCCGGTCGGCGGCCTGGTCGCCGGCGCCTGGGTGATCGTCGGTCGAGCCGGCGACCTGATCGGCCTCTGGTACATGGCGCCGCTCGCGCCGGGGCAGCTGCCCGGCCTGGCGCTGGCGCGCGACACGGTGCTGTTGGCGGTCGTATCGGTCGCGATCGCGGTGCTCTGGTGGGCTCGTCGCCGAATGCCGCTCAGCTGGGTGGTCTGGGGCGCGATCTCGCTTGCCTATCCGCTGTCGGTGCCGTCGATGCAGCAGCCGCTGATGTCGTTGCCGCGGTTCGCCATGGCGTGCTTCCCGATCGTCGTCGCGCTCGGCCTCTGGGCGCACGCGGGACGGCGGATGCGGTGGCTCGCCCCACTGCTGCTGGTCCTGCAGGCGGCGTGGACGGTGCTGTTCGTGTCGTGGACCTGGGCGGCCTGAGGTCCTCGGGCGCAGCCGCCCCGAGCTCGTTGCTGCGCGGTCGGCGGCACGGGGAGGCCGTGCAGTCTCAGACTCGGATACCGAGCTCGTTGCTGCGCGGTCCGCGGCACGGGGAGGCCGTGAAGCCTCCGACTCGGTCAGCCGGCCGGGTGCAGGTCGATCACCAGCGGCACGTGATCGGAGGGCTTCTCGCCCTTGCGGTAGTCGCGCGCGATCCAGACCGCGTCGATCCGTTCCGCAGTACGGGGATCGAGCAGCGCGTGGTCGATCCGCAGCCCGTGGTTCTTGTGGAAGCTGCCGCCGCGGTAGTCCCACCAGGTGAACGCCGGGTTGCCGGCCGCGTCGCGGGCCCCGTTGTGCGCAACGTGGGCGTCGACCAGCTCGCCGGCTGCGAGCACGTCGCGGAGCGCGGAGCGCTCCGGTTCGGACGTGTGGGTGCTGCCGACGAACAGCGTCGGATCCCAGCAGTCGTCGTCGGTCGGGCAGACGTTCATGTCCCCGAGCACGGCGACCGGGCCGCCCGCGGCAAGCGTGCGCACACGCTCGGCCATCGCGCGGAAGAACTGCAGCTTGGCCTGGAAGTCCGGATGGTCGAGCGCTTTGCCGTTGACCACGTAGGTCGATACGACCGTCAGGTCGCCGACGCGGGTTTCGACCCAGCGGGCCTGGGCGGGATCGGTCTCGCCGGGCAGGCCGGCGACGGTGGTGCCGCTCGCCTCCAGCGCGGGGTCGCCGTCGCCCGGCTCGGCGTCCTCGATCCGGGTCAGTACCGCGACGCCGTTCCAGCGGCCCCCCGACTGGTCGTTGACCCGGTAGCCGTACGACGCGAGCGCCTCACGCGGCAGCTGGTCGGGGGCGCACTTCGTCTCCTGCAGGGCGACCGCGTCCGGTTCGAGCTCCTCGAGCAGCTCGAGCACCCGCGGCAGGCGGGCGCGGAGGGACGCGACGTTCCAGCTGATCAGGCGCACGACCGGGATCCTGCCGAATCGCGGCGTGCGCGGTCGACCGCCACCGGGGCGGCGAGGCGCCCCGTGCCGTCACGAGCGTGGGCGATCAGCAGCCGCGCCAGACCGGCGGCCGCTTCTCCGTGAAGGCGGTCACGCCCTCGCGCAGGTCGTCGCTGCGGATGCTCGCCTCGCGCAGGGCCAGCAGGCTGGCCGCGGTGGCGGCGTCGAGCTGCTCGTCGGCGTCGGCGAGCGCGCGGAGCGCCCGCTTGTTGCCGCGCATCGCCAGCGGTGCGTTGCCCGCGAGCTCGCCGGCCAGCGCGAGCACCTCGTCCTGCAGCGCGTCGGCCTCGGCGGTGCCGCTGATCAGGCCCCACGCCAGGGCGGTGCCGGCGTCGATCGGCGAGCCGAGCAGGAACAGCTCGCGCGTCCGCGCCTCGCCGATCGTGCGGATGAACCGCCGCAGGCCGGTGTACGGGTAGACCAGACCGAGCTTGGCAGGCGGCATCGCGAGCAGGACGTGGTCGGCGGCCACCCGGAAGTCGCAGGCGATCGCCAGCTCGAGTCCGCCGCCCATCGTGTGGCCGGGCAGCGCAGCGATCGTCGGCAGCTCGCACGCTTCGAGCGCCTCGATCGCGGCGGTGGTCGGGTGCGCGATCAAGGCCGACGCCGCGGCACCGAACGCGTCGCCGGACAGGTCGCGCAGTCCGCCGAGGTCGTAGCCCGACGAGAAGCGGCCCTCGGACCCGGTGATGATCAGCGCCCGCACGCGACCGGACGACGCGTCGCGGCTGAGCTCTTCGACCGCGGCGGTCACGGCGTCGAGCAGCGCGTGGTCGAGCGCCCCCTGCTTGGCGGGGTGGTGGATCGTCAGGCGGACGATGCCCTCCGCAGGTTCGTCGCGCAACAGTTCGCCGGCCATGAAGGCCGCCACGATAGCGGGCGGGCGTCCCGGGTTCCGCGTCGGTGCTGGAACGCGCACCGGGTCCGCCGCTAGTCTGGAACACGATGGAGCCTAAATCGACGATCTCGCGTCCTACCGTCAGGAGCTTCGGTCCTCCGAGCCTTCAGACGGAGCGGATGACCCGTCGGCTCCGGCGGGTGTGGTTCCCGCTCGCTCGGGGCTGGCGGATGACCCCGCGCGGGATCCGGATGCTCCAGCGGATCACCGACCCGACGGACCGTGTTCCCGTGATGCGCGGGACCGTCGTCGCGCCGGCGACGCTCGGTGGCGTTCGCGGTGAGTGGGTGCGCGGGCCGCGAGCGCGCTCCGCGCCGGACGGCACCCCGGTGATCCTGTACCTGCACGGGGGCGGGTACGTCTTCGGGTCACCGCGCACGCACCGCAACATCGTCTCGCGGATCTCCCACGTCACGGGACTGCCGGCGTTCTCGGCCGACTACCGGCTGCCGCCGGCGTGGTCGCTGCCGGCGCCGGTCGAGGACGCACTGGCGGTCTACCGGGCGCTGCTCGAGGATCACGACCCGTCGCGGATCGTCGTCGCCGGAGACTCCGCCGGGGGCAACCTGGCCCACGAGCTCGCGCTGCACCTGGCCGAGGCCGGGCTTCCGCAGCCCGCTGCGCTGGTGCTGCTGTCGCCGTGGAGCGACCTGACGGTGGCGGGGTCGTCGATTCGCAGCAACGGGCGACACGACGTCTTCATCCCCGAGTCCGCTCTGCGCCGCTGCGCGCGCGTCGCCGCCAACGGCCGTCCGCTCGGCGACTGGCAGGTCTCGCCGCTCTACGCCCCGGACGAGCTGCAGCGCCAGCTGCCGCCGACGCTGATCCAGGTCGGGGCTCGCGAGGTGCTCTACGACGACGGCGTGCGGGTCGCCGACGTGCTCGCACGCTGCGGCGTCCGAACCGAGCTCGACGTCTTCGAGGGCACGCTCCACGTCGCGGTCGCCTGGTTGGGCACGCCGGAGGCACGCGAGGCGCTGCACCGCATCGCGGCATTCGTCCATGCGGCGCTCCCCGCAGGGAGCCCGCAGCCCGACGTGGGCGGCGCGGCGGCGGCCGAAGCGGCGTCGCAGGAGACGTCGGAGGCACCGGCCGGCGGTGGCCCGGGCGTCCCCGGGATGGCGCCGTGATCCTCGCGATCGACCAGGGCACCACCGGCACGACCTGCTTCGTCGTCGATGGCGAGGGAGACCTGATCGGTCGGGGCTACCGCGAGTTCCGCCAGTACTTCCCCCAGCCGGGCTGGGTCGAGCACGACAGCGCCGAGATCTGGGCCGTGACCCAGGCGGTAGCAGCGGAGGCCTGCGACGACGCAGGAATCGCGCCGTCCGACCTGATCGCCGTCGGGATCACCAACCAGCGCGAGACCGTCTGCGTCTGGGATCCGGCGACCGGGGAGCCGCTGCACCGCGCGATCGTCTGGCAGGACCGGCGGACGGCGGGGATCTGCGACCGGCTCCGTGAGGCGGGCCACGAGGATCTCGTCCGCGAACGCACCGGCCTGACCCTCGACCCGTACTTCTCGGGCACCAAGATCGCCTGGCTGCTCGACCACGCGCCCGAGCTGCGCGTGCGGGCGGAGCGCGGCACCGCGGTCTTCGGCACGATCGACTCCTGGTTGCTGTTCCGGCTGACCGGAGAGCACGTGACCGACGCATCGAACGCGTCGCGAACGATGCTGATGGACCTGGCGACGGGGGACTGGGACCCCGAGCTGTGCGCGCTGCTCGGCGTCCCGATGCGCGCGCTGCCCGAGATCCGGCCGTCGGTCGGCGGGTTCGGGCAGATCCGCCCTGAGGCGCTCGGCGGGGCAACCTGCCCGGTGGCCGGCGTCGCCGGTGACCAGCAGGCCGCCCTCTACGGGCAGGCGTGCCTCGATCGCGGCGAGGGCAAGAACACCTACGGAACCGGCTCGTTCGTGCTGCTCAACATCGGCGACTTCGCGGTCGACGCGACCCCGCCGCAGCGCCCGCCGACCCACCAGGGGCTGGTCTCGACCGTCGCCTGGCGGATCGGTCAGCGGACGATGTTCGCGCTCGAAGCGTCGGTCTTCGCGACGGGGGCCGCGGTCCAGTGGTTGCGCGACGGCCTGGGGATCATCGAAAGCGCGAGCGAGACCGAGCCGATGGCGCGGTCGCTGGCGTCGAACGACGGGGTGTACCTGGTGCCGGCGTTCGCCGGGCTCGGGGCTCCGCACTGGGATCCGTACGCCCGCGGGACGATCGTCGGCCTCACCCGCGGCACGACCCGCGCGCACCTGGCACGCGCCACGCTGGAGGCGATCGCCTACCAGACCGTCGACGCGGTCCGGGCGATGGAGGCCGCCTGCGGCGAGCCGCTGCGGGTGCTGAAGGCGGACGGCGGTGCGACCGCCAATCGCTGGCTGATGCAGTTCCAGGCCGACGTGCTCGGGGTGCCGGTGGTGGTGCCGGCGATCCACGAGACGACGTCGCTCGGCGTGGCCTACCTGGCGGGCGTCGGCGTCGGCGCCTGGAACCAGCGCGAGATCACCCGAACCTGGCGCGAGGCCGCGCGCTTCGAGCCGGCGATCGGGCGGGACGAGGCGAACGCCCTGCACGCCGGCTGGGCCGACGCGCTGAAGCGCTCGCTCGGGCAGGCCCGACCGGCGGTCGACGGCGTCTGATCGTCATCTAGAGTTCACGCGATGGCGGACGATCTCGTCAAGCTCAAGGACCAGGTCTACCGCGACCCGCGTCCGGCCGAGACCTTCGACCGCTACCACGCGCGGACCCGGGCGGCCGAGCCCGGCGTGGTCTACGAGATCACCCGGATGCTGACCAGCCTGGTCGGGTTGGGCTTCTACCGCACGGTCGCCTACGGCACCGAGCTGGTGCCGCGCTCGGGTCCGCTGGTGATCGCGCCGAACCACTTCTCCAACTTCGACCACTTCTTCATGGGGCTCGGCCTGCGCCGCAAGATCCACTTCATGGCGAAGTCGCAGATGTTCGTCAACCCGATGGACAAGATCTACGCCAACGGCGGGACCTTCCCGGTGCGGCGCGGAGCTCGCGACGTGGAGGCGTTCAAGACGGTCGACGCGATCCTCGACCGCGGGGGCTGCATCGGGATGTACTGCGAGGGTGGGCGCTCGCGCACCGGCAAGCTGGCCGAGACGGCGAAGCCGGGGATCGGGCGGATCGCGCTGGAGACCGGGGCGATCGTGGTGCCGACGGCGATCCACGGCAGCTCGCACGTGCGCAACCTCAAGCGCGGCCACTTCCCGAAGATCACCGTGCTGTTCGGGGAGCCGCTGCGCTACGAGCAGGTCGAGGGCGAAGCGACGCGGGAGCAGGCGCAGGCGGCGTCGGACGCGATCCTCGACGAGATCAAGGCGCTCTACGCCGTGATCGAGGAGGGCGGCCGGATCGGGGCCAAGGCCCACGCGCTCAAGGCTGCGAAGGCGATCTCGGGCGGCTGATCGGTCCTACGCGCGGGCGAACTGCCCGTGGAATCCGAATGGGATGTGGTGGGGGACCCGGGCGCGCGCGAGCTCCCCGAGGTCGCGCGCGTCGAGTACCACCAGCGACGATGTGCCGCGCCGCGGCTCGAGCACCAGCGTCAGCAGCACCCCGTCGTCCTCGGCGGTACCGTCGGGCCGGCGGACGAAGATCGGTTCGCCGGGGAACGACCCGGGCTCGTGCCAGACGCGGGTCGCTCCGTCCTCGATCGTGGTCTTGGTCACCGTCTCGAAGAAGCCGCCTCCGCCGAGTTCGGCGTCAGGGTGGGCTCCGACCCCGAAGACGACGTCGTAGGGCTGGCCTTGATGGCGGCCGTTGATCCGCGGCAGCTCGAATGGCGTCTTCGCGAGTCGTCGCGGCTGGACGTGGGTCGGCTCGGCCGGCAGCTCGTAGCGGTGGAGCGTCGGCACCGGCGGGGTTCCGCCGGCCCGCAGCCGGTCGATCTCGAGGGCGTCGACCACCGACGCGTCATCGTAGGCCAGCAGGTCCACGACGAGCGACTCGCCGTCCTCGAACGCGTTGACATGGTGGAAGCAGAACATCGCCGGAGCGGTCCACGGTCCGCGGACCTCGCCGCTGGCCCGGTCGATCGCCCACAGCCGCGACCCCTGCGAGGGGCGCCAACGGAAGCTCTCGATGAACGGCCGACCCGACACCGCCAGTCGCAGCGGATCGATCACCAGGGGGCTCTCGCTCACGATCGCGTACCGCGGGGTCAGGCCGAACGAGTGCTGGTAGCCGGGCCGCCGGACGGGAATTCGGGCGATCTCGCGCTCGCCGCCCTCGGGGTGACGCGCGGCCAGCTCGTACCGCGAACGGGGCCCGAAGGCGATCCGCAGGTCGAGCATGTCCCCGGAGTCGTGGTCGTAGTGCGGGTGAGCGTTCGGAATGCTGAGCTTGTCCGCGCGGCGCTCGACGCCGAGGCTGTCGAGCGTCTCGGGGTCGAAGACCACCGCGAGCGGGGTCTCCGTCATCGCCAGCCAGCGCTCGCCGAGTCGGCCGACGTTGACGGCGCCGTTGTCGGTCAGACCCGGGTCGAACAGGCTGGCGATCCGCTGGAAGCGGGTACGGCAGGGATCGGTGGCGAACTCGCGGTAGGCGAGCTTGCCGGTCCGTTCGTAGGCTCGGCCCGCCTTGCCGCGCAGCAGCTGGTTGGCGTAGCGCACGCGCCCGTCGGCGATTGCGAAGCGGTGGAGCATCGCCAGGCCGTCGAACCAGTGGTTGACCGAGCCATCGGTCAGGTCCCAGCGGGCGGGGCCGGTCCGCAGCAGGCTGCCGGAGAGCCACGGCGGGACGCTGCCGGTCAACTCGAGGTCGCGGTCGGAGAGCTCGTCGGCCAGGTCACGGAATCCGACGGCGGCCGCATCCTGCGGGGTCCCTCCGGACGGGTAGTCGGACGGGGGCGGGCTGGAGGTCGTAGGCATGTTGGGAGCGCGGGGCGGGGGAGGTCGGTACGATCGCGGTTGACCATCCGATTCGGACGGTTCAAACCCTACGCTCCAAAGTGGACCATTGTCAAATCCGTCGCCTTCCGATCTCAGTCCGGTCCAGGTGATCGTGCTCGGCCTGCTGCGTCTCGGCGGGCCGGCGACGCCGTACGACCTGAAGCAGCGGGTGGCCGGCAGCGTCGGCAACTTCTGGTCGGTGCCGCACTCGCAGCTCTACAGCGAGCCGGACCGGCTCGTCGGTCGAGGGCTGGCGAGCGTCGAGCAGGAGCAGGGTGGTCGCCGCCGCAAGTCGTTCGCGATCACCGACGCCGGGGCGGCCGCGCTCGACGCCTGGGTCGCCAGCCCGCCGACCGATCTCGGCGAGTTGCGGACGCCCGCGCTGCTGGCGGTCTTCTTCGGCTCCGATCCGGCCGAGGTCGCGGCGACCCAGCTGCCCCGGCACGAGGCCAAGCTGGCCGAGTACGAGCAGCTGGCGGCCGCGGGACGGGCGGCGGCGCCGGACGCGCCGACCGGGCCGCTGCTGACGATCCACGCCGGGATCCTCACGGAGCGCGCCTGGATCGCCTACTGGACGGCGATCGGGGCGGGCTCGACGTTCGAGTAGCTGCTGGCTACTCCATCCCGGCGGTCAGCCCGCCGGTGACGTGCAGGACCTGACCGTGGACGTAGTTCGACCACGGTGTGCAGAGGTAGAAGATCCCGCCGGCCGCTTCCTCCGCGGTCCCGACCCGTCCGAGCGGCACGGTCATCGGCACGAGGTCGCGTTGGCCGTCGGGGATCCCGAGCTGGTGCGCCTCACCGTCGATCTCGATCACGTTGTCGGCGTCCTTGCCGCCGGTCAGGCGGGTGTCGATCCAGCCGAACGCGACGGCGTTGACGTTGACCTTGAACTGGCCCCACTCCTTGGCGACGGACTTGGTCAGGCCGACCACCCCGGCCTTGCCGGCGGAGTAGTTCGCCTGCCCGGGGTTGCCCATCGTGCCGCTGATCGAGCTGACGTTGACGATCTTGCGAAAGACCTCCACGCCCTCCTCGCGCTCGCGTTTGGCCGGCTCCCGCAGATGCGGGGCGGCCGCCCGAATCGTTCGGAACGGGACGGCGACGTGGATGTCGAGCATCCGCTGGAAGGCGTCGTCACCGAGCTTGTGGACCGGGCCGTCGAGCGTGTAGCCGGCGTTGTTGACGAGGATGTCGAGCTGGCCCCAGCTGTCGATCGCATGCTGGACGAGCCGCTCGGGGGTGTCCCCGGCGGTCAGGTCCCCGGCGAAGACGGTGGTCTCGCCCCCGAGCTGCTTGGCGGTCTGCTCCGCCACGTCGCGGTCGAGGTCGTTGATCAGCACCTTCGCGCCCTGGCCGATCAGCAGCTCGGCGGTGGCTCGGCCGATCCCACGCGCCGATCCCGTGACGATCGCGACCTTGCCGTCGAGAACTCCCATGCTGCTTCCTCCCGCGTCGGATGCCTGGTCGGGCGAGCGGCGCCCGGCAGCGCGGCGCGATCGCCGCAGGCTGGAGACTATCGCGCCGGTCCACCTCGGCCAACCAAACGATCGGATGAATGCATGTCCAGCTCGGCAGGTTGCGGTCAGCCGCCCATCAGCCGCCCGATCACGTCCTTCATGATCTCGTCGGTGCCGCCGCCGATCGGGCCGAGTCGAGCGTCGCGCAGAGCCCGCTCGACCTCGTACTCCTTCATGTAGCCGGCCCCGCCGTGCAGCTGCAGACAGCCGTCGGCGATCTCGACCATCGCCCGCTGTGTCATCAGCTTGGTCATTGCGACCTGCTGCAGGGCGGGCACGCCGGCGACGTGCTTGCGCAGCGTCTCGAAGGTCAGTGCGCGGCAGGCCTCGGTCGTGGTCCGCATCTCGGCGATCGCCCAGCGGGTCCCCTGGAACGTCGAGATCGGCCGGCCGAATGCCTCGCGCTCCCGGACGAACGCCTCGGTCCGCTCGAGGATCGCCTCCATCCCGGCGACCGCACCGAGCGCCATCGACAGCCGCTCCCAGGCGAAGTTGGCCATGATCAGCTTGAACCCGCCGTGCAGCTCGCCGAGCAGGTGGTCGTCCGGCACGAAGACGTCCTGGAACGACATCAGCGCGGTGTCCGACGCGTGCCAGCCGAGCTTCTCGAGCAGGCTCGACGTGATCCCGTCACCGCGGTCGCCGCCGAGGTAGGCGACGTCGTCCTCGTGGCCCGCGGGAATCTGCGGGCGCTCGATCACCAGGAACGAGATTCCGTCGTGCCCGCCTTCCGCGGTCGTCTTCACCGCGACGACGAGCTGTTGGGCCCGCAGCCCCCCGGTGATGAAGCACTTCTCGCCGTTGACCACGAACCCGCCGTCGACCTTGGTGGCGGTGGTCTGGATCCCGGCGACGTCGCTGCCGGTACCGGGCTCGGTGATCGCCAATGCGGCGAACCGCTCCCCGCGCACCACCGGCGGCACCCACCGCTGCTGCTGCTCGAAGGTGCCGAACTTGAGGATCGGCGGCGTCGCGATCGTCATCGGCGCGCCGATCGCCGCGGCGAACCCGGCCGATCCTGACCGTGCGAGTTCCTGTTGGAGGACGGCCTCGTGGACCGCGTTGCCACCCTGCCCACCGAGCGAGGCCGGATAGGCGAGGCCGAGGAAGTCGAGCTCGCCCGCCCGGCGCAGGATCGACGCCGGGGTCCAGCCGGCGTCCTCCCACTCCATGACGTGCGGGCGGACCTCCGCGTCGACCCAGCGGCGGATCGTCCGGCGAAGCTCCTCGTGCTCCGCGGTGAAGAGGTGCCCCCAGGCGTGGTCGAGGCCGGCCTGGGCGGTGCGGTCGATGCCGCCGGACGCGGCGTTGTCGGTCGTCGTCGACACGGGTGCGACCGGCTAGAGCCCGTACGAGCGCCCGATGACCTCGAGCAGCGTCTCGTCGGTGCCGGCACCGATCCGGTTCAGGCGCAGGTCGCGCCAGGCCCGCTCGATCCCGTACTCCTTCATGTATCCGGCGCCACCGTGGATCTGCAGGCACTCGTCGGCGACCTCGCAGGCCATCCGGCTGGTGTAGAGCTTGGCCATCGAGATCTCGCGGACGGGGTAGTCGCCCTGCATCACGCGCCAGGCCGTGTTGTAGGTCATCTGCTTGCCGGCCTCGATCTTGGTCGCCATCTCGGCGAACTTCCAGCGGATCCCCTGGAACGTGCCGATCGAGCGGCCGAACGCCTGGCGCTCGCGGGCGAACTCGAGGGTTCGCTCGACGAGCCGCTCGGCGGCGGCGACGGCCCCGGCGGCGGCGATCAGCCGCTCGCCCTGGAGCTCCCACCTGATGTGGTAGAAGCCCTTGCCCTCCTCGCCGAGCAGGTTCTCGGCTGGCACGCGAACGTCCTGGAACGCCAGCAGCGCGGTGTCGGACGCGTGCATGCCCAGCTTCTCGAGTCGCTTCTCGCGGATCACGCCGGGTGCGTCCATGTCCACCAGCAGCAGGCTGAACCCACCGTAGCCGGCGTCCGGATCGGTCTTCGTGACGAGCACGATGTAGTCGGCGCGATGGCCGTTGGTGATGTAGAGCTTGGAGCCGTTGACGACCCACTCGTCGCCGTCCTTGACGGCCGTCGTCTGGATGCCGGCGACGTCCGATCCGGCGCCCGGCTCGGTGATTCCGAGGCAGGCGATCTTCTCGCCCTTGAGTGCAGGCACCAGGTACTGGAGCTTCTGCTCGTGGGTGCCGAGCAGCTTGAGCACCGGGTTGGCCATGTCGGTATGGACGGCGACGCCCATCACCAGGCCGCCGGAGTGGCTGCGCGACATCTCCTCGGCCAGGACGATCTGGGTGGCGTAGTCGCCACCCTGGCCGCCGTACTCCTCGGGGTAGTGCAGGCCGAGGTAGCCGAGCTCGCCCATCCGGGCGAAGACCGAGTCGGGGAAGGTCGTCTCCTCCCACTCGGCGGCGTGTGGGGCCAGCTCCTTCTCGACGAACTGGCGGATCGAGGCACGAAGTTCCTCGTGCTCGTCGGTGAAGATCGGGTGCCGCACTGCCGCGGCGTGGTCCGGCTTGAGGACGCTGTCACTGGCCATGCGGCCAAAGTAGCAGGTGGCACGTCCTACTTGTACTGGATGTCGGCGGTTTCCTACGTTGGCGTAGGTTGGTGATCGTTCGTTGCGCTGTGGTCCCGTCAGCCGGGGAACGCGTCTTGAAGGTGGATCGCCGGGATGTCGACGGCGACGCAGGCGCGGATCAGTCGCTCGTCGGTGCTGATCAGCGGCATGCTCAAGGCCTCGGCTGCCGAGGCGTAGACCGCGTCGTAGGTGGTCATCGTGTGGCGCAGCTCCCAGGCGCGGGGGATCCGGGCAGCCGGGGGATCGAGCACAAGATCGAGATCGAGGAGGCCCCCGATTGCGACGTCGGCGGTAGCTCCGGGGAGTGCGCCGCGGCGGGACAGTCGTCTGATGACGTTGGCGGCCTCTGCCAGCGCGTGGCTGGCGGTCATCGGGGTGGGCGCGGTCGCCCGGCGGAGGAGGTCCTGGAGGCGCGTCGCCGCATCGCGCCAGGCGCCGTTGATCAGGAGCTCGACGAGTACGGACGCATCGAGGAGCAGGTACGCGGGTTCGGCAGCCTCGTCCTGGGAGGCGGCGGTGGGGCCCGCGCTAGTCATTGCCGCCTGGGCGTCCTTCTCGGATCATCGCGGCGATATCGATGTGGCTGAGGTCGCCCATCGCATCTCGATTGCGTCGAATCCGTTCGATCAGTTCGACCCGCGCGGCGTGGTCCATGCCCAAGCCCCGCTCGAGAACCTCGATCGCCCGTTGGTTCTTCGAGATCCCGCGGTCCTTGGCGCTCTGCGTCAGCGCGTCGTTGACGGATTCCGGGACGTTGCGCAGGTGCAGGGTCGCCATGGGGGCGATGCTAGCGGATCTGCTAGCACGCGCCGACGGTGCAGGCGGGGCAGCGGCCGGGATTGGCATGCGACGCATCGTCGTCGCGGTCGGGGTGCCCGAACTGGGGGCGAGCTGCGACGGGGTCGTGTCGAGCCTCGTGAGCACTCCAGCTAGGCTGCGACCGTGAGCGACGGGGAGAGTCCGGTGGGAGAGCCGAGCACGCCGCTGGTGCGGGTCGGGGTCGCGGAAAGCGGGGTCGCGACGATCGCGCTCGACGATCCGCAGACGCGCAACGCGCTGTCGGACGAGATGCTCGACGCGCTGATCGCCGCGTTCGAACGCTGCCGCGACGACGACGCGGTGCGCTGCGTGGTGCTCGCGTCGACCAGCGACCGGACGTTCTCGGCCGGCGGCAACCTGGCCGGGTTCGCGGCCGACCTCCCGCTCGTCCACAAGTACCAGTCGATCGACCGGTTCCCACGGCTGTTCCGGCTGATCCTCGAGCTCGGCAAGCCGACGGTCTGCCGCGCCAGCGGTCACGTGCTGGCGGGCGCCCTCGGGCTGGCACTGGCCTGCGACCTGATCGTGGCGTCCGAGGACGCAACCTTCGGCACGCCGGAGATCAACGTCGGGGTCTTCCCGTTCATGATCATGGCGCTGATCTACCGTGACGTCGGCCGCAAGAAGGCGAGTGAGCTGCTGCTGCTCGGCGAGCGGTTCGACGCGCGCGACGCGGAGCGGATCGGGATCGTCAACCGGGTCGTGCCGCAGGCCGAGCTGGACGCCGCGATCGGCGGCTGGGCGAGCAAGCTGGCCCGCTCGTCGCCCGTGCTGATGCGGATGGGCAAGGACGCGATGGCTCGCCAGATGGATCTGGGACTGAACGACGCGCTGGACTACCTGCGCGGCCAGCTGGCCCTGGCGTTCTCGACCGAGGACATCCAGGAGGGTGTCAAGGCGTTCTTCGAGAAGCGCGAGCCCGAGTGGAAGGGGCGCTGAGATGAGCGCGCGATTCGTCGCGGCGGCGTCGGTGTCGGCCGATGGCTACCTGGCGGGGCCGAACGGCGACATGTCGTGGCTGGCGCCGTTCATGGAAGCCGAGCCGGCGCCTGCCCCGATCCTCACGCGGCTGCAAGCGGAGACGACCGCGCTGCTCTGCGGTGCGACGACCTTCTTCGGCGACGACCCCAACCGCGGCGACCCGGACAAGGAGGGCGCGTTCGGCGGCGAGTGGGAGGGGAAGGTCGTCGTCCTGACCCACCGTCCGCCGGTCCCGGTCGGCCAGGTCACCACGACGAAGGAGGGCGAGCTGCGCTTCGCCACGACGCTCGACGAGGCGGTCGCCCTGGCAGAACGGGCCGCTGGAGACGGCGTGGTCAACGTGCTCGGCGCGTCGGTCGGAGACCAGCTGCTCCAGGCCGGCCGGCTCGACGAGATCATCGTCAGCACGGTCCCGGTCCTGCTCGGCGGGGGCACGCGCTTCCTGGATCCGGCGGGCGAGCGGCCATCGTTGAGGCAGCTGGAGGTCTACGCCGGGCGAGTCGGGGTGACGGTGCGGTACGCGTGCAAGTGAAGGGACCACCCGCTCGACGGGGGGTTGGGACACCGGACGAGTGCCGGATTCGGGGGGCGGTGACTAGGCTCGGGCGTTATGCGGCGGATGCGATGCGCAGGGACGATCGGGACGGTGGCCCTCGCGACGCTCGCCGGAGCGGCAGGCGCACCAGCGGCGACGATCGACGTCGCCGCTGGCGATTCGGCCGCCCTGGTCGCCGCGATCAACACGGCCAACGCCAACGGCCAGGCCGACACGATCCGCATATCCGGTCGGTACGCGCTCGGGACCCCCGACAATCATTGGTACGGCGCGAACGTGCTGCCCACGATCGCGTCGGACATCACGATCGTCGGCGACAGCGCGAGCGGCGCGACGATCGAGGGTACGAACGGCTTGCGAGGCCGTCTCTTCTACGTTTCGGGCGGCCGCTCGGGGCTGTCCGCCGGAACGCTGCGGCTGCGTGACCTGGAGCTGCGCGGCGGGCGGGCCCGTGGCGGCGATGCGTTGTTCGGCGGGGGCGGGGCCGGCATGGGCGGCGCGATCTTCAACCAAGGCACCGTCGACCTGCAGCGAGTGACGCTGGCGGGGAACAGCGCGACCGGTGGCTCGGCGGCGACGGTCAATTCGACCAGTGGCGGCGGCATGGGGCAGGACGCGCAAGCCAGCGGCGGTGGCGGCTTCGGCGGCCCGGTCAGCGGCGGCGGTGCCGGCGGTGCCGCGCCCGCGCTCAACGCGGGAGGCGGGGGCGGCGGCGGGGGCTACGAGGCCGGTGAGGCGGGATCCCCGGGCGGATCCCCGGTCGGTGGTGCCGGCGGTGGCGTCCCCAACGGTCAGGGTGGCGCGGCCGCGGACGGCACGCTCGGTGGTCGCGGCACCGGGGCCGGCGGCCGCGCGGTCAGCAACGGCGGACCCGGCGGAGCCGGAGGAGCGTTCGGTGTCGGCGGAGCGCACGCCGTGCAATCCTCGTCGACCGTGAACGTCGGTGGTGGGGGCGGCGGTGGCGTCGGCGGAGGTGGTGGCGGCGCGGGTCCGGGTGCGGGCGCGGGCGGTGGCGGCTTCGGCGGCGGCGGCGGATGGGCCAACATCGACTCCGGTGACGGCGGCTTCGGCGGCGGCGCCGGCGGCGTCGACGGTCGCAACGTCAACCCGAAGATCCCGGTCGGCGGGTTCGGCGGCGGCGACGCCACGACGCCTCCGGCCGACACGATCGCGGTCGGCGGCGGCGGGGCCGGAATGGGTGGCGCGGTCTTCAACGACGGCGGTACCGTGACCGCGACCAACAGCACGTTCACCGCCAACACGGTGACGGGCGGCCTCAGCACGGCGGTGTTCGTGGGTAGCGCGGGGGTGGCGAGCGGCGGGGGCGACGGCCTCGGCTCCGCGCTCTTCAACCTCAACGGCACGGTCACGCTGTCGCACGTCACGATTGCCGGGAACACCGCCGCCGGAGGCACGGGCGCACCGAACGGGACGGCGGGAACGGCGCTCGCGAACGTGGCGTATGACCGGGCGACGGCGCGCACGTCGTCGGTCTCGGTCCTCTGGTCCGCGATCGACGGCACGCCGCAGGGGGTCACGCCGACGGCGACGGCGGACGGCGGGACGAACCTCTCGACCCAGCTGACGGTGCTGACCTCGACGACCGTCGGCGGCACGCTCGACCTGGCCCCGCTCGGCGACTACGGCGGGCCGACGGCGACCATGGCCCCGGCTCCCGGTAGCCCGCTGATCGATGCGGGCGGGGGCGTGGACACGACAGCCGAGGACCAGCGCGGCCTCCCTCGCAGCGGCACGCCGGACCGCGGGGCGGTCGAGGCGGTGCCGACGGTGCTGACGCTCGTCGACCGGACGATCCCGTGGTCGGCCTCGGCCCAGGACGTCGCCCTGGCGACGGTGGTCAGCCCCGCGCGCGGCGCCACGAGCCCCGGAGCGGTGACGTTCGGAATCACCGGGGTGAGCGGCAGCATCGCTCCGGCGATCGATGGTGGTGTCGCGTCCGGGACCTTCAGCGTGCCGGGCGGGACGGCCCCCGGGACCTACCCGATCACGGCTTCGGCCGCGGCCGCTCCGGGCTTCCGGGCCGCAACCGGCAGCGGGACGCTGCGGATCCTCAAGCCGCCGCCGGTCTGCTCCGGTGTGCCGGCGGACGCCGCGTATGAGACCGCGGTGACCGTCGACCCGAACTGCACCGGAACGGAGACCGGCGACACGGCGGCGATCGTGGGGACGCCCGCGAACGGCACGGCGACGGTCGTCTCGGGCCGGCTGCGGTACGCGCCCGATGCGGGGTACTTCGGCCCCGACAGCTTCACCTACACCGTCACGAACGAGGGGGGCGCCTCGAACACGGCGACGGTGTCGGTGACGGTCGCTCCGGCGGAGCCGGACTGCGCGGCGCTCGACGTCGACGCGGGATCGGGCAAGCCGACGGCGGTGACGTTGGCCTGCACGAGCGCGGTTGCGCAGGTCTACACGGTGGTCGACGGGCCGGAGCACGGCACGTTGAGCGGGCTGGACCCGGCGACGGGTGAGGTGACCTATACCTCGAATTCCGGCTACGACGGGCCGGACTCCTTCACCTATCGGTCGACGAACGCGGGCGGGACGTCCAACACGGCGATGATCGACATCGACGTGCACGCGGCACCGACCGTGACGGTGACGCGGTCGCCCGACGTCGAGCTCGGCGCGGGGTCCCTCACGGCGTCGGCAGCGGTGGTCGGCCGCTACGAGCCGGACGCCGACGCCACGGTCGACTTCCGGCTCTACGGCCCGGACGATGCGACCTGCAACGCCGCGCCGGTCCACGAGCGGCTCGGCGTGGCGTATCCGGCGGCCGGCGGCGCGGTCGAGGCGGGCGCGTTCGCCCCGACCGTCGCGGGCGTCTACCGCTGGCGGGTCACGTACTCCGGTGATCTGCGGAACGTCGCGGCGGATTCGGCCTGCGACGCGGCCCCGGTCACCGTGACCGCGCGGCCGGTGGTGCCGCCGGTCGAGGACCCGCAGCCGCCGGTCGAGGATCCCAAGCCGCCGGTCGAGGACCCGCAGCCGCCGGTCGAGCAGCCCGCGCCGCCGCCGGTGGTGGAACAGCCGGTCGTCGAGCAGTGCGGCGCCGAGCTGGTGCTGCTCGATGTGGCTTCCACCAAGGGCCGGAAGGCGCGGGTCAGCGGGGTCGCACGCCCCGCGCTCGCCGGTCAGCGCGTCACGATCCTGCGCAACGGCCGGTCGGTCGGGACGACGCGGATCCGAGCCAACGGCAGCTGGAGCGCGACGGTGTCCGGTCCCGACAGCGCGCGGTCGCGCCCGTGGTACGCGGCGACGACGAGCAGGACGCGCACGGGGTCGCTGCGCTATTTCCGGCGGATGTCGATCGAGTCGCGCCGCGGCCTGCGGGCGACGGGTCGAATCACCACGTCGGCGCGGCTGCGTCCGCAGACGGTCCGGATCGACCGGATCGACGTCTGCAGCGGTCGGCGGACCTCGACCACCGCCAGGGTCTCGCGCACGGGCGCCTTCACGGTCCGCCTGGCGCGCCCGGCAGCGAACGAGCCCTACGCCCTGTTCCGCGTGTCCGCCACGCTGGCCAATCGCAGCCAGACCTACACGACGCTGTTGGCTGTGGCGCGCTGAAGGTGGGCCGCCCCGAGCCGATGCGGATGATGCCTCTCTGGGAAGCGTCGTCCGGATCGGCTCGCGGCGGCGCGCGGGATGGCGCGGCTATCGTCCCTCCCATGGACCAGTCGCCGCCCTCGCCCTCCATGCTCGATCGGGCGTACCTCGTGCCGGCGCTCGTCGCGTTCGTGATCGGCCTGCTGGCCGGGACGCTGATCGTCAACGTGTGGGCCGGTGTGGCGATCGGTGCGGTGCTGGCGTTCAGCGCCGTGATGCGGCGCTACACGGCGGCCAAGATGCAGGTCCGCTTCGACGAGCACCAGCGCGAGCAGCAGCGCAAGCGCTGAACGTCCCCCGCCGGCTCGCCGCAAGCGTCCGGCGGTACCGGGAAGCCGGCGCATCTTCGGGGCACAACCGCGACGCAGCTCTGGCGGTCGCCCGCAACAGGTCGGGCCTAGGACCGACTCGGGGACCGGACCGAAGCTGCGGGCATGACCTTTCGCAAGCCCGTCCACTCGTTGCCGCCCGACCTCGGCTCCGCGCCGCTCGAGCCGCCCTCGCCGCTGCATCCGCCCGAGCCGTCGCCGGTCGTTCCGCCGTGCGTCGACGCTGTGCTTGCGGCATCGATCGAGCTGCTCTGCGCGTCGTCCGTCGCGACCGACGATCCGTTGGCCGCCGAGCTGCTCGGTTCCGACGCGGCCGGGATCTGGTGGATGCCGAGCTGTGCCTACGGCGCGCCCGGCGCCGACTTCGAGCGCAGGATCGGCTACGCCTACGCATCCGCGCTCGACGTGCGCGGCGGGCCGGACGCCCTGGCGGCGCTGCGGGCGCTCCAGGTCGGTGCGGCGCCGGGGATCGCGGCGGCGGTGGCGCCGACCGCGGAGCGCCTCTCCGGCCGTGGCATCGCCGAGCCCCCGTGGTGGTCGAGAGTCAGCGGCCTGCGGGCGCTGCGGGCGGTCGAGATCAGCGGTCCTGACGACGGGCATCGCACCCGGATCGTCTTCGTCGAGGTCGAGCGCCGTGGCCTGCGGATGACGCTCGGGGTGCTGACCGACGCGAACGCGGCCGGGGTCGCGGCGAGCATCGGCGTCTTCGACGAGCTGGACTCGATCCGCGACGCGCTCGGTGCCGAGGTGCCGGAGCACGCGCTCGAGGACATGATCCGGCCGCTGGCGGTGGAGGAGGCCCGGTGCCTCGTACTCCGGTCGATCGAGCGGACCGATCTGCTGGGGACCGTCGACCGGCACGGGCCGGGCTTCGTCGGCTACCGCGGTCTGGCGCTGCAGTGGCTGGCGACCGTGGCGCCAGAACCCGGCGCTCAGGCGGCCTGACCGCTGAGGATGGCCACGAACCGCTCGACCCGGCGTCGCTCGTCCCCGGGCAGTTCGCTGTCGGCGTCGATCAGCAGCGTCATCGGCGCGCGCTTCTCCGCCCAGGAGCGAGCATCCTCGCTGAAGCTCGGCGCGACCCAGACCAGCGCGAGCGTGCCCGCGTGCGCCATCACCGTGCGCTCCTGGGCGGCCGGGTCGTCCTCGCCGCGGATGACGGCGACCGCGGTGCTGTCGAGCGCGTGGGCGACCGCGTGAATCGAGCTCAGTCCGGCGGCGTCGGGCACGATCGCGACCTCGCCGTCGCGGAGCATCTCGGTCGCCCAGCCCTCGGGCGCGGTCGTCAGGACGGCGGGGCCGCATACGAGGCGGAAGAGCGAGCTGGTCACCCGCTCACCGTACCGTCGGGACGCGAGCCGTGGGGCCGTGGATCGTGACCGGACGCCGACGGGCCGTCGCGACGCCCAGCGGACGGCCGGCGAGACCGCGGGCGCGCTACCGTCGGCGGCACGACCGAGCATCCGGCTCGGCCCCCGACTCGAGATCGCCACCGCCATGACCGCCTCCTCGCCCGACGACCGCCGGATCTCCGCGCCGCCCGAGCTGCTGCAGGCGATCACGGCGCTCGATCGTGCGGTCGCCAAGCAGCCGCCGATCGAGGAGCCGATGGAGCTGTGGCGGGCGTGGGCCACCGACGTTCGGACGCTGCCGGGTGGCGGGCTGTTCGTCGGGGACATCGTGCAGGACGTCGGCTTCTGCGACTGCAGTCTGTTCCAGTCGCACGCGATGAGCGTGGCCACCGCCGGCCGCACGCTCGTCCGGATCCTGGTGCCGGCCGGCGCCCGGATGATGCCGCTGTGGTGGACCGGCGGGCCGGACGCCGCCGGGTTGGTCTTCCTGCCGCGAGGGACGCGGTTCCGCGTCGAGGCGTTCGACGAGGTCGGAGGCTGGGACGCGCCCGTCCTGACCGTGCTGATGCTGCTGCCGGGCGTGCCCGATCCGGAACCGGTCGGGGACATGGCGCTCAGCCTGCCACGCGACGAGGACGCGCCGCCGGCGCAGATCGGACGTGTGGTCTGGGCCGCGGACGAGCCCGACATCCACCGCTGAGGACGGACGACGACGCGCGCCCGGCTCCAGCGGCCAGCCGATCGGATCTGGCACCGTGTCGTTGGTGAACCCCAGCCCTGCCGCCCGCTCGTCCCGCCGGATCGGTCGGCGCACCACGACCGCGATCGTCGCGTTGGCCTTCGCCGTGACGATGCTCGGGGCGACGCTGCCGACCCCGCTCTACGGCCTCTACCGGCAGGAGGTCGGCTTCTCCGAGTTCATGGTGACGGTCGTCTACGCGGCCTACGCCGTGGGCGTGATCTCCGCGCTGCTGCTGTTCGGACGGCTCTCGGACCAGGTCGGGCGAAAGCCCGTGCTGCTGGGGGGACTCGTGGCGTCGGGGGTCAGCGCCGCGATCTTCATCGTGGCCGACGACCTGACGCTGCTGTTCGTCGGCCGGATCTTCTCGGGACTTTCCGCCGGAGTCTTCACGGGAGCGGCCACCGCGACGATCATCGATCTGGCCGCACCCGGACGTCGCGGGCGGGCGACGTTGCTGGCGACGGCGGTCAACGCCGGCGGTCTCGGCCTCGGGCCACTCGTCGCCGGAGTGATCTCGGAGCTGTTCGGCAACCCGCTGCGGCTCGTCTACGTGGTCGACCTGGTGGCCGTGTCCGTGCTCTTCCTGTTGGTGGCGCTGATCCCGGAGCCGGGACGGCGGGTCTCCCGGCCGCAGATCAGGCCGCAGCGCCTGAGCGTGCCGGTCAACGCACGGCCGGCGTTCCTGCCTGCCGCACTCAGCGCCTTTGCGGGGTTCTCGGTGCTCGGGCTCTACACCGCGGTGATTCCGGGGCTGCTGACGCACGACTTCGGCGTCGCCAACCGCGCGACGATCGGGCTGGTCGTCTTCCTGGTCTTCGCCGCGTCGGCGGTTGGCCAGAGCGCGCTGGACATCGTCCCGAAGGGCCGGGCCCAGTCGCTCGGCGTCGCGACGCTCGGAGTCGGAGCGCTGGCGCTGGGGGCCGGGGTCGCGACCAGCTCGCTGGCGCTGCTGATCGTCGCCGGGATCACGGCGGCACTCGGGCAGGGACTGAGCTTCCGGGCCGGAATGACGGTGATCACCGGTGCGTCCCCGCCGACGCGGCGCGGCGAGGTCGCGTCGGCGTACTTCGTGGTTGCCTACGTCGCGCTGTCCGTCCCGGTGGTCGGCGTTGGCGTGCTCGGCGTGCTGGTCGGGCGGGAGGGCGCCAGCGAGATCTTCAGCGTGGTGGTTGCGCTGATCGCGGTCACGACGCTCGTGCTGCTGCGACGGGTCGTGACCGAGCCGGCCGGACCGGGCGACGAGCTCGCCGACGCGGGCTGAGCGTCGGCGGGCAAGCCCGGCCGCTGCGGATGCTGCCCCGCCCCGGATTCGCCGGGGCGGGTCCGTGATCGATGGCTAGGCCAGGAAGGCGCCGCCGCGGACCATCTCCATCCGCGTCACCAACCGGGCGGCGTCGTCGGGGCTGGCGGGCAGATGGGCGTCGAGCAGCGCGTTGACCAGGGTCGAACGGCGGACCGCCGCCACGCGGCCGACGGCCCCACTGACGACGTCGTCGAGCTCGGCGCGCAGCGGCTCGGGCAGCCGGGCGTTGCGCTCCTCCCACGGATGGTCGAGCGATTCCAGCTTGCGACGACGGTAGCCGCCGATCGCCTTGGCGGCGGCGGTGCCGTCGGCCGGCAGGTGGAAGTGCAGGACGGCGATCACGAGCGCGGCGAAGGTGACCCGCGGACCGGTCGCGGCAACCAGCTCGTCGGCGCGGGACGACAGCGCGCGATCGAGGATCAGCGCGGTCTGCTTGGGGCGGCCGAGCAGGCGCTCGGGCTGCAGCGCGGCCGCGTCGAGGGTGGTCGCCCAAGCCGGCAGGTCACCGGCGTCGCGTGCGTCGGAGTCGGTCGTCGGGGTCGCGACGACCGGCGCCTCCGGGGCGCTCGTGGATGCGGCCGCCGTCGCGGCCTCCGGCTCGGAGGGGACGGCGTCGTCGTTCGACGAGGCTTCCGGCTCGGCCGGCGCGTCGAGATCGGGCACGATCGCGAAGGCGGGCTCGGGAGCCGCGCTCGGGGCGACCGGGGCCTCGGGCGCGGCAGCGACCGGCTGGACGACCGCGACTCGCGGCTCCGTGGCGGGGGCCGGCAGGTCGAGCGGGCTCTTCAGTCCGTTCGGCGACAGCGTCAGGCGGGCCATCACGCCACCTCCGCCGGGGCGACCTGGCGCGACGCGGTGATCGCCGCGTCGGCCGAGTCGGGGACGACGAGCGGCAGCTCGCCACCGTCGATCTCGGTGGCCAGCTCGCGGAACGCCTCCGCTTCGCGGCTGTCGGGGCGTCGGAGCATCAGCGGAATTCCTTCGGTGGTCGCGTCGTGGAAGCCGGACCGCATCGGAATCTGGGCCGAGAGGACCGGAGCGCCAAGCGCAGGCAGGGCGTCGTCGAGGGTCTGGAAGGTGTTGCGTCGTGCGTCGACGTTGTTGCGCAGCAGGCCCAGCGTCTCGACGCTGACCCGGCGGCTGCGCAGGGTCTCGAGGGTCGACAGCAGCGTCGAGGCGCCCTTGTAGGCGTTGCGATCGATCATCGAGATCGGGATCAGCACCTCGTCGGCGGCGACGAACGCGTTGACCGTCAGCAGCCCCAGGTTGGGCGGGCAGTCGATCAGCAGGTAGTCGTACCGGGAGAGCACGTCGCGCAGCGCCTCGGCGAGGAACTCCTCGCGGCGGACCTGTGAGACGAGCGTCAGCTCGACGTCGGCCATCCGCGAGTCACCGGCGAGCAGGTCGACGCCCGGAGCGACCGCGTCGCGAACCGCCGGCTCGGCTTCGGACGTGCCGAGGAAGACGTCGGCGATCGTGTGTGCCGCATCCTCGGGGGAGCAGCTGAGCATCGCCGTCGAGTCGAACTGCGGATCGGCGTCCACGACCAGGACGCGCTTGCCCGCCTGGCCGAGGGCCACGGCCAGGTTCACGGTCACGGTGCTCTTGCCGGCCCCGCCCTTCTGGTTGGCGACGGCGATCACGCGGGTCATCGGCGGACGTCCTTCTGCTGCTGCGGTCATGGGGTTGGGCGGGCAGGACGGTCTCGTGACGGACCGGCGGCCCACCAGGACGATCCCGCGGGCGCCCGTACTTCGCCCCCTTGGTTCTCCGGTGCGCCCACGACTCCTTCCCCGCCGTCGTGCGGATCGTCGGTCGTCGGTCCGAGCGCCGCCCCGGTCATCGGGTCGGGCGACCCTCCCGCCGCGGAATCGGGCGGTCGTCCGGGCGCCGGACCGGGCGCGCGTGCGGCCACCGCACCGGGCGCGCATCCGGACGGCAAACCGGTCTCGTGGCCCGCCGCGCCTGCGTGCACGCGGCGTCGCGTCCGGCCGACCGGGGGGTCGCGCGGGCGGCCGCCCGTGGCAGCGACGGGTCCCCGCGCCCGCCGCGCGCCCGTCGTCACGGTCGCGCGGCCGGCCGCGAGCCCGGTCGCGCGGCCGGGGCCGCGACCGGCGGAC
>JBQGEK010000077.1:0-1943 GCA_052039575.1 Patulibacter sp. | reverse complement strand
GAAAACGCCCTACGCGGACAACGACCACCACGACGCCACGTCCTGACAGAGTGGCCCGACCTGCAGTTGTCGTTGTGGCACACCGACGCGCGGCGCCCGTCGGCGCCGCGCTGAGAGTGCCGGGTGGTGGTCCCGGTCGGGATTCCGCATCCCCCACGCCAGTAACGTGGGCGCGTATTCGCTGGGACGAGGTCGAACTCCCGTGTCCGGCAGCGTCGCTCTGGCGACGCCGACCCCCGGATGACGTGCTTCTTGGGGCCTGACGGCCCTAGGAGCTCGTCACCTCCTGAGTCCCGAAACTACTGTCGTATATTCGGACCACCTCCTTTCTCTGGCTGGTGAGCCCAACCTAGCAGCCCGACCCGACGGGGTGGACCAGAGGGCCTATCCCTCGTGGGGCCGCGGAGTCGTGGTGGTCAATGACCAAGGAGGTCGTCGACGGGTCCCGAGAGCCAGGCTGGTTGCCTGACTGAGGGGCCCGGGGGCGAGATCCGCCGGACAGTGGCCGCCACGGACCGCGGACCTAGAGGGATAGGCCCCTACCGGATGATCCTTCGTTCGTCCTTCGGATCCACCGATCGGGGGACGCCGCGTCGGCCGGTCGGGAGTCCCGACCAGCCGACGTTCGGTCGCCCCTCGATCACTCCTCGGTGGAGCCTTCGTCCTCCGCCGGAGCGGCGTCGGTCGCCGTCTCGTCGGCCCCGCTCAGGTCGGCCGGGCCGCCGCTGATCGTGCCCTCGACCGGCTCGCCGGTCCCGTCGACGGTCAGCTGCTCGCCGTCCTCGGCCTCCGCCGTGGACTCGAGCACCCGCGCGATCGCGCTGACCCGGTCCTCGGACTTCATGTTCATGACCTTGACGCCCTGCGAGTTGCGTCCGTAGCGGTTGATCCCCTTGACCGCCGTCCGCTGGACCATGCCGCCTTCGCTGATGAAGACCAGGCCCTCGTACTCGCGAACGACGAGCGCGCCGGCGAGGCCGCCCTTGGTCTCGGTCAGCTGGATCGTCTTGACGCCCTTGGCCCCGCGGCTGGTCTTGCGGTACTCGCTGATCAGCGTCCGCTTGCCGAAGCCGTTCTCGGTGACCACCAGCAGGTCGAAGTCGTCCCGCGCGACGTCCATCGCGATCACGGAGTTCTTCTTCGGGTCGCTGCCGACGTCCATGCCGCGGACACCGGTCGTGTCGCGACCCATCGAGCGCGCGTCGCCCTCGGAGAACCGCACCGTCAGACCGGCCTTCGAGACCATCACGATCTCGTCGTCCGGGTCGACGTTGCGCACGGCGACGAGCTCGTCGTCGTCGCGGATCTTGATCGCGATGATGCCGTCGGCCTTGATCGGCGTGTTGTAGGCCTGCAGCTCGGTCTTCTTGACCGTGCCGGCGCGGGTCGCGAAGACCAGGTACTCGGTCTCGCTGAAGTCCCGGGTCGACAGCACGGACTGGATCCGCTCGCCCTCGCGCAACGGCAGCACGTTGCCGAGGTAGCGACCCTTGGCCGTCCGCGACGCCTCCGGCAGCTCGTAGACCTTGGAGCGGTAGATCTTGCCGCGGTTGCTGAAGAAGAGCAGGTAGTCGTGGCTCGAGCAGACGAACAGGTGCTCGATGTAGTCCCCGTCCTTCATGTCCATCCCGGTCACGCCGCGCCCGCCGCGCTGCTGGTGGCGGTAGGTCCCCAGCGGCAGCGACTTGATGTAGCCGGACTGCGTGATCGTGATGACCATCTGCTGGTCGGCGATCAGGTCCTCGATGTCGATCTCACCCTCGGCGTGGGTGATCAGCGTCTTGCGCTCGTCGGAGAATCGCTCGCGGATCTCGAGCATCTCCTCCTTGATCAGGTCGAGCACCTTCTGCTCGTCCCCGAGCAGCTCACGCAGCTCCTTGATCCGCTCCATCACGTCGGCGTGCTCGCCGCGGATCGCGTCGCTCTCCAGCGCGGTCAGCTGC
>JBQGEK010000076.1:0-1811 GCA_052039575.1 Patulibacter sp. | reverse complement strand
CGGAAGGTCGACCGTCTCGTTCTGGATGCTCATGCCGCAAGCCTCCGCCGTAGCGCGCCCCCGGAAGTGACGGTCGTGTGGACGACCGGTGACGGTGATGTGAACGCCGCCGTCGAGATGCAGGGGTTTCGTCGCGGGCCGGGCACGGTGGCGGGGTGCCCAGCAAGACGTCGAGCGCGGGGTGAGTCGGGTTCGGCCGAACTACTCCGTCGAACCTGACGCGGATCGCCCGACGCTGTTCTCCTCGACGTCGTCGGCATCGCCGGTCGCGAACTCGGCCACGATCACGAGCAGGCCGATCGCCAAGCCGATGTAGGGCGCGATCGCACCGACGCCGAGCTCGCGGAGCAGCGTGGTCGTCGGGCCGACAGCGAGCAGCGCCAGGCCGACCGCTCGCAGCGTCCGTTGGCCGCGTGAGGTCCTCACCCCCACCGCCGATCCAACCCGGCGGCCGATCGCAGAACCGCGCAGGCGCACCGCAAGGCCCGCCGGCGACCAGAGCAGCGGCTCGGCCACGAGCCAGTACGCCGCGAGGGGAAGCGCGAGACTGGCAGCCGGAGGCGTCGAGACGGCGATCCCCACTAGGGCGCACCCGACCGCCACCGGGACGGCGACGGCGACCCGTACGGCGTAGGCGTCGTCCGGCACGACGGAGGACGAGCCGAACCCGTTCAGCGCACGGTGCAGCCCACCCGCCCGTCCGTCGTCAGGCTCGTGACGTCGAGAGCCGGACCGAGCCAGCGCCGCAGCCGCGCGCGTCGGCGCAGCGAGCTCGAGACGTCGGTGACCGTGATCGTCACCTGGTAGCCGTCCTCGTCCCGTCCGTGGTGGACGCCGACAGATCGCTCCCGGGTCAACGCGTGACGTGCCGCGTCGATGTCGGCGAAGCGTCGGACGTCTCCCCCAGCGACACCGCTGAGCGCTACGGCGGGGCTTGGGTCCCCGCGCTCCAGGCCATCCGGACCGCAATGCTCCAGCGCTACCCGCAGTTCGTCGCCGTCCCCGTAGACCCGCGCGGTCACGTCGATCTGGCCGTCGATCTGCACGAATGCCTGGCTCCCACGCTCGATCCACAGCCCGTCGAACTCTTGGGCCCACGGATGCGCGAGCGGGTCGTGAATCTCGACAGCAGCTGCGTTGGAGATCACGAGAACCCGATCAGGGGTGCCCGCCGGGGTGCCCCGGCCCCGCCGGCCGGGTACCTCGCGTAGCATCGGAATCCGGACCGTACCCGCGCGAACAGCCAGCCCCGAGAAGTCAAACCAGCATCCGTAGAGCTCCTCGCGGATCGCGACTCCGTCGTCGCCCAGAACGATCCGGGCAGCGACCGCACTGACACCGTCCGCCGGAAGTCGCTTGTCGAACGCGCGCTGGAACGTCTCGATCACGGCCGCGGTGACCGCTTCCTCATCGCCTGCATCGCTGAGCACCATCCTCCGGGCGATCTCGCGGGCTTCGGCGTCATATTCGTCCGCCAGCTGGATCGCGGGGTCCGCGAGCCGCATCGGATCCTCGCGGACGAGCGCGTCGAGCACGCGGCGGTGCAGAGCCGTGTAGTCGTCGGCAGTCACGGCAGCACCGCCGTCCCGCGAGCGCAGTCACCAGCTCGTCGGTCTATTCGGCGCGCAGCGCCTGCGTGTACGTCCCCCGCCCTCACCCCAACGATCCTACTTCGGCGCTCCCCCGATCCGGTGAATCTCCGGGTCCGGAGTCCCGCGGCTCGTCGCGTTCGACCGAACCACTCGCCAGAAGTCGACGCGGTGCCGGGGCCGGTCGCGGTTTCGAGCGCCGGGCCCGCTCTTCAGCCCGCC
>JBQGEK010000075.1:0-10500 GCA_052039575.1 Patulibacter sp. | reverse complement strand
GTGGCGGCAGCAGCGCGACGACGGGGGACGGTTCGTGCGCGAGACGCTCGGGGCGGCGCTTGCGCGCGCTCGCGTCGAGGACGGGTGACCCGCGGTCCGGGCTCGGCGCGCATCGGCGCGTCGGGTCGGGCCGATCTCTTCGGCAGAACCCGACGCGCACCGAGCCGGTCGCTCCCGGCTCCCGCTGCGCGTCGGATCGGGCCGAACTCTTCGGCCCAACCCGACCACGCCGTCCGGCGGGGCCGGCTACTCGACGGTGACGCTCTTGGCCAGGTTGCGCGGACGGTCGATGTCGCGCTCGAGCGCGAGGGCGGCGTGGTAGGCCAGCAGCTGCAGCGGGATGTTCAGCAGGATCGGATCGAGCTCCGGCTCGGTCCGCGGGACGACGATCGTCCGCTCCGCCAGCTCGTCCGGCAGCGGGTCGTGGCTGATCACCAGGATCGGCCCGGAACGCGCCTTGATCTCGTGCAGGGTCGACCGCTGCTTCTCGTGCAACTCGTCGTCGGGGACGACCGCGACCACCGGCATCGTCTCGCAGATCAGCGCCAGCGGTCCGTGCTTGAGCTCCGCCGACTGGTACGCCTCGGCGTGCATGTAGGCGATCTCCTTGATCTTCTGCGCCGCCTCGCGGGCGATCGGCCAACCACGGACCCGGCCGATGAACATCGCGCTCTCGAACTGCGAGAGCCACTGCGCGGCCTCCTTGATGACGTCCTCCTGCTCGAGGATCGCCGCGATCTTGGCCGGCAGGTCGCGCAGCGCCTGGATCAGCCGGTCGCCGTCGGCCGGCGAGAGGTCGCGGATCCGGCCCAGGTGGATCGCCAGCATCGCGAACGCCACGCAGGTCGACGTGAAGCTCTTGCTGGAGGCGACCGAGACCTCCGGACCGGCGTGGATGTAGATCCCGCCGCTGTCGGCACGCGCGATCGCGCTGCCGACCTGGTTGATCACGCCGAGCACGCGGGCCCCCTTGCGGGTCAGCTCCTCGACGGCGGCCAGCGTGTCGGCGGTCTCGCCGGACTGGCTGACGGCGATGTAGAGCCCCTCGGGGTCGATCACCGGGTTGCGGTAGCGGAACTCGCTGGCGGCCTCCGCGGTCGCCGGGATCCGGGCCAGCTCCTCGATCAGCTGGGCGCCGACCTCGCCGGAGTAGTAGGCCGAGCCGCAGCCGAGGATGTAGACCCGCTTGAACGAGCGCAGCTCGTTCGGCTCCAGGTTGAGCCCGCCGAGCTTGATCGACGAGAAGCGCTCGTCGAGCCGGCCGCTGAGCGTCCGCTCGACGGCCTCGGGCTGCTCGCCGATCTCCTTGCGCAGGAAGTGCTCGTGCTCGCCCAGGTCGAAGTGCTCGTCGTCGAGGTCGACCCGCTCGCTGACCTTCTGGACGGGGCGGGCGTCGAGCGTCGACGTCGTGAATCCGTCGGGCTCGAGCAGCGCGATCTCGCCGTCCTCCAGGTGCACGACCTGGCGGGTGTGGCGGACGATCGCCCCGACGTCCGACGCCACGTACATCTCGCGGTCGCCGAGCCCCAGCACGATCGGGCTGCCGAGCCGCGCGACGACGATCCGGTCCGGGTGCTTGGCGTCGACAACGGCCAGGCCGTAGGCCCCCTCGACGCGGCGCAGCGCGGTGCGCAGCGCATCGACGGGGTCGTCGTTCTCGACCGCGGCCTGGCCGATCAGGTGCGCGACCAGCTCGGTGTCCGTCTCGGACTGCGGGGTGATCCCGTCGGCGAGCAGCCGCTCGCGGATCTGCGGGGCGTTCTCGATGATCCCGTTGTGGACGACGGCGAAGCGGCCGCTGAAGTCGACGTGGGGGTGGGCATTGTGATCGGTCGGCGCGCCGTGCGTGGCCCACCGGGTGTGACCGATCGCTGGTGCGCCCTTGATCCGCTTCGGGAGGGCGGCCTTGAGGTCGCTGACGCGCCCCTTGGCCTTGTGGACCTTCAGGCCGCTCGGAGCGGCGACGGCGAGACCCGACGAGTCGTAGCCGCGGTACTCGAGGCGCTGGAGGCCTTCCAGGACGATGGGGACACCATTGCTGGTGCCGACGTAGCCGACGATGCCGCACATACGGGGGGATTCCTCCTACGTGTAGACGATCCTGCGGAGCTGCCGAAGCGACAACGCAGGTGCTGCGAACCGCCGCCGGCCGAGCTCGCCGGAGATCCGGGGGAATATCTCTTGGTTGCGATATCCACGGCTCTGGAGCTCGGTGTGGCGACGCCGCACGAACTCGGGCACGTCCTCGTCGAAGTAGGCGATCACCTCGGCGATCACCCGGTCGGCTTCCGTCGGGGTGAGCGACGTGCTGCGGGTGAGGTGCGTCTGGAGATCGTCGAACGACGAGGTCGACCGAGAGGCGGTCACAGAGCGGAATGGTGACGGATCGGCGGGCAACCTGCAATCGCCTGCCCGGAAACGGGCAGAATCTGCTCAAGTGTGCCGCGAATCGGCGGGTCTGTGTCGCTCCGGTCATCGGCGACCGCTGGCATTCCGCATCCGAGGCGACGCCGTGATCGCCGTGGGACGCTCGGTCGATGACGATGCTCGAGGCCGCCGCGGAGCGGCACGGATGGCAGATCGAACGGGCCCGGACGTGGCGTCAGCGCACGTGCGGGTTGCTCGGCCGGCGGGGGCTGTCGTCGCGACGGGGGCTGTGGTTGCCGGTTCGGTCGGTCCACACCGTCGGGATGCGGTTCCCGATCGACCTGGTCTGGCTCGCCGGCGACGCAACAGTGCGGCGCGTCGACCTCGGGGTTGGGCCCGGGCGCGTGCGGACGTGCGTGGGCGCATCCGGCGGCGTGGTCGAGGTGGCCGCGGGTCGAGGTCCGGCTCTGGCGGCCTCGTTGGAGGCCGCGGGTCGCGGTGAGCCAGTGCCGCTTGCTGCGGCCGGCGATCAGCCGATGTCGTCCTCGTCGTGATCCTGCGGCCGCTTGCGGGTGCCGCGGTACACGAGCATCCCCGCCATCGCGACGATCAGCGAGACCGCGACGACGGCGACGAGATCCATCAGCAGGGAGGCGACGGGCATCTGATGGATCGTACGGGGCTGGTCCGCGGGGCACGCCCCGCGGCGCCGGCTCCGGCGCGCCGGGTCGTCATCGGCGCCGGTTGAGTAGCCTGGTCGGTTGTGCGTGGTCAGGCGACCCGTCGCGCTGCCTAGAGAGCCGGAATGAACGACGAGCCGACCCCGACGACCACGCACGCCCCGTCCCGGGAGTCCCGGCGGCCGGTGGTGGTCGGCGCGGTGCTCGCTGCGGTCGTTGTCCTCGTCGGATTGGTCGTGCTGCTCTCGCCGTCCGACTTCCGAACCCAGCTCCAGGTCGGCATCGTCCCGGACACCGTCGTCGCGACGCTCGATGAGCCGGGCGACGTCGCCTGTGCCGCGGTCCAGGCCGTTCCCGAGGCCGCCGGGCGCGCTGAGTTCCCGGTCCAGGGCGTCGACAGGATCCGCGGCCGCACAGTCGTCAACCAGGACGGAGAGGTCCACCGCGGCCCGACCGAGCAGGTCGCGGTCGACGGCGGCGTCGCGCGATTCCGGCTCCCGGACGACACCAGCATCTCGACCGCGCAGATCTGCCTCGAGACGGATCAACGTGAGGACGTCGACGTGCTCGGCGCCGGCGACAGCTCCGGCCTGCGCCTCGTCGGGGCCGAACCGCAGACCCGGCTCGCCGAGCTCGGGGCGATGCTCGGCCGCGTCGAGGTCGGCACAGCGGCGCCGTTGAGCTGGCTCAGCGGCTGGCGGCTGCTGGTGCTCGGCATAGGGCTTCTCGCGGGCGCACTGTTCCTGGTGGTCCGCGGCTGGCTCCGCACGGGGCGCGGACCGACCCGCCGGACCTGGGCGGCGATCGCGGTGATCGGCGTGCTCCACGCCTGGACCTGGGCGGCACTGGTCCCGGCGTTCCAGGTTCCCGACGAGTCGTCGCACTTCCACTACGCGGCTTTGATCGCGGATCAGGGCCGGCTGCCCAAGGGCGATCAGCTGAACCTGCCGCCGATGTCGGAGAGCCAGCAGGTGGCCGAGCAGCAGCTCGGAACCGGGACCGTCGCGTTCCGACCCAGCTTGCGGCCGCCGTGGACCGACGCCGCCGATCAAGAGATCGATCGGGCACTCGAGGGTACGTCGCTGACCACGCCCGACGTGCACACCAACGCCACCGGCCAGCCGCCCTTCTACTACCTGACGATGGCACCCGCGGCGCTCGTCGGGGGCAACGCGCTCGACCAGCTGGCCTGGATGCGGTTGCTCTCCGGGCTGTGGATGGCGATCGCGGTCCTGGGGGCGGTCGCGCTCGTCCGCGCGCTGGCCCCGGGACGGCCCCGGTGGGCGATCACCTCCGGGCTGGTCGTTGCGCTCTTCCCGCTGCTGGGCTTCGTGGCCGGGGGCGTCAACCCCGACGTCGCGATGACCGCGCTCTCGTTCTGGATGTTCGCGGCGGCGGTGCGCTGTTGGCGCGACGGCCTGCGTCCGTCCAACATGGCGCTCTTCGGCATCACCGCCGTGTTGCTGGGGCTGACCAAGTTGACCGGCTTGGCGGTGATGCCGGGCGCGTTGCTGATCGTCGCTGCCGCCGCCATCCGTGATCTGCGCGGCGGGCAGGGTCGAGAGGCGCTGCGCGCGATGGCAATCGGCATCGGTGTCGCCGCGATCCCGGTCGCGATCTACCTGTTGATCACCGCGCTCAGTGGCCGGCCGATCGTTCCGGGTGTGATCGGCGCCGCGGCCACCGAAACCACCGGCAGCGGCGGGGCGGCACCGCCGGGTCGCACCAAGGACCTGTTGAACACGGTCTGGCAGCTCTATCTCCCGCCGTTCCCCGGGCGTCCCGACGTGTTCGAGAGCCTGCCGCTCTGGACGGTTTGGGCCGACGGCCTCGCTGGCCGTTTCGGCTACCTCGACTATTCCTACACCGAGACCGTGCGGGGAGTGATCGCCGCGGGCTGGGTGGCCGTGGTGGTCACGGCGTTCGTCGGCTTCGGGCGGCTCGCGCGGGTGGCCGGCGTGCGCGATGCGCTTCGGCGCTTCGGTCCGGTGCTCCTGGGGAGCGCGGTGGCGGTCGTGATGTTGATGGCCGTGATCGGCATCATGGACTACAACTCGCGCAGCACCAACGGCCCGCCGTTCCAGCAGGCGCGGTACCTGCTTCCCGGCCTGCCGGTGGCACTGATGGCCGTGCCCCTGGCGTTGCGCGCGTTCGGTCGTCGGACGCAGCCCGTGGCCGGGATCCTGATGGTCGCCCTGATGGTCGTCTGGGCGGTCAGTGCGTTCGGACTGACGCTCGTCCGCTACTACGGCTGAGTCCACGGGCGGTGACCCGTGGCGGTTGGGGCCGCAGGTGGTTCTCCACCGCCACGGCTCGGAGGCCGGGGAGGGGGGCGCCCTACCCGCCCTAGGACGTCGTCGCGGCGGCGCCGCGCAGCGCGGCGCGCAGACCGGCATCCACCCGCTCGGCGGCGTTCGCCCACGTGTGCTGGGCGACGAAGGCCTGGCCCTCGGTCGAGCGGCGTTGCCAGTGCTCGCGGTCGTCGAGCAGCCGCTCGAGCGCGTCGGCCAGAGCGGGCACCGTCGGCTCGACCAGGTCGAGCGGCGGCGTGTCGCCGTAGGCGACGTCGCTGCTGAAGCCGGCGAGGTCGACGCAGGGCAGCCCGCAGGCGAGCATCTCCTGGGGGACGAGCGAGTAGTTGGTCAGCGACAGCGTCAGGCCGACGGTCGCCTCGTTGTAGAGCGCCGACAGCTCGGCCGGGCTGAGCACGCCCGAGTGCTGATGCGTGAAGGGCAGGTGCAGCGGGTCGTTCCAGCCGTAGGCGATCACCCGCACGTCGCCGCGCCGACGCAGCAGCTCGGTCAGGGCCATCGTCGCGAGCGGCCCGGCGCGGCGCGGGGTCGACATCCGCCCGTAGAGCGCGATCGTGTCGTGCCGCCGGGTGATCTGCTCCTGCGGCCGGTAGACCTCGTGGTCGACGCCGAGGTCGAACCAGACCGGGTCGCCGCCGTGCTCGCGGCCGATCAGGTCGGCCAGCCAGCGGCTCGCGCAGATCGGCTGCAGCCCGTACGTGTAGGTGCGCTCCGCCCACAGGCGCTCGGCCGAGGTCGGGAAGAACTCCGGCTCGTGGTCCTGGATCAGGTACGCGCGCGCACCCGTGCGCGGGAGCCGCAGCGCGGCGTAGACCGTGTCCCAGCCGGTGGCCATCACCACGTTTGCGCCTCGCCACCCGGCGAAGCCGCGGTGGACGGACGCGCGCAGCGTGCGGAAGTGCCGGCCGATGTCGGCGGCGATCGCCTCCTCGCTCTGACGCCGGTGCATGCCGTTTGCGTCATGCAGCCAGATCGAGCAGCGGTGCCCCCGCTGCTCGAGCTGCTCGATCAGGGTGAAGATCGTCGAGTGCCCGCCGCTGCCGGGGCGGAAGCCCGGAACGATCACGGCGATCTCGAGCTCGTCGGCGTCGGGGGTGATCGCCCACTCGGGGTCCAGCGGCTCGATCCCCTCGGTCTCGACCTCGGCAACCACGGCGAACGAGGTGTACGGCGCCGCGGAGATCCGCTGGGTACCGACGACCGCCGACGGCTCGTCGGCGACCGTCTTCGGCTCGGCGGGGGGCGTCGGCAGGTCCTCGCTGCGCCGACCTTCCAGCGAGACGAGCTGCTGCAGTGGCGCCGGAATCAGGTCGGGTCGGCCGCCGGCCAGGGCAGCAAGGCGCCGGCCACCGTGGTGCCGCAGCGCTCGCAGCATCCAGCGACGGCGTGTCGGCTGCGGGACGTCCTGCTCCTTCAGCCACGCTCCGTCGCCGCGCGCCGAGTGGATCGCGTCGCGCAGCATCCCCTTCGGATAGAACGAGGTCCGAAACCCGGTCGTCTCGTAGAGCCCGCGGTACTCGTCGAAGTAGCGGCGCATGAATTGCAGCCACGGATAGTCGTGGGCGTGCCAAGCGGCGGCCTGCGGCTGGTACGCCTTGACCCAGCCGGCCGCCAGCGCGTCGCGCGCGAACGCCTGGTCCTCGGCGTAGGCGACGTCGCGGAACGGCAGCTCCTGGAGCACGGCGCGGCGGTAGGCGGCGTTGGCGTTGGAGAGAAAGCCCGGGTTCCAGCCCGGCTCGTCGAGCCGACGCTGGAGCTGGATCCGTCCATCGGCGGAGAACGGCCCGAAGAAGTCGATCAGCTCGCGGGCGATCATCGGGCTGGTGTCCGAGCGCGGAAGGTGCGGTCCGAAGGCCGCGGCCACTCGCTCGTCGATGGCGAACGCGTCGACATAGGCGTCCAACCAGCCCGGAACGGGCGTAGCGTCCTGGGTTAGGAAGCAGACGATGTCCGCGTCGACCTGCTCGACCGCCAGGTTCCGGGTCCGGCCGTGGCCGAACGTCGCCGGGTCGATCTCCAGCACCGTGGCCCCCGCGGCGCGGGCCGCGGCGATGGTCCCGTCGGTCGACCCGGAGTCGATCACCAGGAACTCGTCGGCGCCTTGGGCGGCGGCCGCCGCGAACACCTCCTCGGCCAGCGGCATCCCGTTCTTCGTCGGGATCACGATCGCGGTGGTCGGGCGACGGGTGGAGACAGACACTGCGGCGAACCGTATCGGGCCGGTAGACGGCAGGGGGTCGCGTTCCGCGGCGGCGAGGCTCTACGCTGTCCGGTTGTGAATGAGCCCGCGCTCGTCGTCCGAGACCTCGACAAGACGTTTCGGATCCCCAAGCAGCACGTCCACACGCTCAAGGAGCGCGCGCTGCACCCGTTCCGTTCGTCGGAGTTCCGCGAGTACCCCGTGCTCCGGGACATCTCGTTCGAGGTGCAGCGCGGGGAGTTCTTCGGGATCGTCGGTCGCAACGGCTCGGGCAAGAGCACGCTGCTGAAGTGCATGGCGGGGATCTACCGGCCGGAGCGAGGCCAGATCCAGATCGCCGGCCGGCTCGCCCCGTTCATCGAGCTCGGTGTCGGCTTCAACCCGGACCTGACCGCCCTCGACAACGTCGTGATCAACGGCGTGATGATGGGGTTGTCGCCCCGCGAGGCGCGCCGACGGTTCGACGAGATCATCGAGTTCGCCGAGCTCGAGGACTTCCTCGACATGAAGTTGAAGAACTACTCGTCGGGCATGCAGGTCCGGCTGGCGTTCTCCGTGATGGTCCAGGCGTCCGCGGACGTGCTGCTGATCGACGAGGTGCTGGCCGTCGGCGACGCCGCATTCGCCCAGAAGTGCCTCGACGTCTTCTACCGCCTCCGGGACGAAGGGCGCACGATCATCCTGGTCACCCACGACATGTCGGCGGTCGAGCGGTTCTGTCACCGCGCGTTGTTCCTCCAGGACGGCAACATCGAGTTGATCGGCGATCCGGCGGAGGTCGGTCGGGCCTACCTCGCCGCCAATTTCGCCGGCAAGGACGAAGACGCCGTGACCGACGTCAGCGGTGACGAGGACGGTCGCGTCGGCGTCGAGGCCCATGTCGATGACGCCGGCGGGACGCCGATCACGGCGCTGGCCAGCGGGGAGACGATCCGCGTCGTAGTCGATCTCCACGCCCGGCAGCGGATCGAGCATCCGATGCTGTTCGTCCAGCTCCGCGATGCGGAGCACACGGTCGTCACCGGAGCTCGGGTCGAGCTCGCGAACGACGGGCCGTTGCTTGCGGGGCAACGGACGCGTATCGACGTGTCGTGGGACCTCACGCTCGCCAACGGCCACTACGACGTCGGGGTGCTCCTGACCCAGGGCACGGCCGAAGTCGAGGTCGTCGTCGATGCCCGGACCGCTGCCGAGCTGACGATCCACTCCGCCGACCGGGAGGTGGTCGGGCTGACGCACCCACCCACGCGGATCTCGGTCACGAACCTTCCCCAGGAGGCCACGGCATGAGCCTGGAGATCCAACCGGCGGCGACGACCGGCGACCCCGCGCTGCGTGAGATGAAGGGGCCGGCTGCGCTGGGCGGCGGTCGGCGTCGGTTCTGGTCGCTGACCTGGACGGTCGCGGTGACCGAGTTCCGGCTCGCCTACTTCGGGTCGATCTTCGGCTACCTGTGGACGTTGATGCGCCCGCTGGTGATGTTCGGGATCTACTACACCGTCTTCACCCAGATCATGGATTTGGGCCAGGACATCCCGTTCTACCCCGCGCTGCTGCTGATGAACATCATGCTGTTCCAGTTCTTCGCGGAGGCGACGTCGAGTGCGGTCCAGTCGGTCGTGGCGCGCGAGAACCTGGTGCGGAAGATGCAGTTCCCGCGGATGGTGATCCCACTGTCGGTCGTGGGCACGGCGTTGATGAACCTGGCGGTCAACATGGCCGCGGTGCTGGTCTTCGTGCTTGCGAGCGGGGTGCCCGTCCGTACGACCTGGCTGCTGGTGCCGGTCGCGCTGGTTCCCCTGGTCCTGCTCGCGGTGGGGGTGGCGATGATCCTCTCGGCGGCGTTCGTCAAGTACCGCGACGTGCTGCCGATGTGGCAGCTGTTCACCCAGGCCCTGTTCTACGCATCGCCGGTCCTCTACACCGTCGCGGTCGTTCAGGACCGTGGCCTGCCCGTGATCGCGACGATCCTGCACCTCAATCCGCTGACGGGGATCCTCGAGGGGATGCGGTACCTGGTGATCGACGAGCACGCCCCGGGGCCGATCGCGGCGTGGGGTGGCTTCCCGCAGGCCATGATCCCGATCGGGTTGATCGTCTTCCTGTTCTCCTTCGGCCTCTGGTACTTCAACCGCCAGGCCAAGCACGCCGCGGAGCTGCTCTAGATGCGCATCGCCTTCGTCAGTCGAGAGATCGCGCCGTTCAGCGGCGGGGGGATCGCGCCGGCCGTGCGCGCGCTGGCCGAGACCCTCGCCGAGGACGGTCACGAGGTCACGATCTTGACCTCGGGCGAGTACCGCGAGAAGTACGAGCGGCGCCGGACCGCTGAAGATCCGGAGATCGTCGGGTCCCGGGCCCGCTGGGAGTTCGTCGAGCAGCCGCCCGAGGACGCTGGAGGTCACTTCGGATATCCGCACGCGTGGAGCGCGTCGGTCCTGCGAGCGCTGCGAGCGGCGTACCCCGACGGAGCCCCGGACGTGATCGAGTTCGCCGACTACCTCGGTGAGGGGTTCGCGACGGTCCAGGCTCGGCACACCAGCGATCCGTGGCTGACCGAGACCACCGTCGCCGTCCGGATCCACACCACGTCGGAGATCTGTGCGGTGCTCGACGGCGCGGTGCCCGACGACCACTGGTCTCGGGCGCTGTTCGAGATGGAGCGCTACTGCCTGCGTCACGCCGACCGCGTGATCCAGCAGGGCGGCGACATCTACGGGACCTACCAGCGCTTCTACGGTGCCGATGCGCTCGCTCCGGCGACGACGATCCCGCACGTGGTTCCGCCGCACGTCCGCGAGGAGGTCCACGCGACCGCGGACGACAACGAGGGGCCGTTGCGCGTGCTCGACCTCGGTCGGTTCGAGCGCCGCACGGGCGTTGGCGACCTGGTGACGGCGCTCGAGTCGGTCCGTAGCGACGTACGACTGAAGTTGCTCGGCGG
>JBQGEK010000074.1:0-11046 GCA_052039575.1 Patulibacter sp. | reverse complement strand
GGCCGCTTCCATCATCTCGGCGCGGGTCGGCCATGGTTGCGGTGTCCCCGTCTCCCACGCGGCGGGACGGCCGCCGGGCCACTTGCCGAGCAGCGTGACGCCGATCGCGATGAACCAGAACGCCCGCAGGAAGCCCTGCTGGTCGAAGACCGGGACCACCACGAGCACGGCCAGCATCACACCGAGGAAGCCCATCACGCGCGTCAGCAGGCCGACGTTCATCGCGCTCAGCGCCGCCGAGCCGATGCCGACGGCAACGAGCATCTGACCGAGCACACTGACGATCGACAGCCCGCCGAGGTCCTCACGCGGGGCGTTCAAGGCGTCGGCGGCGGCCCAGTTGGTCTGCATGTCGGCCCCGAGGCCCGCGAAGTCCGAGAGCTTGATCGCGCCGTAGGTCATCGCGACCGTCGTGCCGATCCCGAACGCGAGTCCACCGACGATCGGCGCCCAGAAGAACCACCGCGGGAAGGACGGACGACGCCGCCAGGCGGAGCGCAGCAGGCCGTAGAGGACCGGGCCCATCAGGATCAGGCTGAGCCCCGCGAGGGCCGTGGCGGCGACGATCATGGCCGCGTTGTTGCCGTAGTGCTCGGCGATCTGGGCCTGTGCGCCGGCCAGCCCGGCGCCCTGCTCGCCCGCGCCGTAGACCGTCAGCGACTGGGCGACGGTCTTGACCGCCTCGACGTCGTTCGGGATCCCACGCGAGGTGATCACCTGCAGCGCGATCGCCACCAGCGGCAGGATGCCGGCGATGATCGCGAGGATCCCGGCCTTCGGTAGCCAGCGCTGCTCGATCGCGAGCGTCTCCGCGGGGTCCAGGGCGTCGGGAATCACTCGGGTGTTCGCCACGAAGCGGGATTCTACGGACCTCGGGACGGTCTGCGCCGCGGGGGATTCGCGTCCCGTCACGGGTCGACCCGCTCGGCGGGCGACCCGAGCGCGGTAGGATCGGCCCATGGAAGGCTTTGGCGATCTCTTTGGCGACCCGGACGACCTGCAGCGCAAGATGATGGAGTTCGCGGAGCAGATGCAGGGTCAGCAAAAGCTGGCCTGGGCCGACAACGCGATCGGACTCGCGGTCCAGATGACCGTCGCCGCGGTCGGTCGGGTCAACCTGCAGGGCGACGCGGAGGCGCAGGCGCGCCAGATCCGTCAGGTGATGGCGGTCGTGTTCCCCGAGGCCGTCACGCTGGTGCGCGAGGCCCGTCAGGGCCTCGGCTAGACCCCGCCTGTCGCGCGCCCCGCCCGGCGTCCGACGCGCGGGCGCGGACGCGGCCCCGCGCCGGACACCGGGCGCCGAGTGCGCCCGCCCGGCGCTAGCTGGACGACTCGGTCGCCTGTTGCTGGTCCGCCGCTCGGTGCTCCTTGCCGGCGGCGATCACTTCCTTGAACGAGCGGAAGCCGAAGATCTTGACCAGGGCGATGAAGCCGACGGTCAGGCAGGTGACCGCGATCGCGATCTGCTGGCCGACCGAGTAGGCCGCCACCGTGGCGGCCGCCGCCGACCCGGCGAAGACCTTGACCATGAAGGCCTGCTGGACGCCGGCCCCGCCCGGGGTGAACGGCATCAGCGCAGCCACCGCGTTGATCGAGTGGACGAGCAGGACGTTCTGGACCGAGCCGCCGATGTGGAACGCCTCGAGCAGCATCCAGAAGGCGGCCAGCCGGAACAGGTAGCCGGTGAACAGGATCAGCCAGACCTCGCGGAAGAACCGCCGACGGTCACGCAGGATCACCACGCCCTGTCGGACCCGCGCCCAGAACCGCCGCGCCCGTTCCGAGAGCACCGCGAAGGCGACCAGACCGCCGACCGCGAGCACGGTCAGCACGAACAGCGTCGCCGAGAAGTTCGCGAATACGAACGACAGGTCGAACGCGCCCAGGCTCGCGAAGTCCGGCGGCTTCGGGAAGACCCCCTGGGTGAAGGCGAAGATCAGGATCGGGATCGCGATCGTCAGGTCGAACACCGCCTCGACGAACATCGCGGCCGTGACCGCGGGGTAGGTCGAGTTCGGGATCGAGGTCTTGACCAGGAAGACCTTGATCACGTCGCCGCCGCGCGCCGGGATCACATTGTTGAACCCGTAGGCCGCGATATAGGCGCCCCAGATCCGGCGGAACTGGAACGTCTCCGCGGGGTACGCCGCCCGCAGCACGTTGAAGAACCCGCGCGAGCGGAACGACAGGTAGGTGATGAAGCACGCCAGCCCGATCACCAGCGGGATCAGGTTCACGCTGGCGATGCTGGCGAAGAAGTCGCCGATCGCACCGAAGACCTCGGAGATCCCGGCGACGGGCGTGGAGGCTCCGGTTGCGGGGACGGGCACCAGGTCAGCCTACGCGGATACGTCCGCCGATCGCCCTACCCGAGCTCGACCAGCTCGAGACCGAGCAGGTCCCAGAGCAGCGGGTCGCCTAGCGTCGGCACCACGTGGTGCGCGTCCAGCTCGACGCCGGGGTGGCTGAGCACACCGACGACGGTCATCCCGGCGTCGCGCGCCGAGCGGACGCCGGTCGGGCTGTCCTCGACCGCCACGCATGCCTCGGGACGGACCCCGAGCGCCTCGGCCGCAGCGACGTAGATGTCCGGCGCGGGCTTCGGGCGCGGCACGTCATCCGCGGTCAGCAGCACGTCGAAGGTATGGGGGTGCCCCGCGGCGGCCAGCGCCTTCTCGGCGAAGCTGCGCGCGGCGTTCGTGGCCATCGCGACCGGCACGGCGCCCGTCGTCAACGCGGTCACCAGCTCGGCCGCGCCCGGCATCACC
This sequence comes from Patulibacter sp., assembly GCA_052039575.1. GTDB lineage: Bacteria > Actinomycetota > Thermoleophilia > Solirubrobacterales > Solirubrobacteraceae > Patulibacter. The sequence continues at coordinate 8,278 of JBQGEK010000074.1, read as the reverse complement.
GGCACTCCGCGGTCGAGCTCGGCGAACACCAGCTCGGCGAGTTCCTCCAGCAGCCGCGGCCCGTGTCCCGGCGCCTCGAGAAAGCGCTCCAAGTGTCGCGAAGCCGCGGCGAAGCTCGTCCCGAGCAGCTCGCGCTTGTGCTCGGGGAGCAGTTCCCGCCCCCGTCGTGCGAACAACGCGGACTCCGCGCGCGACCAGGCATCCTCGGTCGCGAGGAAGGTCCCGTCGTTGTCGAAGATGACCGCCGCGGGCTGGGTCACCGCCGCGGCGCTCCGGCGGGTCCGCTCACGCTCAGAACTCGACGCCGACGATCAGCGGCTGCACGCCGCCGGTGATCCGCCACGGGGTGTTGGGCTCGTACAGCGCGCCGAGGCCATCGTCCTTCTTCAGCGTGACCTGCATCGCCTCGCCACCCTGGGGCGTGACGACAACCGTCGCGGTCTCGCCGTCGTTCTCGGTCACCTCGTACTCGAGATCCTTGACCGCAGCCAGGTCCGCGACCGGCTCGCCGTCGGAGATCAGCGCGGAGAGCTCCAGCGCCGTCCGGCAGTTCGTGCCCTCGGCGTTGCCCTCGACGAGCTGGCCCTGGGCCTCGACCGTCATGAAGTCGCAGGCGCGTTGACCGTTCTTCTGGGACAGCGCCTCCGACAGGAAGTCGCGGACGGCCGTCTGCGGTTCGTCCTTCTCGAAGGTGGTTCCGCCGCAGCCCGTCACCGCAAGGGCAAGGACCACCGCCGTGGCAAGGGAGAACACGCGAGTCGGACGCATCACACGTTGATTCTGACGTCTGCGGCGATCCGACGCATCCTCGTTCGGCCCCGGCCCACCGTGCAGGGCGCGGAAACCCCGCCCCGACGGGCGATCCGGCGGCTTCCCGGACCGTCTGCGACGATCGCGCCGATGGCACGAGCGACGCCCGACCACGGCCCCCGACCGGTAGCGGCCCCGCGGATCGGCCCGGACCTGACCCCGTTCTCGCTCGACGACGGGATCGAGCACGACGACCGTCACAGCGCGGTGGCGGTCAGCGGCGCGGCCGCCGCCGGGACGTTCGCCCGCGGCGTCCAGATCGAGGACGCGCGAATCGAGCAGGCGGAGCTCGCCGGCGTGCGGATGCCCGGGCTGGCGCTCGCCGACGTCGAGCTGCGGGCGTGCGACCTGGCCAACGCCGACCTGCGGTCCGCGTCACTGCGGCGGGTGGCCGTCGTCCGCGGTCGGCTGACCGGGGTCCAGTGGTCCGGCGCGCGGCTCGACGACGTCCGCTTCGACGGTTGCCGGATCGACCTGGCGGCGTTCACCGGCTGTGAGCTGCGTCGGGTCACGTTCGACGACTGCCGGATCGTCGGCAGCGACCTGCAGGACCTCGAGGCCCAGGACGTCGTGTTCACCGACTGCGACCTCTCCGAAGTCGATCTGACGGGTGCGCGGTTCGCCCGCACCGAGCTGCACCGCTGCGCGATCGACGGGATCCGGGCGCTCGAGCGGCTGCGCGGGGTCGGGATGCGCTGGGACGACGTGCTGGCGTCGGCCGGGGCGTTCGCGGGCGCGTTCGGGATCCGCGTGCTCGACGCCTAGGACCGTCGGGCGTCCGGTCGTCGCCGACCGCGGCGCGCCGTCGCCGGACGCGCATCCGCCGTTCACCGGCCCCCCGGCACACCGACCCGGCACAATCGCCGGACGTGTCCGGGTACCTGCGCAACCCCAAGTTCACCGTCAGCGTCGTCTTCGTGTCGGCGATGTTCATGAGCATCCTCGACTCGACGATCGTCAACGTCGCGCTGCCGTCGATCAGCCGGGACTTCGACGCCTCGATCTCGAGCGTCGGGGCGGTCGCGTCGGCGTACCTGGTCAGCGTGGCGGTCTTCATCCCCGCGTCGGGCTGGCTCGGCGACCGGTTCGGCGCCCGGAGGGTCTTCCTGCTCGCGCTGTTCGCGTTCGTGGTCGCGTCGGCGCTCTGCGGGGCAGCGGGCAGCCTCGGGCAGTTGGTGCTGTTCCGAGTGCTCAAGGGCGCGGCCGGCGGCATGATGATCCCGGTCGGGATGGCGATGCTCTACCGCGTCTTCCCCCAGGACGAGCGGGTTCGCGCGGCCCGCCTGCTGATCATCCCTACGGCCGCGGCTCCCGCGCTCGGTCCGGTGCTCGGCGGCGTGATCGTCGAGTTCTCCTCGTGGCACTGGGCCTTCCTGATCAACGTCCCGGTCGGCCTGCTGGCGCTTGCCTTCGGGCTCCGCTACCTCCCACGCGACGTGGCGGTCCGGGCCGGCCGCTTCGACGGGATCGGCTTCGTGCTCGCCGGCGCCGGTCTCGGACTGGCGATGTTCGCGGTCTCCGAGGGACCGGCCCAGGGCTGGGGTTCGACGGCGATCGTCGCCAGCGGCTTGATCGGGATCGGCCTGCTGGCCGCGCTGGTGCCGTACGAGCTGCGGATCCCGGCCCCGTTGCTCAACCTGCGGCTGCTGCGCGAGCGGCTGTTCCGCCGGTCGTTCCTGATCCTGATCCCGTCGACGGCCGGGTTCCTCGGTCTGCTCTACGCCTTTCCTCAGCTGCAGCAGGAGGGTCTCGGTCGCTCGGCGATGGCCAGTGGCCTGCTGACCTTCCCGGAGGCGATCGGCGTGATGGTCGGGTCGCAGCTGGTGACCCGGCTCTATCCGCGGATCGGTCCGCGACGGTTGATGAGCGTCGGCGCGCTCTGCGTCGGCGCCGGTGCGCTCGCGCTGACCCAGGTCACCGGCGCGACGCCCGACGCGCTGGTCGTGGTGCTGATGTTCGGCATCGGCCTGGCGATGTCCGCCGTCTTCATGCCGATCAACGTGGTCCCGTTCGCGAACATCTCGAACGCCGAGACCGGCCAGGCGACGGCGATCTTCAATGCCCTGCGGCAGACCGGTGCCGCGATCGGCGTGGCCCTGCTGGCGACCACGATCGCGCTCGTCGGGCCGCTGACGATCAGTTCCGAGGGCGGGGCGCCGGTCCCCAACCTCGATGCGTACCACGCGGCGTTCTTCGTGTCCGCCGGTCTGCTCGCGATCGCCGCGCTGATGGCGTTGCGGATCCGCGACCGCGACGCTGCCGCGACCTTCGCCTCGGGGGGCGGGCCTCCGGCCGGGTCGGCGAAGGACGCCCCGCACGAGCCCGAGACCGTGGTGGCGTGATCGCCGAAGGGCCGCGGTGCTCCTCCGCACCCCGGATCGACTCCCCGTCCGGTCGTGAGTGGCCGTTGCCACCGCCGTCGCCTCCAGCACCCCGGATCGACTCCCCTCCCGGGGCCCCGCCGACGAGGAGTCGATTCGAGCGCCCGTGACAACGCCCGGCCGCCCGATGCGGCCTACCCTTGAGGGCATGATCGTCCGCACCCCAGAGGAACTCGAAGGCCTGAAGCGGACGGGCGCGCTGGTCGCCGAGACGATCCGGCGGATGCGCGAGGCGGTCGCCCCGGGGGTCACCACCGCCGAGCTCGATCTGGTCGCTGCCCGCTGCTTCCACGAGCACGGCGCCGAATCCGGCCCGATGGAGACCTACTCGTTCCCCGGATCGACCTGCATCTCGGTGGGCGACGAGGTCGTCCACGGCATCCCCGGCGGCCGCAAGCTGCAGGAGGGCGACCTGGTGACCCTCGACGTCACCCCGTCGTTGAACGGGTTCTTCGCCGACGCCGCGGTCACCGTCGGGGTCGGGAAGATCAGCGACGAGGCGCCGCGGCTGCTCGACGTCGCCGACGAGTGCCTGGCCGCCGCGCTCGCCGCAGCCGTCGCCGGCACCCCGGTGCGCACGATCGGCGCGACGGTCCAGACGACCGCCGCGCGCCACGGCGCGAAGCCGTTCGCCGAGCTCTGCGGCCACGGGATCGGCCGTCAGCTGCACGAGGACCCCGACGTGCCGAACGTCGACGTCCCCCAGCTCACCGCGCCGCTCGTGGAGGGCCTGGTCGTGGCGATCGAGCCGATGCTGACCTTCGGCAGCCCCGAGCTGGTCGAGCGCGACGACGAGTGGACGATCGCCACCGCCGACGGGTCGCTCTCCGTCCACGTCGAGCACACCGTGGTGATCCAGAACGGCGCGCCGATCATCCTGACGGCGTAGCGGCGACCAGCTACGCCCACCGGCACCCCGGGAGACTCTGGGCGTCCGGGCGCCTCCAACCCGTCGAAGGTCTCCAGTACTAGCCGGCCTGCAGCCGGTCCAGCGCGCCGAGCACCTTCTCGTCGTGCGCCTTCGGAGCGATCTTGGGGAAGACCTCGGCGACCTTCCCGTCGGGATCGACGATCACCGTCGAGCGCGACGCGCCCCAGTATTTGCGGCCGTACATCGACTTCTCGACCCAGGTGCCGTAGAGGTCGCAAACCGCGTGGTCCTCGTCGGCGAGCAGCGTGAAGTTCAGCTCCTGCTTCTCGACGAACGTGGCGACCTTGTCGACCGGGTCGGGCGAGACGCCGAGCACCTTCGCCCCACGCTCGGCGTACGCGTCCCTGTTGTCGCGGATCGAGCAGGCCTGCGTCGTGCACCCGGGCGTACTGGCCTTGGGGTAGAAGTAGACGACGACCCACTGCCCCTTCAGCGCTGACAGCGTGACCGACGAGCCGTCGGCGGCAGGCAGGGTGAAGTCGGGCGCGGGCTGACCAATCTCGGGGAGCGGCACGGCGGTCCTCCTGGACGAGGGAACGGGCGGAAGCCCCATCGTTCCAGACCCGCCGAGACCACCGACTACCGGCGACCGTCGCACTGGTGTGCGGTTTGCCCGCGTAGAGCGGGTCAGCCGCACACCAGTGCCGCCCCGGGGGCGCCCGGTCGCGATCACGGCCCGGCTATCGTCGACCCATGCCCTCCTCCCCCCTGATGCGTGCCGTCGTCGCCCTCGCCGCCGGCGGTCCCGAGGTGCTCGTCGTGCGCGAGGTGCCGCGACCGGAGCCGAGCGCGGGCGAGCTGCTGATCCGGGTCGCGGCGGCCGGAGTCAACCCGGTCGACGCGAAGACCCGTAGCGGCGCGGGAGCCGGCAGGTTCCTCGACGAGCTGCGGCCGGCGTCGGCGGATCTGGCGGCGGCCCTGGCACGGGACCGCGGGCCGAGCGAAGCCGGGTCCACAGCCGACGCCCCCGCCCCGACCGACGACGGCTTCCCGTGGATCCCCGGTTGGGACGTCGCGGGCACCGTCGAGGCGGTCGGCTTCGGCGTCAGCCGGTTCGCGGTCGGCGACCGGGTCTGTGGACTGGTCGGGTTCCCCCGCGCAGCCGGCACCTACGCCGAGTACGTCGTCGCCCACGTCAGCCAGCTCAGCCGTTCGCCGCGTTCGCTGACCGATGTCGAGGCCGCCGCCCTGCCGCTCGCCGGACTGACCGCCTGGCAGGCGATGGCCGACGCCGGCGACCTGGAAACCAACCGACGCGTCGTGATCACGGCGGCGTCGGGCGGCGTCGGGCACATCTCGGTCCAGGTCGCGTCCGACCTCGGCGCGCACGTGATCGCGGTGACGTCGCCCGACGGCATCGACCTGGTGCGAGGGCTCGGCGCGGCCGAGATCATCGACCGCACCGATGGCGACTGGACCACCAAGATCGACGCGCCGGTCGACCTGGTGCTCGACGGTTCCGGCCACGACATGCGCGCCGCGGCCTACGCGACGGTCGCGCCCGGCGGGCGGTTCATCGCCCTGCCGTCCGCGGCGACCGGTGAGCCCGCCCCCGACTCGATCCTCACCCCGAAGGTCTTCGTCGCCCCGGACGGCCTCGAACTGCAGCTGCTGACCGGCACGGTCGAGCGCAGAATGCTCCGCCCCCACGTCTCGCAGACCTTCCCGCTCGAGCAGGCCGCCGACGCGCACCGTCAGATCGAGTCCGGCACCACCCGCGGCAAGATCGTGCTGACCGTCGACGGCTAGCCGCTGAACGCACCTCCGGTGACAGCGCGACCGCGACCGGCCCCGCCACCGCCCCCGATCGGGAACGTCAGTCGGCCAGCGCCTGCTCCTCGACCGCACCGCGCGGGGTCACGCTGACCGGCATCGGCTCGGGGTCGCCGCCGGCGGTCTTTCCCGGGATCTCGCTGCGGCCGATCGGAGTCACCGCCGCCGCGCCGGCCTTCGGCGGGACCAGGTCGATCGCCCGCTCCGACATCGCGGTGATCGTCAGCGACGGGTTGACGCCGACGTTCGCCGGGATCGCCGCGCCGTCGCAGACGAGCAGGTTCTCGTAGCCGAAGACCCGGTGCTCGGCGTCGATCACGCCGTGCTCGGGGTCCGCCCCGATCGGCGCGCCGCCGAGGATGTGGGCGGTCGAAGGGACGTTGAACAGCGCTTCGCTCACCGACGACGCCGGCACTCCGCCGGTCTGCCGCGCCAGCCAGTCCGCGAACGCGTTGGCCGCCGGGATGAAGGTCGGGTTCGGGTTGCTCGGGTCCTGCTCGGTGTTGAGCTTGATCCGGCCGCCCCGCCGCCGCTTCTTGGCCACCAGCTTCATCGAGTTGTCGAGCGTCTGCATCACCAGCACGATCACGGTGCGCTGCGACCAGTCGCGGCTGAACAGCAGCTCCCAGACCCACTTCGGGTGGCGGATCATCTGGCCCAGCCACTTCAGCGGACGCGTGACCTTCGTGCCGTCGCCGGTCAGGACCGTGAACAGGCCGCGCAACGCCCCGCCGCCGGCCCCGTACGTGACCGTCTCGATGTGGGTGTGCGGGTCCGGGTAGATCGACGACGTGATCGCGACGCGCTTGGACAGCGCCTCGGCCCGACCCGCCGGCACCGTGACCCCGAGGATCGCTTCGCTGTTGGTCCGGACCAGGTGCCCGAGCCGTGGCGAGAGCTTCGGCAGATCGCCGTTGATCCGGCAGCGCATCAGCAGCTCGTTGGTCCCGAGCGCGCCGCCGGCAATCACCACGCCGCGGGCGCGGACGGTGCGGACGTCCTTGCGCAGCCGCGCAGCGGTCCGCTCGTGGGTGATCTCCCAGCCGTCGGTGCCGTCGCGGCCGTTGATCGGCCGCAGTGCCGTGACCTCGCGCCGGGCCTCGATCCGCGCTCCGTGGTTGCGGGCGATGTGGAGGTAGTTCTTGGTCGTGCTGTTCTTCGCGCCCTCGGGACAGCCGAGCATGCAGCGGCCGAGGTTGCTGCAGCCGGTGCGCTCGGGACCGACGCCGCCGAAGTACGGGTCGGCGACGGTGTCGCCCGGGGTGTCGAGGTAGGTCCCGACCCGGGCCTTGCGGTACGTGTCGGGAACGCCGATCTCGTCGGCGTAGCGCTTGAGCAGCTGGTCGGCCGGGTCCTCATCGACGACGTCGGTCACGCCGAGCATCCGCTGCGCGGTCTCGTAGTGCGGCGCCAGCTCGTCCTGCCAGTCGGCCAGGTCCGCCCACTGGCGGTCCTCGAAGAACGCGCGCGGCGGCACGTAGAGCGTCATCGCGTAGGTCAGGCTGCCGCCCCCGACCCCCGCGCCGCTCATGATCGTGACGTCGCGGAAGAACGTCATCTTGAAGATGCCCCGCAGGCCCAGGCGTGGCGCATAGAAGTACCGACGGAGGTCCCACGAGCTCCGTGGCATGTCGTCGTCGTCGAACTGCTCGCCGCGTTCGAGCACGAGCACCCGGTGCCCCTTCTCGGCCAACCGCAGCGCGCTGACGCTGCCGCCGAACCCGGACCCGATCACCAGCCAGTCGGTGTCGAACTGCCGGTCGTCGCCGGCTGCCCCCGTCGTGCTCATATCGCCTCCGCCGGAAAAATCATGACGCAGGCGTCATTTTACCCCGTAGGCCCGGCGGCGGGGCGTTTTCTGGCGCCGAGAGCTGCGCAGGTCGGGGCGGGCGACGCGAGAGCCGTGCTCCCTGCTGCCGAGCGTCGCCCGGCCCGAGATGCGCGAAGCGCTCGCGCGCCTCAGGCGGCCCCGCCGGCCATGGCGGGGAGAATCTGCAGCGTGTCGCCCTCGCCGACCGTGGTCTCGAGGCCGCCGAGCACCCGGACGTCCTCGTCGTTGAGGTAGACGTTGACGAAGCGGTTGAGCTCGCCGTCGGCGCCGAACAGCTGAGCCTGCAGCTCGCCGTGCTGGGCGACCAGGTTGTCGAGCACTTCCTGGATCGTGCTGCCGTCGGCGGTGACCTGTCGTTCGCCGCCGACCGAGGGACGGAGAACCGGCGGGATGCGAATGGTGGCCATGAGTCGGGACCTTAGTTCAGTGCGGGGCGCACGGGTGGTCAGCTGTGAGGGTCGTTCGCGGGCCGGCACGGCGACGGTGGTCGGCGCGGGGCCCGGGAACGGTGGGTCGAGGGACCCGGATGGTGCGGCGACCTCGGTGAGGTCA
>JBQGEK010000073.1:0-19491 GCA_052039575.1 Patulibacter sp. | reverse complement strand
CGTCGGAGCGGTGCAGCCCTCGACGTAGTGCACGTACGAACCCTCGTCGGCGAAGATGATCGTCCGCTCGAACTGGCCCATGTTCTCCGTGTTGATCCGGAAGTAGGCCTGCAGCGGCATCTCGACGTGGACGCCCGGCGGGACGTAGACGAACGAGCCACCCGACCAGACGGCGCTGTTGAGCGCGGCGAGCTTGTTGTCGTTCGGCGGGATCACCGTCGCGAAGTACTTGCGGACCAGGTCCTCGTGCTCACGGAGCGCGGTGTCCATGTCCGTGAAGATCACGCCCTGCTTCTCGAGCTCCTCGTTCACCTGGTGGTAGACGACCTCGGACTCGTACTGCGCGCCCACACCGGCAAGGAACTTGCGCTCCGCCTCGGGGATCCCGAGCCGGTCGAAGGTGTTCTTGACGTCGTCGGGGACGTCGTCCCACGAGCGCTCCGACTTCTCGGACGCGCGAACGAAGTAGTGGATGTCGTCGTAGTCGACCTCGGACAGCATCGGGCTGCCCCACGTCGGCTGCTCACGGGCGAGGAAGTAGTCCAGCGCCTTCAGGCGGAACTCCCGCATCCACTGCGGTTCCTGCTTGAACTCCGAGATCTTCTCGACGATCTCGCGATTGATTCCCTTCGGCGCCTTGTAGAGGTAGTTCTCGGCGTCACGGAACCCGTACTTCTCGGTGTAGTCCGCGTTCAGGTCGACGAGCGAGGACTCCTCCTCGTTCAGCAGGGTGCCGCTCGACTCGGGGGGCGTGGGCATCTCAGTCCACCTCCAGCTTGATGGTGTCCCCGTCGATCACGACGGGAAAGGTGTCGACCGGCTGGTACGCCGGAAGGGTCATCGGACGACCGGAACGCAGATCGAAGATCGCGCCGTGGCGCGGGCACTCGATCGTGCACTCCTTGGTGTCGAGCTCACCTTCGGACAGATCGCCGTCGTCGTGACTGCAGCGATCCTCCATCGCGAGGATCGTGCCGTTGCAGTTGACGACCATGATCTCCTGGTCGTCGTGCTCCACGGTCAGACGCTTCCCGACGGGAAGCGCGGAGAGGGAGCAGACGTCAAGCAGCGGCACGAGGTGAGCGCCGGATTCGGGGACCGTGCGGCGGGCGGGAGCGGTGCTGCCCCGTCCGTTCGCCATGTCCGATACCGGCAGACGGAATTGTATCGCGACTGAGCCGAAACTCTCTCCCCCAATTTTGAGGTCCTACAAGTAGGAGTCCCTAAGTTGCGGATCGAGGCGACGTCGGTCGAGACCCTGGCTGCCCACCGACGACCGGTCGGCGTTCGGCCGGTCGCTCAGTCGCCGCGCGGCTCCAGCGCGTCCTCGCCCGGCTGGGCGTAGCGGAGCAGCTGGCCGTCCCCGGCGATCTCGTAGGCACCGGTCCGCAGCAGCGGCGGCGAGTACGCATGGACCGAGACCGCGGGCTCGCCGCCCCGATGGTGAATCCGGTGGATCTCGGTCGGGGCGATCGGCACCGTGTCGCCGGCGGCGATCGTCCGCCCGCGCGGCGGCCCGAACGCCCGCATCCGCTCGTCGACGATCTCACCCTCGGCCACTGCGACGCCGGCCCCGGAGACGTCGTGGTCGTGGAACCCGGTGTCGTGGCCCGCGCTCCAGCAGATCAGCCAGACCGTCACGTCCGCGTCCTGGTGCAGCAACGTGTAGCTGCGCTGGTCCGCGTCGTGGACGACGTGCTCTCGCCACAGCTCGTGGCGCTCGGCGACGTCGGCCGCCAGCCGCTGCAGCTGGTCGGTGTCGAGGGTGCCCGGGGCGGGCAGCAGGTCACGGACGTGCGGCTGGGCGAGGTCGAGCGTGCTCATGCCGCCTCCGCCACGAGCACCAGCGGGCTCTCGCGCAGCTCACCCGTCGCGGTGCCGACGCGGTCGCCGACGGTGCCGTCGAGCAGCTGCGCGGCCGCCACCGTGCAGAGCCGGGTCCGGTCGATGCCGGCGACGACGGGGACGTGCTGGTCGCCCGCCGCGACCACCGGGCGGTCGCTGCCGAAGGCCAGCCGGCCCGCGCCCACGGCCTGGGCCGCCTGCGCGATCGCCCGAGGGCCGAACGACGACGTCTCGTAGACGAGCCGGTCGGAGCGCGCGGCGTCGACCGGGCCGCCACGGGCGGCCAGCCGCTCGAGCATCAGCGGTCCGCCGCCGGCCAGCGCGGCGAAGCCTACCCGGAGGTCGGGGAACAGCGCGGCACCGCGGTCGAGCCAGGTCGCCCAGGCGCGCAGCAGTTGGCCGGGATAGTCGCCGACCGCGGGCCACCACGGGGCGACGTCGGGACCGCCGGCTTGCCCGTCGGCCGGCGGCGCAGGGTGAACGAAGAGCGGCCTGCCGGCGCGCTCGAGCGCCTCCAGGACGGGGCCGAGTCGATCGATCGCGGCGGCGTCGCCGATCGCGGACGCCGGGACGGCCAGGCCGACCGCACCGCGCGTGATCAGGTCCTCCAGATCGGAGACCCGCGGGTCGCGGGCGGCGACGGCGCCCCAGACGCCGAACGGGTCACCGAGCGCGAAGCTGGCGTCGTGCCACGCCGCGAGCAGCTCGCGGGCGTCGTCGGCCGGGAGCTGGTCGATCCCGATCGCCAACGGCGGCACGAGCAGGGCCCGCTCGATCCCGGCCGCGAACAGCCCACCACGGCGCCAGTGCGCGCAGACCTCAGCCTCGCCGAGCCGGCAGTCCGGCTCGCTGGGCAGGCGGAGCGTCCACGACGTCTCGCCCGTCCGTTCCGTGCGCGGCCCGTCGTGCCGCGCCTGAAGCGCGGAGAGGAAGTCGGCGGGCCAAGCGTGCTGATGCAGGTCGGTGGTGATCGGCACAGACCGAAATATAGCAAACCTGACCGGATTTACGGATTTAGGCTTCGGGCGTTGACACCGGCGGCGACCAGCTACCGAGCAGACGGTGCACCGCGGACCCGATCACCCGCGCGTCAGCCGGCTCGTGCGCGAGCCGATCGAGCAGCAGACCGTCGACCGTGCAGGCCATCGCCCGACCGTCGAGCTCGGGGTCGACCGATCCGAGCGCGAGCACGATCGGCTCGCAGAGCCGCCAGAAGACCAGCGCCGCGTCGGACATCCGGGTGCGCAGCCGAGGGTCCCGTGCCGCGGCCAGCTCGAGCTCCAGCCGGGCCAGGTGGAGGTCGCGCCGACCGTCGATCCAAGCGGCAATCGCGGCGGCGATCCCGTCGCCGTCGAGCTCGCCCCCCCCCGCGCCCCCCCACGTCCGCGCGATCGCCAACGTCACCCCCCGCGCAATCTCCGAGATCGACTGCTCGCACTCGTCGACCATCCGATCGACCATCGCGAAGACCAGGTCGTCGCGGGTCCCGAAGTGGTACGTGACCGACCCGTGCGGCACACCGGCCGCTCGCTCGACGGCACGGTGCGTCACCGCCTGAAGCCCACCGTCGGCGACCAATCGCAGGGCCTCGAGCAGCAGCTGCTCCCGTCGATCGACCTGCTCCGCGCGCTTCGCCACGCCTTCGAGTATGCCACTGACCTTGACGCCCGGAGCACTTTCTTCTACAACTGGCGAACGAGTTCTACGAACGTAGAACTGGCACCGTCGATCGGAGCATCCGATGTCTTCCGCCGCGTCGCGGCCGGCTCCCGCCGCCACCCTGATCCTGCTCGTCGCCTGCGTCGCGCAGCTGATGCTGATCCTCGACGACACGATCGTGAACGTCGCCCTGCCGACGATCGGCGACGAGCTCGGGTTCTCCGAGCGCTCGCTGTCGTGGGTCGTCAACGCCTACCTGCTGACCTTCGGCGGCTTCCTGCTGATCGGCGGTCGCGTCGCCGACCGCATCGGCGCCCGCCGGATGTTCTCGATCAGCATGGTCGCCTTCGCGCTCGCGTCGGCGCTCTGCGCCGCGGCCTGGTCGTCGGAGACCCTGGTGATCGGCCGCGGCCTGCAGGGCCTCGCCGCCGCGATGCTCTCCCCTGCCGCTCTGGCGATCATCCTGGCCACCTACCGCGAGGGCCCCGGACGCACGCGCGCGCTGTCGGTCTGGGCCAGCCTGATCGGGATCGGAGCCGCGACCGGCCTGCTGCTCGGCGGTGCCCTGACCCAGCTGCTCGACTGGCGCTGGGTCTTTCTGATCAACCTGCCGATCGCCGCCGCCACGCTGCTGCTCGTCCCCCGTGTCGTCCCGGCCGACGACCAGCGCGACGCCCGCGCCCGCCCGAACGTCACCGGCGCGCTGCTCGGCACCGGCGCGCTGCTGCTGTTCGTCTACACGGTGGTCGAGACCCACACCGCCGGCTGGGGGTCGACCCAGACACTGATCCGCTTCGCCGGCGTGCTGGTGCTCGCGGCCGGGTTCGTCGTGGCCGAGGCCCGCTCGGTCGCACCGCTGATCCCGCGCAGCCTGCTCCGCCGCCGCCGGGCGATGACCGCCAACCTGCTCGTACTGCTGGGCGCCGCCGCCCTGCTGGCGATGTTCTTCTTCCAGACCCTGTACCTGCAGCGCGTGCTCGGCTGGTCACCGCTGGCGACCGGCGCCGCGTTCCTGCCATTCAGCGTGGCGATGGGGATCGCGTCGGGCCTGACCGGGCGCTACCTGGCGCAGGTCGACGCGCGGATCCCCACCGCGCTGGGGATGGTGCTGGCCGCAGCCGGCCTTTACTGGATGAGCCTGTTGACCCCGGACAGCTCGTACGTCGGCCACTTGGTGCCGGCGTTCGCGGTGACCGCGGCCGGGATCGGCATGGCGTTCGTGGTGCTGATGAGCGTGGCGACCGGCGACGCCGACGAGCGCGACGGCGGTTCGGCGTCGGCGTTGCTGACCACCGGCCAGCAGATCGGCGGCGCGATCGGGATCGCCGCGATGGTCACCGTCGCCAGCGACCGGACGGCGACGGCGCTGACGGACGGGCGGACGCCGGAGCTCGCTCTGACCGACGGGTTCTCGGCGGCGTTCGAGGTCCAGGCCCTGGTGATGCTGATCGGCGGCGTGGTCGGGGTCGCGCTGCTCGGCGCGGCGCGACGGCGGGGCGAGCGGGATCAGAACCCGGCGGCGGAGCCGGTCCCGCCTGGCGGCGGCACCGAGGCGGCCGATGCCGCTTCGTCCTCCCAGTCCGCGGCGGCGCCGAGGGCAGCCGACTTGACGACCTTGAGCGACAGCAGCGCGCACTTGATGCGGGTCGCGGAGATCTCGATCCCGAGCAGGTCCAACACGAAGTCCTGATCGAGCTGCAGCAGCTCGTCGACCGACTTGCCGATCAGCTCCTCGCCGGCCATCGACGCGGCCGACTGGCTGATCGCGCAGCCGTGGCCCTCGAACCGGATCCCGGACACGCGGCGCTCGTCGTCAAGCTGCAGCAGCACCTTGAGCTGATCGCCGCAGGACGGGTTCTTGTCCTCGAACTGCAGGTCGACCGACTCGAGCGGGTCCATCGGCGGCGTCCAGTTCCGGGGCCGCTTGTAGTGATCGAGGATGTTCTCGCGGTAGAGCTCGTCCATGACTCCCTCCATCGTCGCAGGTACGCGTGGCTCGCCCAGGCTGATGCGGGTTACGCCTCCCCTCGTGGCGGAACACGCATCAGCTGGTGTACGGGGGGCGGCAGCGGGCACTACCCTCCACGGACGTGCCCCTCGCCGCCGGACTGGTCAACGACGCCCTCTCGGGGATCGCCCGGGCCCTCGAGGTCCCGGTCCACGTCGGCGCGCTGCTGCTGCTGCTCGTGCTCGGACTCGAGCTCGGTCGCGCGGTCACCGAGATCTGGCGTCGCAACCGACCCGGACGCCAGCGACTCCCCGAGATCGCCCGCACGATCGTCCACGACCCGCGGAGGACGGCCGAGCTGGCCCCGCTGGCCCCGACGCCGATCGCGACCAACGCGCTCGAGGCGATCGGCGCCGCGCTCGGCACCAACCAGCGGGAGTGGGTCGAGCACGCCCTGACCGAGTACGAGATCGCCGTCGGCCGCAGGCTCGACCGAACCCGGTTGCTGATTCGCTTCGGCCCGGCGCTCGGACTCGCCGGCACGCTGATCCCGCTCGCTCCCGGCCTGGCCGCGCTCGGTCGGGGCGACATCGCCGGCCTCGCCGCGGACTTGCAGGTCGCGTTCGCCGCGACGGTGATCGGCCTGCTCGTCGGCACCGTCGCGTTCGGCCTGACGCTGACCCGGACCCGGCTCTACGCCGAGGACCTCGCCACGATCGAGCACGCCGTCGCGCTACTGCCACCCGGCGGCCACCCGAATCCGGCCACCCCGACGACCGGCTCTCCCGGCCCCGGCGTCGGCGTCCCCTCCCCGATGCCCTCGTGAGCCGCGTCGGCCTCCACCGTCGCGGCTCGGCCGCCGACGCCGGCGATCCGCTCGACGGGCTGGTCAACCTGTTCGACGTCGGCCTGGTGCTGGCGGTCGCGTTCCTGGTCGCGGGCCTGAGTCTCGGCGCCCAGGCCGTCGTGACCGAGCAGGCCGAGCGGCAACCCCAGGACGAACGCACCGTGACCGTCCCGGAGGACGCCACGCCGGTCGAGGGTCGCGGCACCGCCGTCGGCACCGTGTACCGGCTGCCGGACGGGCGTCTGGTGCTCGGCGACAGCGACGCAAACGAACCGTAGAGCCGGCTTGCCGGGTGCACCGCGCTCGGGGCGATGCCGGGTACCCGAATTCGGCGCTCCTAAGCTTGCTACGCTCCGGCGCATGTTGCAGCCGGTCACCCTGACGGATCAGGACGCACCACCCGAGTCGTTCCACCCCGCGCGGACGCCCCGCCTGCGCCGTGGGAACGTGACGCCAGCCAGGCTGGCGCGCGGCGCCGCCGCCCTGCTCGCCTTGACCGCGGGCGTCGCGCTGACCGGGGCCGTAGCCGCGCCGGAGGCCGACGCGCGGACCTACAAGCGCGTGGTCACGCTGACCCCGTTCGAGTCCAACGTCGTCGCTCGCCTCGGCGTGCGTCCGGTCGCCGTGGGCAGCGATGTCGGCAACGGGATCCGGCTGCACAGCAGCCTCAACCGCGTGCCGCGGCTGACCCTGTCCCATCCCGACGGTCCGAACCTCGAGCAGCTGCTGCGACTCAAGCCCGACCTGCTGCTCTCGTCGCCGAACTGGCGCGTCGGCAACTCCAAGCTCCGTCGTCGCGGGCTCGCCGTCAGCGACGCGTGGGAGCCGACCCGCGTCCAGAACGTGTCCCCGGGCGTGCGTCGGATCGCCAAGTTGGTCGGCCGGTCGAGCCGCGCGAACGCGATCACCCGCCAGATCGACAGCGGGATCCGCCGGGCCCGCACCGGGATCAAGTCGAACCCGCGGGTGCTGCTGGTGCTCGGCGTCGGGCGCTCGACGATCGCTTTCCTGCCCAACAGCTGGGGCGCGGACATGGTGCGCTACGCGGGCGGCCGGATCGTGACCTCCGGGATCAAGCCGTCCTACAACGCCGGCGTCCCGGGCAGCTTCGCGCCGCTCAGCGACGAGCGGGTGCTGACGCTCAACCCGGACGTGATCATCGTCGTCCCGCACGGCCGCAAGGCGTCGCTGCCGAACACCGTGTCGTTCTTCCGCAACAAGGCCGGGTGGAAGCGGACCAAGGCCGCGCGCAACAACCGGATCCACATCGCGGACGCCGACACCCTGCTGCAGGCCTCGGACAACCCCGGCGCCGTGATCAGCCACGTGCGCCGCAACTTCCTGCGCAACTAGCCGGACGACACCGCAGTGCCCCTCCGCCAGTCGCTCGTGCTGGCGACATCGGCGGTCGCCCTCGTGGCGGCCGCGCTGCTGTCGCTGGCCCTCGGATCGACCACGATCGCCGTGGCCGACATCTTCGACGTCCTCCCGCTGATCGGCGAGAAGGACCTCGACAACCCGATCTACCAGATCGTCAACGACCTGCGGATCCCCCGCACCGTGTCCGCGATCGTCGTCGGCGCCGCGCTCGCGGTCGCGGGAGCGCTGCTCCAGGGCGCACTCGCCAACCCGCTCGCGTCACCCGACATCATCGGGGTCACGGCCGGTGCCGGGTTCGGCGCGATGGTGCTGCTGCTCGCCGTGCCCGACTCGGTCGCGCTGGTCCCGGTGAGCGCCCTGGTCTTCGGCCTCGTCGCCGCGGCGATGGTCTTCTCGGTCGCCTGGGCGGGGCGCGGCGGCGGTGGGGTGGCGCGGCTGGTGCTCGCCGGCATCGCGATCACCGCGATCTTCACCGCCGGCACCACGATGCTGATGGCGGCCTACCCCGACCGCGTGTCGTCGGCCGTCTTCTTCATCGCCGGCTACCTGCCCTACGACGGCTGGTCCACGCTCTCGCAGGTCTGGCCCTACGTCGCGATCGGCGGGGTGATGGCGGTGATGCTGATCCGTCCGCTCGACCGCCTGGCGCTCGGCGACGACGTCGCTCAGTCGCTGGGTGCCAAGCCGCGCATGATTCGGCTCGCGGCCGCGATCGCCGCCGCGCTGCTGGCCGCCGCGTCGGCCGCGATGGCGGGCCTGCTCGGGTTCGTCGGGCTGGTCGTCCCGCACGTGGTGCGGCTGGCCGGCGGCACCTCGAGCCACCGCTTCGTGGTGCCCGCGTCGGCGCTGGCCGGCGCGGCCCTGCTGCTGCTCGCCGACACCCTCGCGCGCCGGATCGCGGCGCCGATCGACCTGCCCGTCGGGCCGTTCATGGTCGTGCTGGGCGTGCCCCTGTTCCTCTGGCTGCTGCGGAAGGCGATATGAGCCCCTCCACGCACGGCACCCCGATGCTCCAGGTCTCCGGCCTGAAGGTCGAGATCGGCGGGACGAAGATCCTCCACCACGCGGACCTCGAGCTGCACCGCGGCGAGCTGCTCGCCGTGGTCGGCCCGAACGGCGCGGGCAAGTCGACGATGGTCCGTGCCGCCGCCGGCATGACCCGACCGACCGACGGGACCGTCCACTGGGACGGCACGCCGCTGCGCAAGCTGTCGTCGCGCCAGCTCGCGAAGCTGCGCGCGTTCGTGCCGCAGCGGCCCGCGGTGCCCAACGGGATCGCGGTCCACGAGGCGGTGATGATCGGCCGCTCGCCGCACATCGGGCCGTTCCGCCGGGCGGGCGTCCGGGACCGGTCCGCCGCCGACGACGCGCTCGCTCGCGCCGACGCCGCCGAGTTGCGCGACCGCCAGCTCTCGACCCTCTCCGGGGGCGAGCTGCAACGGGTCCAGCTGGCCGTCGGTCTGGCCCAGGACGCACCGGTGCTGATCGCCGACGAGCCGACGTCCGCGCTCGACCTCGGTGCGACGGCGAAGCTGGCCCGCAGGTTGCGCGCGCTCGCCGACGACGGCCTCGCGGTCCTGCTCGTCGTCCACGACCTGGCGCTCGCCGCGGCGGTCGCCGACCGGGTCGTCGTGATGGCGGACGGCCGTACGGTCGCCGCGGGGCCGCCGACCGAGGTCCTCGACCAGCAGCGGCTCGCCGAGATCTGGCACGTCGACGCCGAGCTGCACGCCAGCGACTCCGGCCGTACGGCGCTGCGCGTCTCGTGGCTCGACGAACCGCCGGCTCGCACGATGTCGGAACCCCACGCCGACGACGACGGGAGCGGCGCTCCCGCGTCGCCGAACCTTTAGGGTTTCCGAACATGTCACGGATGCTCTTCCAGGTCCCCCGTCGCTCGGCGCGTTCGCTGCTGCTCCCAGCCGCCGTCACCGTTGCCGCGGGGCTCGCGGTCGGAGGAGCCGCGAGCTCGGCCACCGCATCCGACTTCGGGGCGGGCTCGGTGACCCTGACCAACGGGTCGAAGGGCCTCAGGGGCCAGGGCGTCCGCTGGTCCGCGCCGTCGCCCGTCCGGGTCGTCAACTCCCGTTCGCGCGCGGTGCTGCCGGTCGAGAGCGGCACCGTCACCAGCGTCGCCACGCTCGGCCTCAAGGGCACCGTGCGGCTGACCAAGGGGAACCGTCGCGTCACGTTCACCGGGCTGCAGGTGCGGCTCGGCAAGAGCTCGCGCGTGACCGGGCTGGTCAACGGCGGCAAGCGCCGCACGATCGGCCGGTTGACCGTGCCGTCCAACCGGCGCAAGCTCGACCGGACCGCGGCCACGGCGAGCGCCAGCAACGCCCGGTTGACCCTGACCGCGACGACCGCCCGCCAGGTCCGCACCCAGCTGCGGTTGCGGCACGTCCCGAGCGGCCGGATCGCGACCGTCGCGATCACCGGCCACGTCAAGGACGCCCCGTCGCCGTCGACCTGCACCGCGGAGTTCTGCGCGACCGGACTCGGCAGCGAGCCGCCCGTGCTCGCGCGGCCGGACGGCGCCGTCGACGTGCGCTCGGCCACCCTCAGCTGGCAGCCGCTGGACAGCTTCATCCGGTACATCAACACCGGCGAGGGCACGTCGATCAGCGGTGGCGCCACCAACGGGCCGCGCGAGGTGCTCCCCGGCAGCTCCAGCTCGTTCGTCTACAGCTTCGGCTTCCCGTTCCGGGGCGGCTGGTACGACGCGTCGTCCGGCACCGCGGCGACGACCTTCCGCGGCAAGGTCGGGTTCCGCTTCAAGAGCCACACGATCGACATGTCGGCGGCCGAGCCGGAGATCGAGATCAACGGCGACCGCTCGCGCGTGATCTTCCGGATGGACGGCAAGGACGGCACCCAGCTCGGCGGCACCCGCGGGGTGCTGATCGACCTCGACCTGAGCAAGGCCGAGTCACGTTCCGTCAGCCCCGACGGCAAGACCCACAGCTACGTCAAGGTGCCGGGTACGATCCCCGCCAACGCCGGGTCGTCGGTCTTCGCCGGCTTCTACGCGCCGGGCGAGGGCTTCGGGTCGGTCACGCTCAGCTTCACGACGGGCTGATCACGAGGTCGAACGGAGGCGGCGCTCCCCGCGCGCCCCGACGCGTGGTGAGCGCCGGGGTCCGCGTGACTCGCCGACGCTAGGACGTCATGCGAAGATCCGCTGCGCCTCCGCGAGCGCGTCGACGAGCGCGTCGATCTCCTCGCGGACGGTGTGGATCGCGTAGCTGGCACGGGTCGTCGCGGGGATCCCCAGAGCGCGGTGCAGCGGCTCGGCGCAGTGCTGACCCGCGCGCACGCAGACCTCGCGGCGCGAGACGATCTCCGCCACGTCGTGCGGATGTATCCCGTCGACCACGAACGAGGTCAACGCTCCGCGCTCCTCGGCGCTCGGCGGACCGACGACCCTGATCCCCTCGACCGCCGCCAACCGCTCCAGCGCGTAGCCGGTGATCGCCGTCTCGTGGGCGTGGACGGCCGCCATCCCGCCGACCGACCGCAGCCAGTCGCAGGCGGCGGCCAGGCCAACCGCCTCGACGATCGGCGGGGTTCCCGCCTCGAACCGCTGGGGTCCGGCGGCCCACGAGGTCTCGTGGAAGTCGACGATGTTGACCATGTCGCCACCGGTCAGGAACGGCGGCAGCTGATCGATCAGCTCGCGGCGCACGTGCAGCACGCCGATGCCGGTCGGGCCGTAGAGCTTGTGCCCGGTCCAGCCGTAGAAGTCGGCGTCGATCTCCGCGACGTCGACCGGACGCTGCGGCACCGCCTGGGCGCCGTCGATCAGCGCCAGTGCGCCGGCGGCGTGCGCCCGCCGAACGATCTCGTGGACCGGGTTGGCGGTGCCGACGACGTTCGAGACGTGGGCGGCCGCGACGATCTTGACCCGGCCCGAGCCCAGCAGCTGGTCGAGCTGCTCCAGGTCGATCCGTCCGTGCTCGTCGAGCTCCAGGTACCGCAGCGTCGCGCGCTTGCGCAGGCAGAGCTGCTGCCACGGCACCAGGTTGGCGTGGTGCTCCATCTGGGTGATGACGACCTCGTCGCCCTCCCCCACGTGCTGCGCGCCCCAGCTGTGGACGACCAGATTGATCGCCTCGGTGACGCTCTTGGCGATGATCGTCTCGCCGGGCGTCGAGTTGACGAACCCGGCGATCGTCGCGCGGGCGGCATCGAACGCGGCGTCGGCCTCGACCGCCAGCCGGTGCACGCCACGGTGGACGTTGGCGTAGTGCAGTCCACCGAAGTCGTACATCGCGTCGAGCACGGCGCGCGGCTTCTGCGCGCTGGCGCCGCTGTCCAGGTAGACGATGCCCTCGGGGCGGTCCAGGTACGGGAACTGCGCCCGGACCGCGTTGACGTCGAGGGTCGCTACGGAGTCGGTGTCAGAGAGGGCCGCTTCGGAGGACACCCGTCAAATCCTACCTGGGAGGACGGAGAACCCCATGGGCCAGCCGCTCAGCTCGCGGCGATGCCTTCCCGGATTCCGGCGTAGCCCTCGGCCTCGATCTGGGTGACGAGCTCCGGGCCACCCTCCTTGACGATCCGGCCGTCGACCAGGATCGACACGCGATCCGGCGTGATCAGGTGCAGGATCCGCTGGTAGTGCGTGATGATCAGGGCGCCGAGCGGAGACTCCTCGCGGATCGCGTTGACCGCCTGCGAGACGATGTTCAGCGCGTCGACGTCGAGGCCGGAGTCGGTCTCGTCGAGGATCGCGACGTCCGGGCGCTGGAGCGCGAGCTGCAGCATCTCGAGCCGCTTCTTCTCGCCGCCGGAGAAGCCGTCGTTGAGGTAGCGCGAGCCGAACTCCTTCGGCACGTTGGTCCGCTCCATCTCGCCCTGCACGAGCTGACGGAACTCCTTGAGCGAGATCTCGCTCTCGCCGCGCTCCTCGCGATGGGCGTTGAGCACCATCCGCAGGTACTTGACGATCGTCACGCCGGGGATCGCGACCGGGTACTGGAAGGCCATGAAGAGGCCCTTGCGCGCGCGCTCGTCCGGGTCGAGCTCGGTGATCTCCTCGCCCTTCCAGATGATCTGGCCCTCGGTGACCTCGAGCTGCGGGTTGCCCATGATCACGTTGGCGAGCGTCGACTTGCCGGAGCCGTTGGGGCCCATCAGCGCGTGGACTTCGCCGCGGTTGACCGTCAGGTCGAGTCCGCGAAGGATCTCCTTCTCGCTGTCGGCGACGCGAACGTGGAGGTTCTTGATCTCGAGGTCAGCCATGTGGATTCCGGGGTTCGGGTTCTACGGTGAGGGAGACGGCCGCGAATCGACCGTCGTCGGGAGCTACGCGGCGGCCGCGCCGGTGATGGCGTCAGGAGCCGACTGGAACTGCACGAGCTCGGCGAGCGTCGTCTGCTGCAGGGCGCGGTGGACGCCGCCCTGCACACGCGTCCAGAGCAGTTTTGTGGCGCACCCGTTGCCGCTGTCGTCCAGGTGCGAGCAGAGCACGCGGTCGCCCGCGGTGTCGTCGACGAAGCACGACATCGGCGCGACGGCGCCTTCGAGGGCGACGATCACGTCGTCCATCCGGATCTCCTCGGCGGGACGAGCGAGCTTGTAGCCGCCGTGCGCGCCGCGGGTGCTCTCGACCAGCTCGGCCCGCCGCAGCAACGCCACGATCCGCTCGAGGTACGCCAGCGGCAGGCGCTCGGTCTCGGCCACGGTCTTGAGCGACACGGGCTCGTTGCCCGGAAGCTCGCCCAGCCGCACCATGAGCCGGACGCCGTACTCGGCCTTGGTCGTGAAGATCACGGTCCCCAAACCCTACCACCGAGGTCGGTTTGGGCCGCGACGCCCCGCGTCCGCCCGGGAGATCGCCCCGCCAGCGAGCGCAACGAACGCTCGGCGGGGGCGCGGCGGCCGAGCGCCGCCCGGTCGGATATGCTCCGACGCGTCATGCTCGTGCTCGCAACGACCAGTGCCTTCACCTTCAGCTTCTGGCTGATCGCCCTGTGGTTCGTGATCATTCCCGCCTTCGCGATCGTGCCGATCGTCTATGCGCTGGCACAGACGGCCGGCGAGCGGGCCGAGAACCTGGCGTACGCTCGCGGCGAGATCCCCGAGGACGCCGACAAGATCGTCACGAAGCCGTAGCGCTTCCCGACCGGCGCCGCGCGCCGGCTTCCGAGCCTTCGAACGGGCCGCCCTCAGGGCGGCCCGTTCTCGTTCCGGGACGCTACCCGAGCCCTTCGACGTCGACCGGCTCGGCGGCCTGGATCAGCGCGGTCGCCCGGTCGATGTCCCCGGCACCGTTGAAGCTGGCGTAGCCCCGGACATGCCGGCCTTCCACGAACCAGACCGCGAACGCGTCGTCCTCCAGGCTGCCCTCGACGATCGTGCGGTCCCAGCTGCGCGCCGGCCCGACCGACTCGAGCGAGACCCAGTCGGCGAGGTCGCTGAAGAAGTACGGCACGACGTCGTAGGGCTGGTCGAGACCGAGCCACTGCTTGGCCACGTAGCCGCCCTGCTGGATCGCGACCTCCTCGTGCTCGACGCGGATCAGCCCGCCGTGGACGACCGAGTCGTACTCGCAGACGTCGCCGGCCGCCCAGAGCCCGGCGGCCGAGGTCCGCAGCCGGTCGTCGCAGCGGACGCCGCCGCTCTCCCCGAGCTCCAGGCCCGCACGCTTGCCGAGCATCACGTCCGGCTGTGCCCCCACGCCGCAGACGACCAGGTCGGCGGGCACCGGGTCGCCGCCACCGATCGCGACCGCCCCGACGCGCTCCTCGGACCCGGCGCGGGCGGCCGGGAGGAATCCTTCGACGTCGACTCCGCCGCGGACCGTGATGCCCCCGTCCTCGAGCCGCTTCCGCACCCAGCGACCGATCTCGGGGCCGAAGGTCCGCTCGAGCGGTTCGCTCTCCTGCATCAGGATCGTGCAGGAGACGCCGAGCGAGGCCAGGCTGGCCGCGACCTCGCAGCCGATGTAGCTGCCGCCGATCAGGACGACGCGTGCGTCGCCGCCGGTTCCGCCGACCGTGTCGAGGTCTCTCCGGATCGCCTCGGAGTTGCGGAGCGAGCGCAGGTAGTGAATCCCGAGCAGACCGGAGCCGTCGACGTTCAACCGGCGGACCATCGCCCCGGTCGCGAGCAGCGCCCGGTCGTAGGTCAGCTCGTCCTTCGTCTGCAGCTTCGCGGTACGCGCGGCCGGATCGAGGCTCATGATCGACGTCCGTGTCCGCAGGTCGACGCCGTGCTCGGCGTACCACTCCGCGGGCAGCACGAGGGCGTCGTCCAGGGCCTGCTCGCCGCGCAGCAGCTCCTTGGAGCCCGGCGGCCGGTGGTACGGAGCGTCGAGCTCCCGGGTCACCAGCGTGATACTGCCGTCGTAGTCCGCTTCGCGGAGGGTGCGGGCGGCCGACGCCGCCGCGACGCCTCCGCCGATCAGCAGGACGTGGGTCCTCTGGGGTGCCGTCATGCCGTGACGCTACCGCCTGGCGCACGCCACGCGCCGGCACCCGCGAGCGCTGACCGGTTCAGTCGCGCGGCGGCCGGAGCAGCAGACCGCCACGTCGCTCCGTCACGAACACGGCGGCTCGGGTCGGAGCGCCGAGGTGCCAGCCCTGCCCGACCTTGACGCCGAGCTCGCGCACGATCCGCAGCTGCTCCTCGCGCTCGATCCCCTCGGCGCTCACCTGCAGCTCGAGATGCTCCGCCAGGCCGACCATCGCCTTGACCATCACGCGGTCGTCGGCGCCATCCTGCTGGTCGATCCGCTCGATGAACGACCGGTCGATCTTGACCAGCGCGCCGGGCAGGCGACGGAGCTGGCGGAACGACGACGCGCCCACCCCGAAGTCGTCGATCGCCACCTGCACCCCGAAGCGGCGAAGATCCTCGAGCACCGCGATCGCCCGGTCGTCGACCAGCGCGTCCTCGGTGACCTCGAGGCAGAGGCAGTCAGGCGCCAGCCCCTGACGGCGCAGCTGACGACGCACGAGCGGGGCCAGCGCCGGGTCGTGCAGCTGGCGGGGCGAGAGGTTGACCGCGACCGTCATCCCGGGGATCGCCGCTGCGGCGGAGCAGGCCACCGTGAGCACCCGCTCGCCGAGCGGCAGGATCAGACCGCTCTCCTCGGCCACCGGCAGAAACCGCGACGGATAGAGCGTTCCGCGGGTCGGATGGCGCCAGCGGACCAGTGCCTCGGCTCCCCAGAGGCCGCCCCCATCGAGGTGGATCAGCGGCTGCAGGTGGACCTCGATCTCGTGGTCGGTGCTCAACGCACGCCGCAGCTCCTGCTCGATCTGCATCCGGTCCTCGGAGCGCTGGCGGAGGTCCTCCTCGAACAGCCGGACCCGGGCGCGACCGCCGGACTTCGCGGCGAGCATCGCCAGATCGGCCTCGCGGATGATCGCGTCGTCGGTGCCCATCTCGGTCGCGACCGCCACTCCGGCCGACGCCGTGACGACCAGCTCGCCACGCGGCCCGACCGGGATCGGTGCCTCCACCAGATCGAGCACGTCCTGGGCGCGAGAGAGCGCGGCGGTCTCGGTGCCGAGGCCCGGAAGCACGACGATGAACTCGTCGCCGGCGATCCGCGCCGCGATCCCGCCGACCTCGTCGACCCACCCGCCGATCCGGGTCCCGATCACGCGCAGCACCGTGTCCCCGACCGTGTGGCCGAGGGCATCGTTGACGCCCTTGAAGCGGTCGATGTCGACGAAGATCGCGGTGACCGGCTCGGACGCCACGCGCCCACCGCGCTGCTGCAGCCCCTCGAGCTCGTCGACCAGACCGCCGCGGTTGAGCAACCCGGTCAACTCGTCGTGGCGCGCGCGCCGGGCGAGCTGCTGTACCGACCGCTGCAGTTGCCCGGTCAGCACGTCGTTGCGGTGGCGGACCAGCACGTGCCGGAAGCCGAGGACCGCGATGATCGCGGCGGCAGCGATCCCCATCAGCGGCCCGCCGTCCTCGTTGTGGGACGCGAGCACCAGGACCACCGAGACCGGCAGCAGGAACACGTAGGCCAGGGCGATCCACCACCGGCCGGAGGTGCTCGCATGAAACGCCGGATTCGGGCTCGGTCGAGCAGGCAGCCACGCAGCGACCGCGAAGCACGCAAGGCTCGCGACCCAGCCGAGGTCGCTCGACAACGCCGAACCGGGCTCGGTCGGCAGCACCTGGAGGATCCGCGTGAGGTCGGCCACCAGCAGGACACCGATCCCGAGCACGCCGACCGCGACGGTCGGCCGGCCGCTGAAGCCCACCCGCGACAGCAGCAGCAAGCCGAACGCGAACGCCAGCGCGTCGACGACCAGGAACGCGAGCGCCGTCGACGGGCTCACGTCGTAGGCGGTGCCCTCGTGCAGCGGTCGGATCGCGACGTACCAGCCGAAGACCACGGTGCTGCTGGCGATCACCGCGCCGTCGACCGCCAGCCGAACGACCCCGAAGCCACTGTCTCGGGACCGCACCATGGTCAGCAGTGCCAGCACGACGAGCGGGGCGACGAGCATCTCGAGGACGTCGACGGCGGGCGGCCCCGCCATCATCCGCCCGGTGTCCTCCCAGTGGTTTCCGTAGGAGACGAACACCAGACACAGCGCCACCACCGTGCTGGCGACCGCATGGCGCGCGGGTCGCCGGAAGCGGCTCTGGCGGTCCGCCGACCGCGGCATCAGCAACCCTGCGACGATGCACCCCGCGATCGCCAGCTCGAGCAGTCGCATCGGGATGCTGCGGGTCTGACCGGACGATCCGACCGGTCCGACCAACGCGACGACGACGGCCGCCACGGTCAGCAGCGCGACGACGACGAAGGCGTAGCGATGAGCCGGAAGCGCGAACGAAGCGCGCTTCTCTGGTCGTTCCGCTGCGCGATGCTCGCCCAAAGTGCGTGCATCGTACGTGGTGGGAACGGAAACTGCACGAAACGTGAGGTTCCTCCGCCGTTTCGGGCGGTTCCCCCGCCGCCCCGGATTCGCGCTCCGCGGAACCATCGGACCGCGGGACGGAGGCGCCCGATCGGGCGCTATCCGAGACTCAGACCGACGGCAGTGCGGCTCCTGCAGGCGAGAACGCGACCGGCATCCGGATGCCCTCGCGCGCGAAGGATTCTGCGATGCCCTCGCGGATCAGCCGCGTCACCCGCCACTGCTGGGAGGGGGTGGTCTTGACGACCAGCCGCAGCGTGATCCCGTTGGGGTTGAGCGCCTGCACGCCCCAGACCTCCGGCGGCTCGAGCACGCTCGGGTCGTGCTCGCGGACCTGCTCGGCAACCTGGGCGATCAGCTCCTTGGCGCGCACCAGGTCGGTGCCATGGACGACAGGGATGTCGAGCACCGCACGCGACCAGTGCTGGCTCTGGTTGCCGATCGCCCGGACCTCGCCGTTGGGGATGTGCCAGACCGTTCCGTCGAGCCCCCGGATCCGCGTGTTGCGCAGGCTCATCGCCTCGATCGTGCCCGACACGGTGACGCCGCCGGTCGACTGCGGATTGAAGGTGACCTCGTCGCCGACCCCGTACTGATCCTCGAGCATGATGAAGAACCCCGACAGGAAGTCACCGACCAGGGACTGGGCGCCGAAGCCGAGCGCGACGCCGACCACTCCGGCGCCGGCGAGCAGCGGCGCCAGGTCGACGCCGAGCCGACTGAGCACCATCACCAGCGCCGTGGCGTAGATCAGCACGCTGACGACGCTCTTGAGCACGCCGAGCACCGCTTCGCGCCGTTGGTCTCCGCGGACGTTCATCTCGCGGGTCTCGAGCAACGCGCTGGGCGTCATCCGCTTGACCGCGGAGAGGCCGCGGGTCAGCCGGCTGGTGCCGATGCCACGGCCGAGCTTGACCACGCAGCGACGCGCCAACCGGTTGACGATCCAGGCACCGATCACGATCAGCACGATCGAGAGGCCGGTGGTGGTGATCCAGTGGACCACCTCGCCGGCGAACCGGCGCGACGAGCCGCCGGGCTCGTAGATCGTCCGGCAGAGGTCGTTCTGCCAGGTGCCGCTGGGGCCGCAGACGTTGGTCAACCGCTGCTGCGTTCCCCGCGGCATCGAGCTGCCTGCGGCCTGAGCCAGGATCGGAATCAACTGCACAGTCGTGACCGTAACTGAGCCGTTGCCCGGACGCGGAGCACCGGCGAACGACGCGGCGCTCGGTTCGCCGTGCGTGCACGAGCCCGCGCTTCTCCCTGCACCTGAACGTGTTGAGGGTCACGCAGCGCGACGGCTCCGTCGGTAGACTTCCGTGGCGGAGTCGCTGTGCGTCGCGGAGGGGAAGCCCACCGCGCGGTCCATCGGCCCCGTGTCCCTGCGTTCTCTCCACGCGCGACACCCGCTCCGCAGGTCGGACGGGCATGATCGCGGCCGGCAGTTGAGCGCCCTTCCGGCCGGCCTCCGTGGTTTGCCCCGTCCTCTTCGAGGAGCCCATGTCCGCAGTCACCTTCGCCGATCTCGGCGTGTCGAACGCCGTCGTCCAGGCGCTGTCCGAGAACGGCATGACCTCGCCGTTCGCCGTCCAGGAGCTGGCGCTGCCCGACGCGCTCTCCGGGCGCGACATCCTCGTCTCGTCCCCCACCGGGTCCGGTAAGACGATCGCCTTCGGCGTCGCGCTGGTCGAGGGGATCGATGCCGAGGATCACCGTCCGAGCGGGCTCGTGCTCGTGCCGACGCGTGAGCTGGCGACCCAGATCGTCGACGAGATCCGCGAGATCGCGCACTCCCGTGCGCTGGCGATCACCGCCGTCTACGGCGGCGCCGGCCTGGAGAAGCAGTCCCGCCTGTCGTCGCGCTCGCACATCGTCGTCGCGACGCCGGGTCGGCTCGAGGACCTGCTGCAGCGCGG
>JBQGEK010000072.1:0-6534 GCA_052039575.1 Patulibacter sp. | reverse complement strand
GAGCGCCAGCAGGCCGGCCGCGGCGAACAGGACGCCGAGTACCGCGGACGCATCGACGGGGGTGGTCGAGTACTCGACCACCCCCGTCGATGCGTCCGCGGTACTCGGCGTCCTGTTCGCCGCGGCCGGCCTGCTGGCGCTCGTGGCGGTGCTCGGACGACGGTTCAACTCCGTGGGGTTGCCGGGCGGAGCCGGGTTGTCCTCGAAGGCAGCCGAGGTCCCCCGGAGAAGGCGAACGCGCGCATCGCGGCGGCCGCCGGCGTGGCTCCGGAGTCCGGTCCAGAGCCAGCGGACGGCGACGGAAGCATCGCCCGCCGGGTGCACTCGGGGCGTCCGCTGCGGACCGCGGAGGACGCGCGCCCCGACCCGAAGCTCTGGGC
Source organism: Patulibacter sp. (assembly GCA_052039575.1). Lineage (GTDB taxonomy): Bacteria > Actinomycetota > Thermoleophilia > Solirubrobacterales > Solirubrobacteraceae > Patulibacter. The sequence continues at coordinate 6,154 of JBQGEK010000072.1, read as the reverse complement.
CCATCTCAACGACCACGCTCGCAGGGAGCTGATCAAGTGGGCCAACAGCGGCCAGGAGATCCTCACGGCTCCGGTGAGCCATGCCCTGGTCGACGCGCGAAAGCCCGTCGACGGGGCGCATCACCCGTGGTTCGTCAGCGTCAAGCCGGACGAGGGCGCACCCCGGGTGCTGCAGATCGGGCCGCAGGCGAATGGCCCAGCGTGACCGCCGACGGATGGTGCGGCCGCGGTCGCGACGGGCTCCGGGGACGGGCCCGGGCTGACCAGACCTCCTCGATTTCGGCTAATCGTTGCCATAAATAGCCGGAACTCGGTTAGCGTGCTCCCAGAAGAGAGCGGGGCGCCCTCACGCCCCCGGATCGGGGTTGTGCCCCGGAGGAGATCGCTTGATGGTGGACACGCTGCTGAGCCCGCTCGTGCGCGGACGGCTGGAGCTGAAGAACCGGATCATCTTCCCCGGGCACCAGACGATGATGTCCGAGGACGGACTGGTCGGGCCGCGAATGCGGGCCTACTACGCCGAACGGGCGCGTGGCGGCGCGGGGGCGGTGGTCGTCGAGGGCTCCGCGGTCCACGACACGACGAAGAAGTTCCCCAGCTACCTGATGGCCCACGAGGCGCGGATCGTGCCGTCGCTGGACGAGCTCGCCGACGCGCTCCACGAGCATGGCTGCAAGGCGATCGTGCAACTGGCCCACAGCGGATCGCGGATGCCGTCGCTCGACTCCCAGCGCGAGCTCTGGGCACCGTCCGACGTCCGCAGCGCGATCTCGCCCGAGCAGCCGCATGCGGTCACGCCGGACGAGATCGAGGAGCTGCTCGACGGCTACGCGGCGGCAGCGGCGAACGTGGCGTCGTCGCGTTGCGACGGCATCGAGGTCCACTCCGCCCACGAGTACCTGCCGGGGGAGTTCCTGTCCCCCTTCAACAACCGCCGGACCGACGAGTACGGCGGGTCGCTCGAGAACCGGATGCGGTTCCTGCTGCGAGCGATCGCTCGGGTTCGGGAGGCGATCGGACCCGACCGCGTCGTCGGGGTGCGGATCAACGGCAGCGACCTGATCGACGGCGGCCTGGACATCGACGACTACGTCGAGATCTGTCGCGTGCTCGCCGCCGAAGCCGAGATCGACTACATCAGCGTCAGCGCCGGGACGTCCTCCGCCAACCACATGATTGTCCCGCCGATGGACGTCGAGGAGGGCGTCTACGTCCGGTACGCGTCGGCGATCCGCGCGGTCACCGGCGACGTGCCGGTGTTCGCGGTCGGGCGGATCCGCGACCCGCAGCAGGCCGAGCGGATCCTCGCCGACGGCCACGCCGACGGGCTGGCGATCGCGCGCTCGCTGATGGCCGACCCCGAGTGGCCGACCAAGGCCCGCGAGCGGCCGGCCGAGATCCGGCCCTGCATCGGCTGCAACCAGGGCTGCTTCGGCAACCTCTACCTCGGCCGGGCGCTGACCTGCACGGTGAACCCGGCGATGGGTCACGAGCGGGAGCGCGGGCTGGACACGCTGCGCCACGCCGCGGAGCCACGACGAGTAGCCGTGGTCGGCGGCGGACCGGCCGGGATGGAAGCGGCGCTGACGGCCGCGGAGCGTGGCCACCACGTGACGTTGTTCGAGCGGTCCCCGGAACTGGGGGGTCAGGTGCCGTCGGCCGCCGCGGTCGACGCGCGCACGATGCTGATGGAGCTGATCGAGTTCCAGCGCGCCGAGCTCGACCGCCAGGGCGTGCAGGTCCGGCTCGGCGTGGAGGCGACCGTCGACTCGCTCGCGACCGACGGCTTCGACCACGTCGTCGTGGCGACGGGGTCGAGTCCGACGCTCGGCGGGTTCGATGGCGGTGGCTTGCCGCTGCTGACCCCCGCCGAAGCGGCCCGGGAACACGGTGACTGGAGTGGCCGCCATGTCGTGGTGGTCGACGGCGCCGGGCACTTCCCCGCCTACGTGCCGGCCGAGCGGCTGGCCGATCTCGGCGCGACCGTCACGCTGATCACCGCGCGGCTGTCCGCCGGGACCGGTCTCGACCAGGCGACGATGGTGACGATGTACGGGCGGCTGTCGCGCAAGGGCGTGAGCTTCGTCGCGCACACGGTGGTGACGCGGGGCGACGGCGACGGGCTGGTCCTGCGCGACGCGTTCTCGGGCGTCGAGCGACGGATCACCGCAGACGCCGTGGTGCTGGCGGTGGGCAACGTCGCCGACGACGGTCTGCTGGGCGAGCTCCGGGCGCGCGGCGTGGCCGCCACCGCGGTCGGCGACAGTGTCGCGCCGCGGACGATCACCGAGGCGGTGCGCGAGGGGCGGCGGGTCGGCCGCGAGCTCTGAGGCACTGGGTCGCGAAGAGACCTCGAGGGCCGGACAGGCGGCTCCAGACTTGCGCGCGCGGTGGGAGCTTCCCGGCGCGCTGTACGGACCCGGGTTCGAGCGGACCACCGCTCGAACCGGGCACACCAGAGGAGGAGAGAGATGCAACAGCGGTGGGTAGGACAGGGACGACGGTGGCTGAGCGCAGCTGCGGTTGCGACGGCGATCGGGCTTGGTGTCAGCGCCTGCGGCGGGTCGGATGACGCCGACGGGGCTTCCGAGGGGGCGAAGGCCGAACTGCGGTTCTCGTACTTCGCCGGTCAGGGCACGTCGTTCGGCAAGCTGTGGACCTGGTGGATGGAGGAGGTGACCAAGCGCTCCAACGGGGAGATCACCTTCGAGGAGTTCTGGGATGGCACGCTGCTGAAGCCCGACGAGGTCTCCGAAGGCCTGAAGGACGGACGCGTGGACGTGGCGCAGGTGACGCCGTCGTACCACGCCGGCAAGTTCCCGCTGACGACGGTGGCGGACCTGCCGTTCCGGACGCGCAACGTCCCGGCCGCCACCGCGGCGATGGCCGAGCTGGCCGTCGACAACGACGCGCTGCGCGCCGAGTGGGAGGGCCAGGGCCTGGAGCCGGTTGCCTGGAACGTGGCGCCGAACAGCGGCTTCGGGTCGAAGCAGGCGATCCGCACCGTCGAGGATCTCAGGGGCAAGAAGGTCCGCGGCGTCGACCGTGGAGCGAAGTCCCTGAGCACGGTCGGTGCGAACATCCTGACCGTCGCCGTGCAGGACATGTACGGGGCGATGGAGCGCGACCTGATCAACGCCTACTACGGGATCCCGCTGGGCTTCGTCGGACCGATGAAGCTCAACGAGGTCAGCGGCTACATGACGGACCTTGGCATGGGGACGTCGACCGCGAGCGCCCTGGCGATGAGCAGCGCGGGCTGGGAGAAGCTGTCGGATGCGCACCGCAAGGTGATCGAGGAGGTGGCCGCGGACGTCCCGGCGAAGCTCGGGGAGTTCGACGCCGAGGCCGAGGACGCCTCGTGCGAGGCGCTCCGCGAGAGCAACACCGAGGTCTCCGTGCTGCCCGACTCCGAGGTCGAGAAGCTCCGCGCTGCGATCAGCGACAAGGTCAACGGCGAGTGGGAGCGGGACATCGGCAAGGACGGCGCTCCCGCCGCAGAGCTGCGCGAGCAGCACGCCGCCGCGGTCGAGAAGCAGGAGTCGCAGTTCCCCGACTTCGTCGGTGGCGTGCAGCGCTGCCTCGACGCTCCGGAGAGCTGAGCGCGGGGGGCGCCGCGGGCTGAAAGGCTCGCGGGCCGTCGACCGGTCGAGGTTCGACACGTAGGACGTGCTCAACCTCGACCGGTCACCCGTGCCACGCGGCGGTCGCTCGCGGCTAGAGGGCGAAGCCGCCGGCGCCGTCGAGCTCGGTGGTCCGGCCGATCGGGTCGCCGTCGAGCAGGCGGTCGATCGTGGCGCGGTCCTCGGTCCGGCCGAACGCACGGCGGTCGCCGTCGCGGGCGGCGACGATCCCGACGTTGCCGGCGCCCTCCCGGTCGTAGGCGACGGTGAACGACTCGACCGTCCACGCGCCGGTCGGGGTCTCGGCGATGGTGCAGCGCGGCTGGGCGTCGACCGTCGCCTGGACGTCGTGGTGGGCGAACGGCCGGTCGGGTGGCGTCGCCGACAGCAGCGCCAGGCCGTGCTTGGTCAGGTACCAGCCGACCGCGCTCGCCAGCGCCCGCTCGTCCGGGCGTGCCCGTGCCCGGTCGACCAGCGTCGCGATCGAGTGAGTCACGTAGTTGTTCGCCGGTCCGCCGAAGAACGCCAGCCCGCCGGTCACGGTCAGCGGTCGCGCCGGGTCGTCGACCCGGAATCCCAGCTCGTTCGCGCCGACCTGGACCGCGCACGGGAAGCATGAGTAGAGATCGACGAGCGCGATCTCGTCGGCGATCGTCGCGGCGTGGCCGAAGACCGCGTCGCCGCAGGCCGCGATCGCGGGGGAGCGGTCGAGCCGGTCGCGCTCGCCGACGAACCAGTGGTCGGTGGCCCCGGCGGTGGCGTGGACGAAGACCCAGCGGTCGCGGGGGATCCCGGCCGCCTCGGCCGCCCCGGCACTGGTCACGAGCAGCATCGCGGCCTGGTCGACGCCGATGTTCGCGTTCATCGTCCGCGGGTACGGATCGGCGATCAGCCGGTTCTGGTCGGACGGGGTCGCGACCTGCTCGGGGGAGAGCGCGTCGCGGGTCCATCCCTGTGGGTGGACGGCCGAGACGTTGCTGTAGCGGGCCCACCACGACGCGATCCACGCGCGCTGCTCGGCGCTGTCGCGGCCGGCCGCGTGACGCAGCGCGTGCTCGAACAGCGGGTAGACGAGCACCGGGGCGAGCAGCCCAGCGGCCAGCTCGGCGTCGTGCGACGGAGGGCGGTCACGGCCGACCACCCGGGTCGGGGCGGTGCCGTCCGGTTGCGACGGCCAGCCGGGGTCGACCCCGCGCAGCACCGGGTCGCGGTGGGCGACGCCGGCCACGCCGCCGCCGAGCAGCACGCCGTCCCGCTCGCCCGCGGCGATCCGCGTGGCCGCGTCGCCGAGCAGGGCGATCGGGCTGTTACCGCCGATCACCGTGCGCACGGTCTCGCGCGGCGCGAGTCCGAGCTCGGCGGCGAGCATCGCGCCGGGGTCGGGGACGGGCCAGCTGAAGATGTCGACCAGGCCGACGCTCTCCGTGCGACCGAGCAGCGCAGGACCGTTGGTCCCCGCGCCGTCGGCCGCCGCTCGCGCGGCGGTGACCATCAGCTCGAGCGGACTGGCGCTGCCGGTGCCGCGATGTTGGGTCACCTGGCCGGTGCCGACGATGACGGGAGTGCGGGGATCGACGGTGCTCACGCCGAAGATCATGCCGCAAAGGAAGTGAGAGGTGCCACCTTCTACTTCGGGGCTACAGGCCGAGCCGGCGCCGCAGTGCGCGGACCCGGCCCTGCGCGGCTCCGCGCCGCGGATCGCCGGCGGGAAGAACGGCGACCAGCGCCTCGGCGGCTCGCAGGTCGTCGCGGCCGTGCGGGGCCGCGCACCACAGCTCGAGCGCGGCGATCGGCCGCGCCTCCAGCAGCGCGCCGCGCAGCTCTCCGTGGAGCTCGTCGGCGGCCTGGCGGACACCCGGGGCGGTGCTCGCCGGCAGCAGCGGTCCGGGATAGGCGCCAGCGGCGCGCAACAGGTCACCGGACCGGAGCGCGGAGCGAACGACGGACAGGTCGGTTCGCACGCCGTCGGCCAGCCGGTACGGGTCGGTGAGGATCACGCCGGGCAGCTTCGAGCGCAGTCGCGAGCAGGTGGCCCGCACGGTGCCGGGGTGGGCCTCGTCACCGCGCAGCAGCACCGCCAGCTGCTCGGCGCGCAGGCCGCCGGGAGCGTCGGCGAGCAGCCCGAGCACGTCGGCGTGGCTGCGGCTGATCACCCGGGTGGCCCCCGCGACCGATGCGGTCGGGTTGCCGGTCCCCAGCAGCTCGAGGGCGACCGCGGGCGCGGTGCGCTGCGCGGCCGACGTCGCGTAGACCAGGAACCCGTCGTCGCCGCACGGCTCGGCGTAGCCGGTCCGGCCGTCGGGCAGCAGCAGCTCGCCGCCGCCCGGGCCCGGCAGCGGCAGCCGCCACTGCGGGGCGTCGGGGGACGCCGGGGCCGTCGAGGCGGTCGCCTCGAGGGACAGCACGCGTCCGCTGGCGCTCAGCGCGAGCTCCGGCCGGGCGGCGCCCGCCGGGCGGTGCAGCGCGCGCTGCCGCAGTCGGGCGTCCCGCTCGGTCACCCGCGCGCGGAGCGTGATCTCGGCCGCCCGCGC
>JBQGEK010000071.1:0-7270 GCA_052039575.1 Patulibacter sp. | reverse complement strand
TGCGAGAGCACCAGCACGTCGAGCCGTTCGATTCCCTGCTCGGTCAGCCGGTCGAGGATCCGTCCGTGCGGCGGACCGGCGTCGACGAGGATCGTCGCGTCGCCCTGACGCAGCAGCGTCGCACTTCCCTGCCCGACGGCGCGCACCACCACCCCGTCGCCCGCGAGCACCGTCCCGCCACGACCGCCGTCGCCCCCGATCCAGCCGCGCAGACTCGGGCCGATCAGCACCCCGGCGACGAGCACCGCGCCCAACCCGACGACGATCGTGCGTCGGACGCGGCGCGAGATCCGACGGCGGGTCCACGGACGCACCCGGTCGCCCAGGCGCACCGTCCAGGCGGGACGCGCCGCCGCGACCAGCAGCGCCCCGATCACCAGCAGTGGCACCGCCGACCGCCACGGTCCCGGCTGGACCACCGCCCCGCGCGGCTCGGCCGCCCAGACCGCGACCCCGTTGACCCAGTCCAGCAGCGGTCCGACCGCGGCGACCGCCCAGCCGCTGACCGGCCGTGCCTCCGGCCCCAGCACTCCGGCGGCCATCCCCAACCAGGTGACCGGCGCGACCAGCGGCTCGACGATCACGTTGGCCGCGACGCTGGTCAGCGAGACGTCGCCGACCGACGCCGCCAGCACCGGAGCGGTCGCGAGCCCCGCTCCGACCGGCACCGCCAGCGCCATCCCGACCCACGCGGGCAGGCCGACGCGCTTGGCCGCCTGTGCGAGCGGGTCGACGAGCAGCAGCAGACCGATCACCGCGGCGAAGCTCAACTGCCAGCCGAGCTGCTCCGGCGAGAACGGATCGACGAGCACGGTGATCAACGCCGCCAGCAGCAGCGCCCACCAGCGATCGGCGATCCGCCCGAGCGCGAGCGCCAGCAACGTCAGGACGCCCATCACGCCGGCCCGCCGGATTGATGGTCCCGCGCCGGCCAGCGGCACGTAGACCGCGACCGCGGTGATCGCCGCCGCGAACCGCCACGAGCGCCGCACCCCGATCAGCGCCCCGATCCCGATCACCATCGCCGCGACGAGCGCCACGTTCTGTCCGCTCGCCGCCACCAGGTGCGCCAGCCCGCTGCGCCGGTAGGCCTCTTCCTGCTCGGCCCCGAACGCGTGGTCCTGCCCCAGGACCATCCCGCGCAGCAAGGCGGTACGAGGGTTCTGGTCACCCTCGAACGACAGGGTCCGCTCGGCCCGCTCGCGGATCCCGTCGATCGCCCCGCGCCAGCCGCCGCGCCGGCCGACCACGTCGACGACCGTCGCCTCCAGACCCAACGCGATCCCCCGCGAGCGCGTCCCGATCGCCCCGTCGGTCAGCCGGAACAGCCGCCCGCGAACGCGGATCTGCTCTCCGGTCCGCAACGCGGGCCCGTGCCGCGCCACGGGCGTGCGGACGTCGACGGTCGCCCCGCGCAGCTTGCCGTCGAACCGCCATCCGCCGGTCAGCGTCTGCTGCGGCGGCTCGAGCACCTCGACCGTCTCGCTCGGTTGCACGGTGGCCCCCGCCTGCAGTGGCCGCTCGGCGTGACTCCACGCTTGGGTCACGCGCAGGTGGCCACCGACCGCCGCCAGCACGACCGCGACCACCGCCGCGACCGCCCACCCGGTCCGCGGCTGCGTCATCCACGCCGCGACGGCGATCGCCGGCACCGCCCACGCCCACCGCGGTCCGACGACCAGCCCGGCCACGATCGCCCCGACCAGGTGGTGCTGCGGCCAGCGGGCGGTCACCGACGCGCTCCCCAGCGGCTCGCGCCAGGCATCCACTCTGCCGGGCCCAACCGTGGCTGTGCTCCGCGCCCGCTCACGGTCCGAGCTGCGCCCGGATCGCCTCGAGCTTCTTCGGCCCGATCCCGGGGATCTCGGCCAGGTCCTCGACCGCCCCGATCCCGCCGCGCTCGTCGCGCAAGCGGACGATCTTCTCGGCCGTCGTCGGTCCGACCCCGTCGAGCTGCTGCAGCTGGTCGAGGCTCGCCGTGTTGAGGTCGATCGGCCCTCCCGCGGCGCTCCCTGCCGCCGAGCCCGCACCGGCCGCCGCGCTCCCGCCGACACCCGTGCCGCCAGCCGCCGACCCGCCTGTCCCGCCCGACGCTTCCCGGTCGGGCACCACGACCTGCTGCCCGTCCCGCAGCTCGGCCGCCTGGTTCACGCCCTGGGCGTTCGCCCGCCCGGTCAGGCCGCCGGCCCGACGCACCGCGTCGACGACCCGCGCCCCGTCGTCGAGCGCGTAGACGCCGGGCTTGCGCACCGCCCCGGTGACGTGGACCGTAAGACCAGACCCTCCGGAGACCGTCGGACGCGCGGGGGCCCCATCCCCGTCGGTCGACGCCGGCCGATCGGACACCCGCGGATCGGCGCCCTCCCCGACGCCGTCCGCTTCGTCACCGTCCGTCGTGCGACCCGACCGTTGCTCGACGGCTCCGGAGGGTGTGCTGCGACCGTCGTCCCGCGGCACCGAGGCGATCACCCGAGCAGCGATCAGCCCCAGCAGGACCGCCGCGGCGGCCCCGAGCGCGAGACGGATCCACGGGTGGTCGAGCACCCGTGGGACGCTACGAATCGTCGCCCTACACGTGACCCCGGGTCAGTGCCGTCCCCGTGCCGATCTCGCGTCCGTCTGCTTCGGCCCGCCCGCCGAGTCCGACGCTGCACGGTTCCGCCAGATCGGCGCCGCGCAGCACGCGGCCCGCCCGCCGAGTCCGACGCTGCACGGTCCGGCCCACGGGCCCACCGAGCAGCTGCCGACCCGCCGGCCGAGCGCCGAACCGCTACCGCACGACGATGTTGACGAGCTTCCCCGGGACGACGATCACCTTCACGACCGTCTTGCCCTCCAGGAACGGCTGGATCTTCTCGCGGCCGAGCGCCAGCGCTTCCAGCTCCTCGCGGGAAGCAGACGCCGAAGCCGGCACCCGGTCCCGGACCTTGCCCTGGACCTGGACGACCAGCTCGAACTCGTCGCGCTCCAGGTACTGCTGCTCGGCGGTCGGCCATGCCTGCTCCCAGACCCGCGCGCCGGTCAGCCGCTCGTAGGCGTCCGCGGTCAGGTGCGGGGCGAACGGCTGCAGCAGCGAGTTGGCCGTCGCCAGCGCGAAGCGGATCGCCGCCCAGCCCTCCATGTTCGCCACCACCCGGTCGTCGACGAACGATCCGGCCTCGTCCGTGACGTCCGCCGCCCGCGACGGGGCTCCGTCGCCGACCAGCGCGTTGCGCCGGACCGAGATCGCGTTGGTCAGCTCCATCACGGCGGCGACCGCGGTGTTGAACGCGAACCGCCGGCCCATGTCGCCGGTGACCTTGTCGATCGCCCAGTGGGCCTTGCGGATCAGCTCCAGATCGTCGCCCTCGCAGCCCTCGGGCGTCACCGCGCCCGCCGGGTGCGGCGCGGACGAGCCGGCGGAAGCGCCTTCCGAGACCGGCGCCGGATGGACCATCCGCGCCGCGGCCTCGGCACTCAACCGCCACAGACGCGAGAGGAACCGGTGCACGCCCTCGACGCCCTCGTCGGACCAGTCGGCGTCCTGGTCCGGAGGACCGAGGAACAGCGCGTAGGTCCGGGCGGTGTCGGCGCCGAACTTCTCGACGATCTCGCGCGGGGCGACCGTGTTGCCCTTGGACTTGGACATCTTCGCCCCGTCCTTGGTGATCATCCCCTGGGTGAACAGCGCCTGGAACGGCTCGTTCACGTCGAGCACGCCGACGTCGGTCAGGGCCTTGCAGAAGAACCGCGCGTAGAGCAGGTGGAGGATCGCGTGCTCGACGCCGCCGATGTACTGGTCGACCGGCATCCAGCGGTTGACGACGGACGGGTCGAACGCAGCCTGGTCGTTCTGCGCGTCGGTGTAGCGCAGGAAGTACCAGGACGAATCGACGAAGGTGTCGAGCGTGTCAGTCTCGCGCTGCGCGGCGGCGCCGCACGACGGGCAGGTGGTGTTGACCCACTCCTCGGCCGCCGCCAGCGGCGACTTGCCCTTCGGCTTGTAGTCCTCGATCTCGGGCAGGACGACCGGCAGCTGATCCTCGGGGACCGGGACCATCCCACAGGCGTCGCAGTGGATGATCGGGATCGGGCAGCCCCAGTAGCGCTGGCGGCTGACCAACCAGTCGCGCAGCCGGAAGTTGATCGACTGCTCGCCCTTGCCCTGCCCGTCGAGCCAGCTGGTGATCGCCTCGAGCGCCTGCCGGTTGGGCGTGCCGTCGAAGTCCTCGTGGCTGCCCGTCAGCGGGCCGTCGCCGACGTACGGCAGCGCGTCGTCGCTGTTCGCCCACGCCTCGGCCCCACCCGGGAAGTCCTCGGGCGCCTCGTCGTTGGCTCCGACGATCACCCGCTTGACCGGCAGGTCGAACGCCTGCGCGAAGTCGTAGTCGCGCTGGTCGTGACCGGGGACCGCCATGATCGCACCGGTGCCGTAGTCGATCAGCACGTAGTCGGCGACGTAGATCGGCAGCCGCTCGCCGTTGACCGGGTTGGTGACCTCGCGGCCGAGCGCGACGCCGGTCTTCGGCTTGTCGGCCGCGCCGCGCTCGGTGCGGTCGGCGGTCAGCGCCTGCTGGACGTACGCGCGGACCTCGTCCTCGCGGTCGGTGCCCTCGACCAGCTTCATGACGTCCGGGTGCTCCGGCGCCATCACGAAGAACGTCGCCCCGAAGAGCGTGTCGGGACGGGTCGTGAAGACCTCGTACTCGGTGTCGAGCTCGTCGCAGCGGAACCGCACCTGGGCGCCGGCCGAGCGGCCGATCCAGTTGCGCTGCATCGTCTTGACGTGCTCGGGCCAGTCGATCGTGTCGAGGTCGTCGAGCAGCCGCTGCGCGTAGTCGGTGATCCGCAGGAACCACTGCTCCAGCTGACGGATCTCGACCAGCGCACCGGAGCGCTCGCCGCGACCGTCGATCACCTGCTCGTTGGCGAGCACCGTCTCGTCGACCGGATCCCAGTTGACCGCGGCGCTGCGCCGCTCGACCAGGCCGTTCTTGAAGAACTGGAGGAACAGCCACTGGGTCCAGCGGTAGTACTCGGGGCGGTGCGACGCGATCTCGCGCGACCAGTCGATCGACACGCCCCATTCACGGAACTGGCGCTGGAACGACGCGATCGACTTCTCGGTCGCATCACGCGGGTGCTCGCCGGTCTTGATCGCGTTGTTCTCGGCCGGCAGTCCGAACGAGTCGAAGCCCATCGGGTGCAGCACCGTCTTGCCGTGGCGACGCTTGAAGTGCGCGACGGCGTCGCCGATCGCGTAGTTCTTCAGGTGCCCGACGTGCGGCTCGCCGCTCGGGTACGGCAGCATCTCGAGGACGTAGACCGGGTCGGCCGCGGAGTCCTCCAGCGCGCTGTTGGGGACCTCCCACGTGCGCTCGTCCGCCCACACCTGCTGCCAGCGGGGCTCGATCTGCTGAGGGTCGTACCGGTCGTCCATGGGCGACCGCCGAGTCTACGGGCTTGCCCCGGTCCGTTCTTGCCGGTAACCCGGCATGTTGTGGACGCCTTATCCTGCCCGGAATGGCCGGCGACCCGCGAGCGCACTCCTCCCCCGCCGCGGGCGCGAACGGCTCCATGGCCGCGGACCGGGTCGCCGCGATCGTCGCCGCCGCCGAGCAGGCCGCCGAGCGGTTGCGGGTCGACGCCCAGCGCGAGGCCGACGCCCTGGTCCGTGACGCGACGCAGCGGGCCGACGAGCGGATCGCCGCCGCCGAGCGCCGCGCCAACGACCGGATCGCCGAGGCCGACCGCGCCGCCCGGATGCGGGTGGAAGCGGCCGAGCAGGACGTCACCGACCTGGTATCCGAAGCCCGCGAGCGGGTCGAGACCGCCCGCGAGCAGGCCGACCGGATCGCGTCCGAGGCGCGGGACCGCGCGGTCGAGCTGACCGATCGGGCACGGGACGAGGCCGACGCCGCCACGCAGCGAGCGCGGGAGCAGGCCGACGCGCTCACGACGAAGGCGCGTGAGGACGCCGAGCTGACGATCACCGAGGCCCGGGCCGACGCGCAGGCGCGGTCCGAGAAGGCACACGCCGACCTGCAGACGTGGCTGGTCTCGCAGCGAACGGCGGCGGAGCAGGCTTCGGCGGAGGTCCGCCGCGACGCCGAGATCCATGCCCGGCGCGTGACCGAGGCCGCCGAGGGCCGTAGCGCGTCCGCGGTCGGGGCAGCCGAGCAGCAGGCCACCGAGATCCTCCGCGAGGCACAGGAGACCGCCGACCGGATGGTGTCGGAGGCGACGCTCGCCCGGACCGAGGCGCTGCGGGCGGCCGACGACGCCCGGTCCGCCGCCGAGGAGGACGCCGAGCGCGCGGGCGACGAGGCCCGCCGCCGGGCGCAGATGCAGCTGACCGCCGCACGCGAGACCGCGATGCAGGTCCTCCACGAGGGCGAGACGCTGGCCCGCAACCTGCACGACCTGGGCCAGTCGCTCGAGGCCAACGCCCGCAACATCCTCCAGGACGTGCGGGCGAGCCACGCCGCGCTGATCGCCACGCTCGACCGCGTCGCGGTGACCCGTCAGACCACGGCGCCGCGCCAGCTCGGTCCGGGCTCGCCCCCGGGGTCGCGTGGCAGCCGGCGGTGGTCGCGCGGCGAGCCGCCGCTCGAGCCGCCGGAGTTCATGCGGTAGGGATCAGCGCCGCGCCGGGGCGAGCCGGCGGATGCCCTCCATCGCCACGTCGCTGCGGCGGTCGCCGAGGACCTGCAGGCAGACGTGGTCCGCGCCGGCCTGCTGGTGCTCCGCCACGCGCTGGTAGATCGTGTCCTCGTCGCCCCAGACGATCAGCGCCTCGACCAGCCGGTCGCTGAGGTCACCGGCCAGGTCGTCCTCGGTGAAGCCGAGCCGCAGCCAGTTGTTGCGGTAGTTCGGGAGCACCTTGTAGATCTCCAGGTGGGTGCGGGCGTGGCGCAGCGCGGTCGCGCGGTCGTCGGTGACCACGACCCCCTGCTCGACGGCGACCAACCGGTCGGGACCGACGGCTTCCCGCGCGAGCGCGGTGTGCTCCGGGGTCACCAGGTACGGGTGCGCGCCCTGGGTGCGGTCGCGGGCGAGCTCGAGCATCTTCGGACCGAGCGCGGCGAGCACGACCGGCGGCGCGGGCTCGCGGCCCTCAGGGATCCGCAGCGGGGTCTCGGCCATCGCGTCGAGGTAGGCGCGCATCGTCGCGACGGGCTTGCCGTAGGTGCGCTGGGTCATCGTGTCGATCGCCGGTGCGTGGCTGGCCCCGAGCCCCAGCATGAAGCGGTTGGGGTGCAGCGCCGCGATCGTCCTCGCCCCCGCGTTG
>JBQGEK010000070.1:0-8889 GCA_052039575.1 Patulibacter sp. | reverse complement strand
GCGGCCGTTGTGACCGGACCCCGCTACACAGTACTGCCGGCTGCGCGGCGCGAGCCACGCGGCCGGCGCCGCGTAGAACGACCCGGAGCGGAACTAGGTCAGTCCGAGGGTGCGCAGTGCGGTGGGCGCCCCTCCGACCATGCCCGCGATGATCAGCGATGCCGTGACGGCGCGTGCGGCGAAACGGTGCCGTTGGGTGCTCGGCAGAGGGGCACCGCCGTGACGTGACGGAAACGTGTGGACTCGTTCGATGACTGGCCGTCCGAGAATATGAATCGCTCGGCGTTCCTGTGAGTGGCCCGGAATCTCGACGATGGCAGATGCCGCCCAGCGCTGGGAACAGGGCTCGCGGGGGAGGATCCGCACGACGTTGTCGGGAGGGCGGATTGCGTCGGCGGGGGACAGGGGAGGTTCGGTATCGGCGTTGTCGGTCATCGCGGCCCTGCTGCGTTGCTAAATCGAAGCTGGGTCTCACGGTAGTCGCAGTGGTCGGTGGAACGTCCAGTTTCCGGGTGGACTCCTCGCAATCTGTGGAAGTTTTGGCTGCAGCTGGGCGGTTCTATGGATTCTTGGCGTCCTTTCGGGAGACTGCGTCGACAGCGATGTCGAGAGCCAACTGTTGTCTGCGGGGAAAGTTGACTGGCGCACGGTTTAGGCCACGGCGATCGGCCTCGTGGCCTTAAGGCGCGCAGAACCCCGCAAATCCGCACTTATTGCCTGCCGGAGCCACGCGGCATTTTCCCTGCAAATTGCAGCAAAAGTAGGGCGTGGACGGCGTCGTTGACATGCGTGAGGTCACAAGTTCGAGTCTTGTATCGCGCACCTCTGAAAGGCCCCGCAAATCGCGGGGTCTTTTGCTTTCTACGGTCCCGTAGGAAACGAGTGTCTACGCGCCAGTAGCGGGTTCGTGGCCTTTCGTGGCCTAAACCCTGGGGTTCGGGGCTGCGGGAGGCACGTCTGGGCGCGCGCGGGAGCACTTAGCCGGTCAGGGGCCGGCTAAGTGCTCCCGCGTTTTCGGCGGCTGCGCTACGCGGTGCTACGTTCCGGCGCATGGCTGGTGATCCGTTGAACCTGCGTCTACCGGAGTCGACGATCGGGCGGCTGAACGCTCGTGCGCAGCGGATGCAACTGGAGCCGCGGACATTGGCGCAGCGCTACGTCGAAGAGGGACTGCGGGCGGATGAGCATCCGCTGGTTCGGTTCGTCGACGGGCCGGCCGGTCGACGGGCACGCTTGGTCGGTACCGGGAGCGATGTCTGGGAGGTGATCGCGGCGGTGCGCGACAGCGACGGGGACGTCGCGGGGGCCGCTGAATTCCTTGAGCTTCCGCTCGGAGTGGTCCAGGCGGCGGTCGCCTACTACGACGCCTACCCCGGTGAGATCGACGGCTGGATTAGCTGCAACGAGCAGGAGGCCGTGGAGGCACACTCGGCGTGGCTGGCGGGCCAGGCCACACTGGGGCTTCGCGCGGCTGGTTTGCGCGAGGCAGGAGGGGTGCAACGCGCCAGCGGCGACGGTCGCGCCGTGGTGGAACGCATGCGGGGCCGCGCGGCGACCCGGATGAGCACCGACGAGATCATGAGGCTGACCCGCGGCGAAGATTGACCGCGGTCGCCGCTGTCTTCGTGTGCCGGGCACCTCGGTCCGGAGGTCGGCGCGCCGCGCCCAGGTGTTGTTCCGGGTGTTCTCTCGTGGTACGTTGTTGGTGTTGAATTTCGGTCTGGAGACGTGAGATGGCTGCCTTGACCGCGCCGCTGGCGCGCCGCCTGGATGACGATGCGACGACACGTCCGGTGTCAGAGATCGCTCGCTACTTGCAGGAACAGGTCGGTCAGCGAGTCGCTGCCGCGGTCGCAGGTCTGGCGGACGCCAAGCAGATCGGCCGCTACGCCCGCGGGACCGCGTCGCCGCAGGCGGCGACCGAACGCCGTCTCCGAGAGGGCTACAAGGTCGTGCGGATGCTGGTCGACGCCTACGACGGACAGACCGCCCGCGCCTGGCTGTTCGGTACGAATACCCGTCTGGACGACCAAGCGCCGATCGAAGTGCTCGGGGCGGCTCGGGAGACGTCGGAGTTCGTCGCCGTGGCGCGTGCGGCCCGACAGGTCGCCAGCTTCCAAGCGTGACGTCGCTGCCGCTGTGGCGAGTGGGGCGGCGCGACGATCCGCTGGCCTTCGCGCCACGGGATCTCTACGCGTTCAACCATCGGTTCGACGACCTCCAGCGGCGATTTCGCACCCTGTATCTGGCTGAGCAGCCGGAGACCTGCCTTCGCGAGGTTCTGGCGGACTTCCGGCCGAATCTGGCCGCGCAGCGGCGGCACGTCGAGCGCTTCGGACCGCAGGCCGCCCGCGACTTCGCGGCGCAGCCGATCACGGCGCGGTGGCGTGAGCAGCATGTCCTTGCCCCGACGCGGCTGGAGCTGGACGGGCCGCTGGTGGATCTCACGGACCTGGCTACGCGCCAGGATGTAGAGCAGCGCCACCACGATTTGCTGATCGAGCACGGTCTGTCGCACCTGGACCTGCACGAGATCACCACCGGTCGCCGGACGGTCACGCAGACGATTGCAGCGGAGCTCTACGACCGTGACGTCAGCGCGGTGCGGTTCCCGTCGCGCCTGGACGGTCAGCCGTGCATCGCCCTCTTCGAAGGACGCGGCGATGTCCACCTCGGGAGCGCCCCAATCGACCTGACCGATCCGCCACCCGAACCGTTGCTGACCGTTACGAGCGCGTGGGGCTTGAAGCTGTAACCCGAGGGTATCCCCGCCCCGTTCGCCAAGGATGTCCGTCTCAGGGACCTGCCAGGCTGCGGCGATGGATGACGCCCGCTGGCCTGACGAGATGCGCCGGCTGCTGCGGTTGGTGTTGGCCCGTGGGCGATCCCTCCCGCGCGGGGACTTCGGCACGTGGCTCGACGAGGCCGCACCGGCATGCGAGCGACGGGTCGTCCGGGAGCGGTTGGCGAGCGGGACGGACGCCTACGAGCTGGACGTCGCTGACGCACTGGCGCCGGACGGTGATGTTTGGCTCGATGCAGAACCCGTCGCATGGAGGTGGGTGCGCGTGGGATACGACGCGGCAGGCGCCCTCGCGGTTGCGACGATGAACGAGAGGGAGTCCGGTTCGACCGTTGTGGCGGTCGGCGAAAGGGACGCCGACGGCACCGAGTGGGTCACCGGTCGGTCCTGGAATACGCCCCGCGTCTCGGCCCGCCGAACGCTTGAAGACGGAACGGTCGTCGTCTCCGCCACCTGGGCGGATGGGGTCGATGAAGCTCCGGAGGTCATCGTGTCCGCCACCGTGCGACCCGAATCGGGACGGGCGCGGATGCTGCGGGCGCAGCTGCTCACCTCGCACGACGGGGCATCTCCCGGCAGGATCGTTGCCGGCGTCGACGAGCTGCGCTTCGACGAGACGGGGCGCCCGGTCGAACGGTGGGTCGATCGGACGGCCCGCTGGGACATCGAAGCCGGGGACCAGACGGACGACGTCGCACCGTCGAAGACCCGGACGACCGATCCGCTGGTCCTGTTGGAACCCACCATCGATGCGCTGCGCGGCCGGGCTGCGACCGCCACGCCCGTCCTGTGGTGGTCGGCGCGGCTGCACGATCCGCCGTCGCTTGCCGCCGATCCGACCGATCGCTTCGACGACGCAGAGGTCGAGCGCGCGGCCATCGGGCTCCGCGACGCGCTCGTTGCGGCTGCCGCGACGTCGACCGTGTCCACCCCCTGCGCGGTCTGCCTCGGGTGGAAGACCGGTGAAACCAACCGACCCGCCGCGATGCCGGACCTGGTGGTCGTGGACCGGTCGTTTCGCGACGCGTTCGCGAAGTTGCCCCCGGAGCACCACGCGCTGTTTCGGACCCACGACGCGCTGGAGGCCAGCGAAGCGCAACGGCTCGCGCTCGGACCGTTCGCCGACGACGACACGGTTGATCTGTGGCGTCGCCTGCAGCGCGCGTACGGGAACCTCCCCGGCGTCACCGCGGAGCAGCAGGCGAGGGCGGGGCAGGACCTCGCACGGGTCCGCCGTCGCGCCCTCGCGCTATTGCTCGACCACGGCTGGCCGCCGCACTGGGACGACAGCGTCGTCCCGTGGTTGCACTTCGGCCCGCCGCATGGGGCCGAGCCCACGAGCTTTGAGAGTGTCGACCCGCGGGCCGAACTGGGCGAGCTCGACCCCGCGGCCGGGGAGATCGAACGACTCTGGCCGACGCGAGCGCCCGTCGCCGAGACCGCTCGGTCGAACATCGGCGCCGACGACGCCGACGACCTGGACCTTGCATCCAATGATTCCCGCGAAGCGTTGCGCACGCTGCTCGAGCGCGAAGGGCTGGGCGAGGCCGCGTCGGCGTTGGCCGCAGCGGCGCGCTGGGGTTGGGAGATGTACGCCCGCGACGAGGTCACGGCGGATCGGAACGATCCAAGGCGGACCCGGATCGGCGGTCGACCACTGCTGCCGCCGGGGACCCCATGGCCGACGACCGCGGGTGACGAGCCGTTGACGTTCGTCGCGGTGATCGACCTCGAGGCGTTGCCGCCGCTGCCGGAGGCCGTCGCCCTGCCCGCCGACGGGCTGCTGCTGTTCTACGTGCTGGTGGTGGACTCCGACCGCGACGACGGACTGCTCGTGTTCGTCGAGCACGAGGCGGTGGCCGAGACCGCGCGGGTCTTCCACGTTCCCGCCGGATCCGATCCCGTCGAGGTCGACACGCCCGCCCGCCCGCTCATGCTCCGACAGGAGTACGGCCATCCGGCCGACGAGCCGGTCGACCGGGACGTGGGCCTGCGGCCGGTGCTGATGCCGGTCGGCGATCTCGGCGTCGGGGAGCGGTTCGGGCTGCACCGGAGCGCCGTCGACCGCTACCACGAGGTCGTCTGGGCCCTCCGACGCAACGCCGCGGACGACGACGCGTTGCCGATCGGGACGCTCCTGGGGGCCGACGCCGGCGCCCAGGGTTCCGGAGAGGCGGAGGATGAGCTGGTGCTGCTGGCGATCAACGGCGATGCCGATGTCGGCCTGGATTGGGGGGACGGGGGCGACCTTCGCGTGCTGATCGGTCGCGACGCTGCCAGATCCGGTCGCTGGGACCAGGCGTATGCGGTGGGCGACTGCGGGTAGGTCGTGGAGTCCTGGCGTCACGAGCAGCGGTTCTTCTCATCGACGTCCCGGCGACCTGGACCGGTCGGCTGCCGCACGTTTGACGCTCGAAGCTGGTTCTGTTCGGATTGCTGAGATGTCGGCATACGTCTGCGGTAGACATCGGCCTCGGAAAGCGCCACAATTGACGCCATGGCAACCGAACCCCTCCGGAGTGTCCGCGATCACCTCTCTGAGGTCGTCGATCGCGTCGAGGGTCACCACGAGCGCGTCACGATTACCCGCAACGGCCGCGAGGCAGCGGTGATCATCAGCCCCGAAGACCTCGCGCAGCTCGAGGAGACGATCTCGGTCCTCAACGATCCCGAGGCACTGGCTGACATCCGTGAGGCCGACGCTGCGTACGCCAAGGGCGACGTGGTTCGCGGGGTCGATGCCGTCCGCGCACTCCGTCGTTGACCGGGCGCGACGAGTACGAGCTCGTCCTCACGCCACCCGCGCGACGGGCGTTGACCGACACGCTGCCCGAGGCAGTGGCGACCGCGGTCATCGACTTCCTGACGACAGCGTTGGTCCAACAGCCGCGCCGGGTTGGCAAGCCACTTCGCGGCAACTTGCACGGCATCTGGTCCGCTCGCCGCGGCACGTACCGGATCCTCTACCGCGTGAACGATGAAGTCCGTGACGTCGTCGTGCTCCGGATCGATCACCGTCGCGACGTGTACCGGCCGCTATAGGCGGCTCCGCTGTGACCTGGTGACCGTAGACCTCGCAGCTCACCCCGCGGCGACCAGGTCGTCGATCGCCGCCTGAAGGCGCTGCGAGCGTTGCCGTCGGCGAGCGGCTGCCGCGTGGAGATCACGAGTCGTCATGCGGCCGTCGTTGGTGGCTTCGGCGATGGCGCGACGGACGTAGGACGGCTCACGGCCGGCGAGCAACAGGTCGACGATCGTCCGCGCGGGCGTGGTGACCGGAAGCTCGAGCCCATCGACATCGAGCCAGGACGTCGGGTCCTGTCGCTGGTCCGGCGATCGTGTCCTTGCCAGCGGCCGTGCTGCTTGATCGCTTCACGCTCCGTGCGCTGGTCGAGGAATTGGCTTACATGGCCGAGGCCGCGTTCCGTGCTGCGCTGGGCGTCGAAGCGGATCGTCGCCCGTCCGAACGCGGCTAGATCACCCGCGCTCGGTGGGTGAGCCGAGCCAGCCCGCGAGCTCGTCGAGCGCTTCGGGCAACACGTAGTAGTACGCCCAGAGCCCGCGCCGTTCGGAGTCGACGATCCCGGCGTCGCGCAGCTTCTTGAGGTGGTGGCTGAGCGTGGACTGGGAGACGTCGAAGAGGGGGACGAGCTCGTAGACGCAGACCTTGCCGGCGTGCTTGCGCAGCACGTCGATGACCTGCAGGCGGATCGGGTCGCCGAGGGCCTTGGCGATCTCGGCCATGCGGGTGGCCTGGTCACGGTCGACGTCCGGGTAGACGACCGGTTCGCAGCACGGGGCTCCGGCTGCGCGCTTGGTCTTCGGTGTCAGCTCCAGATCGACGGACATCGATCTACGACCCTACACAAAAGATTCACGTCTGTCGATTGCATCGATATCAGTCAATCGATACGGTTTCCGCCGTGGCCATGACCAGCAACGCCCCCGATGTCCCGGTCCTGCAGCGCATGTCAACGCTACGTCGCGGTGGGCGCGCCGTCGCTTCTATCCCGCCGCAGCGTCCGCTGATCGTGGCGCTCTGGCGTCTGATCGTCCGGCGACTGACGCCGGCTGCCCCCTGAGGGATCCGATGATGATGCAGAACGTTCTCCTCGTCTGGAACCGGTGCACGGCATGAGGCCGGTTCGCGTCGGGATCAACGGCTTCGGGCGAATGGGACGCCTGGTGTTGCGTGCCGGGTGGGACCGCGACGATCTCGAGTTCGTCCACATCAACGAGATCGCCGGAGGCGCGGCCAGCGCCGCGCACTTGCTGGAGTTCGACTCCGTGCACGGCCGCTGGCACCGCGATATCTCCGCGGACGGCGACACGGTCACGGTCGACGGCACGACGCTCAGCTACAGCACGCACGCGACACCCGGCGAGGTCCCGTGGGACGAGCTCGGCGTTGATCTCGTGCTGGAAGGCACCGGCAAGTTCAAGACCAAGACGACGCTGGCCCCGTACTTCGAGCGCGACGTGCGGAAAGTGATCGTGGCCGCACCGGTCAAGGACGGCGCGGCACTGAACGTCGTCGTCGGCGTCAACGACGGCCGTTACGACTCGCAGACCCACGACATCCTCACCGCGGCGTCGTGCACGACGAACTGCCTTGCACCGGTCGTGAAGGTCATTCACGAGGGGCTGGGGATTTTGCGCGGGTCGATCACGACCCTGCACGACCTGACCAATACGCAGACGATGGTCGACGCGCCGCACAAGGACCTGCGCCGGGCGCGTGCGGCTGGCGTGTCGCTGATCCCGACGACCACCGGTTCGGCGACCGCGATCGGCCTCATCTTCCCCGAGCTGCAAGGTAAGCTCGACGGACTCGCGGTCCGCGTCCCGCTACTCAACGCCTCGCTCACCGATGCGGTGTTCGAGGTTGAGCGCGAGACGACCGTCGATGAGGTCAACGAGCTCCTGCGCGTCGCGGCGGACGGACCTCTCAGCGGAATTCTCGGGTTCGAGACCCGGCCGTTGGTGTCGGTGGACTTCAAGGACGATCCGCGCTCAGGGATCGTCGACGCACCGTCGACGATGGTGACGGACCGAACGCAGGTGAAGGTCCTCGCGTGGTACGACAACGAGTGGGGCTACGTCAATCGGTGGGTCGAGCTCGCCGGGATCGTGGCTGCGTCGTTGGAGCCTCGGCCGTGAGCACCGCGGGCTCTACGACGGACCGGCGCGGGGGCGACTTGCGCAACTACGTCGTGGTCACGGGCGCCTACTGGGCGGACACGATCGCCGATGGAGCGATCCGTGTCCTGGTGCTCTTCTATTTCTACGAACTCGGCTACAGCCCGCTGCAGGTCGCGTCGCTGTTCCTCTTCTACGAAGTCTTCGGGATCATCACCAACCTCGTCGGTGGATACATCGCCGCCCGCTGGGGGCTCAAGTCGACGTTGCTCGGAGGACTGTCGTTCCAGTTGGCGGCGCTCGCGATGCTTGCGCTGGTGCCGGAGTCGTGGCTCGTGGTCGCGTACGTGATGGTCGCCCAGGCGCTCTCGGGGATCGCCAAGGACTTGACGAAGATGTCGTCGAAGTCGGCGGTCAAGCTCGTCGTTCCGCCGGATACCGCGGGGGCACTGTACACGTGGGTCGCGATCCTGACCGGGTCGAAGAACGCGTTGAAGGGTGTCGGGTTCTTCGTCGGCGGTGTGCTGCTGTCGGTCGTCGGGTTCCAGGCTGCGCTGGGGTGCGTCGCCGGGATCGTCGCCTCTGGTCTCGTCGGCACGTTGCTGTTGATGCGCGGCGACCTCGGGACCCCGGATGCCTCGGCGAAGTTCCGGCAGATGTTCTCCAACAACCGGTCCGTGAACCTGTTGGCCGGTGCTCGGATCTTCCTCTTCGCCTCACGCGACGTCTGGTTCGTCGTCGGGTTGCCGGTCTATCTACGCACCGTTATGGGCTGGTCGTTCTGGCAGGTCGGGATCTTCATGGCGGTCTGGACGATCGGCTACGGGATCGTCCAAGCCACGGCCCCGCGGTTCGTCAAGGACCCTGACGGTCGGACCGCCGCCAAGCTCGCGTTCATCCTCGCCGCCTTCCCCGCGGCGATCGCGGTGGCGATGAGCACCACCATC
>JBQGEK010000069.1:0-10050 GCA_052039575.1 Patulibacter sp. | reverse complement strand
AGTCGAGGATTGCGTCGCGGGCGGCGCTCCGCTGCTCACTCACCCGCGCTGCCCCCGGACTTCGCCGCGCGCCCGTCCGTCGTCCGGTCGGCGGGACTCACGTGCCGACCCGCAGTCCGGCCAGCCGTTCCGCCGCCTCGTCGATCACCTCGTCGCGCTTGCAATAGGCGAAGCGGACCAGCGGCAGACCGGCCGGTTCGTCGTCGTAGAAGGCGACCACCGGAACCGCGACGACCCCGACCCGCTCGGGCAGGTCCCGGCAGAACGCCCGCCCGTCGCGCTCCCCGATCGATCGGATGTCGACGACGGCGAAGTAGCCGCCCGCCGGACGCAGCACCTCCAGCCCGGCCGCCTCGAGCCCGTCGCAGAGCCGGTCGCGCTTGCCCCGCAGCGCCTCGCGCGCCCCGCGGAAGTGCGCGTCCGGCATCGCCAGCGCGTGGGCGATCCCGAGCTGGAGCGGGCCGTGACCCGAGAAGGTGAGGAACTGCTTCGCCGCCGCGACCGCCGCCACCAGCGGCGCCGGACCGGTGACCCAGCCGACCTTCCAGCCGGTCAGCGCGAAGGTCTTGCCGGCCGACGACACCGTCAGGGTCCGCTCGGCCATCCCCTCCAGCGTGCAGAGCGGGACGTGCTCGCCGTCGAACGCGAGGTGCTCGTAGACCTCGTCGCAGATCGCGATCAGGTCGTACTCGCGGCAGACCGCGGCGATCTGCTCCAGCTCGTCGCGCGAGAAGAGCTTGCCGGTCGGGTTGTGCGGCGAGTTGAGGATCAGGAAGCGCGCGGGACCGCCCTCGTCGTCTCCACGCGCGGCCGCCCGCAGCGCGTCGACGTCGAGCGCAAAGTCCGGCGCCCGCAGCGCGACCGTGCGGCGGGTTGCGCCGGCGATCGCCGGCGCGGCGGCGTAGCAGTCGTAGTAGGGCTCGAAGACGACCACCGCGTCGCCCGGGTTGGCAAGGCCGATCAGTGCCGTCGCGATCCCCTCGGTCGCCCCGACCGTGATCTGGACCTGCGTCTCGGCGTCGAGATCGACCCCGTAGAACCGCCGCTGGTGCGCGGCGACCGCGCGCCGCAGCTCGGGCATCCCGCCGGCCGGCGCGTACTGGTTGGGCCCCTCTCGCAGCGCTCGCGCGGCGAGATCGACGATCTCGACCGGCCCGTCGACGTCGGGAAACCCCTGACCGAGGTCGATCGCTCCGGTCCGCCGAGCCAGCGCCGACATCTCGGTGAAGATCGTGGTGCCGAAGCCCTCGAGGCGATCCGCGGTGACGTCGGACATGTGCCGCAGGGTATGCGCTTCGGCGATCCGAGCGCCCCGGCGGGCGGTTCGGCGGACACGCGTGTGGAGGCCGACCCGGAGGAGGAAGCCACACATCCCCCTCCTCCGCGGTCAGCCTCCACGGTGCGGTACCCGGGTCTTCCGGAGTCGGTCAACCGCCCCGCGGGCCCCCCGACCCGCATGACCCCGGCGTGCTCTCACGCCGCCGGAGGCAGCGGATCCTCGTCGGCGCAGCTGTGGTGCGGTCGCATCGAATCCGTGACGGGTCGCCTCCCAACGACCCGCTCCTGTGCCCGGAGCACACGCGGCGCATCCCGGGTCCCGTCGGCCGACGGGACCGCCTTGAGGTGCGGCTGGTGGTAGTCACCACGGTGCTTCTGGGGCATCGGCTCCTCCGGTGGTCGTGGGGTACGTCAGCAGCATCGCGCGCGCGGCTGTGGCGTTCCTGACCCGAATGCGAGGAAAACCGAAGAACGTCGATCTGCGGGACCCGAAGCGTCCGCCCCGGGTCCCGCGCCGATCAGCGGCGGGGCCGCACCTTCACCTGCACGGTCGGCGTGGATTTGATGGCGGCGCCCGAGAGCCTCACGTTGACCGTCACCGTCGAGCCGCGTCGCAGCGACCGCCGCATCGAGGCGTTCGGGCGGACGCGCAGCGTGACCGTGCGGCCCGCCCGGACGGTCACGGTGCGGACCGTGATCCGCGCGTTCCCCCGCCTGACGAGCACGCGGACCCGGCAGCTCGAGCTGCCCTTGGCGCACGCGACCCGCACCGCGAAGCGACCCCGGGAGTCCAGGCCGACCGAGCGGTTCGGCACCCGAACCGTCCGTCGCACCGTCGTCGCGGCGGAGCTCGCCGGCGGGACCGGGGCGATCGGTGCCGGCACGGGGGCCGGCGCGGGGATCGGCGCCGGCTCCGGGGCGATCGGCTCCGGTTGGGGGATCACCGGCGGCGTCGGGTCGGCCCTGAACGACAGCCGCGGTGCCGTGGTCGGCTCGATCTGGGCCTGCGCCTGCTGATCGAACGCGTAGGCGTAGCCCATCAGCTTGCCGTCGTCCCAGGCCCGGCCGACGAGCTGGAGGTTCGTCGGTTCGCCGTCGTCGTTGACCGTCGCGGGGAACGCGATCGACGGGGCCCCGGCGCTGTTGGTCGGCGGGTCGTTGCGGCCGAACGCGGCCTGGTTGCCGTCGTTCAGGCTGATCGTGCTCTTCAGGCCGGGGAAGACCACAGCGTCGAGCGCCCCCGGCGAGGGATCGGACGTGTCCGGGTCCACCGGGCTCGGCGGCGCGTCGAGCCACTGCCCGACGATCAGCTTGGCGTTGGCGCGGTACTGCTTGTAGGCGTCGATCTGCGCGGGCGTCATCGCGCCCGTTCCGGTGTAGCCGTTGGCCGACCGTCGGTACGGCAGGCGCTTCTGAGACGCCAGGATCTCCCGCGGGTCCTGGTACGGCAGGTTCGGGTGGTCCTTGATGTACTCGACCCAGCCCTGGAACGCCCGGTCGCCCGACACGGAACCGAAGCTCGGAGGGCCGCTCGCGATCCGGACGAGCGTCGCGCCGGCGTCCTCGAAGTGCTTCAAGGCCTCCCGCTGGACGTCGACCGTGCCGCTCGTGCCGAACGGGTCGGTGAACGCGGAGTCGTAGTACCCGATCCGCTTGCCCTGCAGTGCGTCGGGGTCCAACGTGTCGCGCCATGCGGCCGGGCGCTTCGCGTCGGCCTCGGCCGTCCGCTCGGCGTCCCGCGGATCGGTGCCGGTCGTCACGTCGAGCATGTCGGCCAGATCGATCATCGAACGGGTGATCGCTCCCCCGTAGTCCTGCATCCAGGAGAGCGGCATCAGACCGGCGAGGCTCTCCATGCCGTCCGTGCCACGCAGCGTGTAGAGGCTCGCCGCGCTGGCCGGTGCGTAGAGCGAATCGCCGGTCTGGCTGCCGAGCGAGCCGGCGGCCAGGTTGGTCGCCGTCGCCACGGCCGATCCGCCGCTCGACGCCAGCGCCGACTTCGACGGCGAGAACGCATTCCAGACGATCCCGAAGGCGGAGTCCGAGTACTGACCCGAGAGCGCGTACTCCTCCAGCGACGCCTTGCCGAGGATCACCGCGCCGGCATCGCGCAGGCGCGCGACCGACGTCGCGTCCTCCGGAGGCCGGTAGCCCTCGAAGGCCAGCGAGCCGTTCGTCGTCGGCATGTCCTTCGTGTCGTACAGGTCCTTGATCGCGATCGGCACTCCGAGCACCGGGCTGCGCTCGCCCGCAGCGCGGGCGGCGTCCGCGGCCTCGGCCTGGGCCATGGCGTCGTTCGCCACGGTGGTGTAGGCGTTGAAGCCGAACGGGCCGACGTCGTAGGCGGCGATCCGGTCGAGGTAGGCGCGCGTGATCTCCTGCGACGTGGTCCGGCCCGCAGCCATGTCCTGCTGCATCTCGTCCATCGTCTTACCGACGACGTCGTAGGTCGAGCCGGTGGTGGTCGGGTTCGCCGGGGCGACGGGCGGCATCTCCGGGCTGCCGGCGATCAGGCAGTCCGTGCTCGGGTCGAACGCCCGGATCGCCGTCAGGCTCGTGACGTCCCAGTTGGCGAGGCTGCAGAGCTCGCGCTTCGTGAGATCGGCGAGCGCCGCGCTCGAGCCGGCCGGGGTCACCAGGCTCGAAGCCATCTCCCGCACCGCCGCGACCTGGGCGCCCGGTGCGGTGTCGCCGGAGCCGGACGCCGACTCGGCCAGGCCGACCACGACGAACCGGACGAGCGACCGTGTCTCGCCGGGCTGCAGGACGAGCCGGTGCTCGTAGCCGACGAAGTTCGACGCGTGCCCGGTGATCGCCCGCGGCGCGGTGAACGGATCGTCCCGGAAGTTGCCCGTCCGCGTCAGCGCGCCGGCGAACGGCGCAGCGCTGCCGATCACGACCGCCGAGGGACCGCGACCGCTGGCGGCGCCCGTGCCGAAGCGGGTCAGCGCCCACGAGTCCTCTGACGTGATCTCCGCGTCGCCGCTCGACGTCTCCGCGACGATCCCGTTGTTCGCGCCCGTCGCGTTGCCGACGCCGGTCTGTCCGCCGAACGAGACGTCGACGGTGACCGGCGCGTCGGTGGTGTTCCGGAAGCTGTCGAGCCACCGTCCCCAGTTCGCGGTCCGGTTGAACCGGATCTGGCGCGAGATTGCGACGCCGCCCATGTCGACGGAGTTCGTCGAGCTGAAGCGCTCCGGCGGGTCGAACCGCAGGTTGAACCCGCGGACGAGCTCGCCGTTGCGCAGCGCGTCGGTCGAGACCTGGACGCGGATTCCGCCGAAGCCCGTCAACGCGTTCGACGAGGTGTCGCGGATGCTGCCGGTGTCGACCCGCGGCGCCGCGGCGTCCTGCACGCCCCAGGTGACGCCGTTGCTGGACGGAACGTAGTTGTACGCGTGCGCGGGACCGGCGGTGATGCCGCCCGATACCACGATGGCGGCGAGGCCGGTGAGGAGACGTCGGTGACGACGCCGAGGGATTGGATCCATGGTCCAAGCAACGCTAGACCCGGGATCCGGCCTCCTCCTCGTCCAGCTGGACAATCCGCGCTCCAACGACGCGGCCCGTTGTCGAACCTGTGGTCCCGCTCGCCGGGATCCCGGCGCCCCGGCCGTCTGCCGCCGCGTCGATCCCCGAAGACTCGCCCGACGCCCCGAATCGAGCGCTACCGCCCCGCCCCCTCGGCTCCCTCATCGCCGTGCGGCTCCGCTCCGTCGATCCGCTTCGCGAGCGCCCAGGCGGCCTGGCGGCCGGCGCGGTTGGCACCGACCGTCGACTGGGACGGTCCGAAGCCGATCAGGTGGACCCGCGGCTCGTCGACGGCCTCGGTGCCGCGGACGGTGACCCCTCCGCGCTCGTTGCGCAGCCCCAGCGGGTCGAGGTGCGCCAGGGCCGCCTTGAAGCCCGTGGCCCAGAGGATCGCGTCGACCGGGGTGAAGGAGCCGTCGGCCTCGCGGACACCGTCGGGCTCGATCGCGGTGAACATCGGGCGTCGGTTCAGTACGCCGCGCTCGCGTGCGGCCTCGGCGTAGGAGCTCCACAGCAGACCGGTGTAGGAGACGACGCTGCCCGTCGGGTTGCCGGCCTCGACGTCCGCGGTGACTTGCTCGATCACCATCCGCCCCTCGACCTCGGCCCGAAACTCGCCCTCGCGGAAGACCGGCTCGCGGCGCGTGTACCAGAGCACCGTGGCCCCGCGCGAGATCTCCTCGAGCTGCTGGAGCGCCGAGATCCCGCCGCCGACGACCGCCACGCGGAGCCCGGCGAGCTCATCGGCGCTCACGTAGTCGCGGGTGTGCAGCTGGCGACCGCGGAAACGCTCCTGCCCCGGGTAGCGCGGCTGGACCGGGTTGTTCCAGGTCCCGGTCGCATTGATGATCGCCTGGGTCCGCCACGATCCCTCGGCGGTCTCGACGAGCAGCTCGCCGTCAGGATTCCCGTCGACCGGACGGACGGCAGCGACGCGAACCGGTCGCAGGATCGGCAGCCCGACGTGCTGCTCGAACGCGGCGAAGTACGCCGGCACCGCGGTACGGCTCGGCTCGTCGGGGTCGATCGCCGGCTTCGGGAACCGCGGCAGGTCGAAGATCCCGTTGACCGTGGACATCCGCAGCGACTCCCAGCGGTGCTGCCACGCACCGCCCGGCGCGGCGTCGGCGTCGAGCACCACGAAGCTGCGTGGCGCCGTCGGGTCATCGACCGCACTGGTGAATCCGCGCTTCTTCAGGTGGTAAGCCGCCGACAGCCCCGCCTGACCGCCGCCGATCACCACGACCGTGGCGAGCCGCTCGCCGTTCTCGTTCACGCCCGCGACGCCGACTCGAGTCGCGACGACGACCGCAGCGCCGAGCCGCGTCGCACGTCTACCCCGCCTCGCGCCGCTCGATCTCCTGCTTCAGCTCCCGCAGCTCGTCGCGCAGCGCAGCCGCATGCTCGAACCGCAGGTCCTCGGCCGCCGCGAGCATCTCCTCCTCGAGCGCAACGAACCGCTGGTTGAGCTCGTCGATCGTGAGCTTGTCGGTCTCCTCCTGCTTCTTGCGCCGCCGCTTGCCCTTCGGCAGCTTCGACTCGCCCTGGAGAAACTCGCCGATGTCGCTGACGCCCTTGCTGATCGTCTGCGGCGTGACCCCGTGCTCCCGGTTGTAGGCCAGCTGGATCGCGCGCCGGCGCTCGGTCTCCCCGATCGCCAGCTCCATCGCCTCGGAGCGCTTGTCGGCGTACATGACCACCTTGCCCTCGACGTTGCGGGCAGCGCGGCCGATCGTCTGGATCAGCGCGGTCGAGCCGCGGAGGAAGCCCTCCTTGTCGGCGTCGAGGATCGCGACCAGGGTGACCTCGGGCAGATCGAGGCCCTCGCGGAGCAGGTTGACGCCGACCAGCGCATCGAACTCTCCAAGCCGCAGCTCGCGGATGATCTGGATCCGCTCCAGCGTGTCGACGTCGCTGTGCAGGTAGCGGACCTTGAACCCGTTCTCCAACAGGTAGGTGGTCAGGTCCTCGGCCATCTTCTTGGTCAGCGTGGTGACCAGCGTGCGCTCGTCGCGGTCGACCCGTTGACGGATCTCGTTCATCAGGTCGTCGGCCTGCCCCTGCGAGGGCCGAACCTCGACCTCCGGATCGACGATTCCGGTCGGCCGCACGATCTGCTCGACGACGTTCTCGGCCCGGGCCTGCTCGAACTTGCCGGGCGTCGCCGAGACCATCACCAACTGCGGCGCGATCGAGAGGAACTCGTCGAAGGTCTGCGGGCGGTTGCCGAGCGCGCTGGGCAGGCGGAACCCGTAGTCGACCAGCGTCTGCTTGCGCGATCGGTCGCCCTCGTACATCCCGCCGATCTGCGGCACCGTCTGGTGCGACTCGTCGAGGAAGCAGACGAAGTCGTCGGGGAAATAGTCGAGCAGGCAGTACGGCCGCTCGCCCGGCTTGCGTCCGTCGGTGATCTGCGAGTAGTTCTCGATCCCGTTGCAGAAGCCCATCTCCCGCAACATCTCCATGTCGTAGCGCGTTCGCTGCTGCAGCCGGTGGCTCTCGAGCTGCTTGCCCTGTGACTCCAGCTCCTCGACCCGCTGGTCCAGCTCGACGCCGATCTCGTGGACGACCCGCTCCATCTGCCCTTCGGGCGTGGTGTAGTGCGACGCCGGCCAGACCGCGATGTGCTCGAGATCGTCCTCGAGCAGCTCGCCGGTCAGGGTGTCGAGGTGCTGGAGCCGCTCGACCTCGTCGCCGAACAGGGTGATCCGGTAGGCGGTCTCGGCGTAGGCCGGGAAGATCTCGACCGTCTCGCCGCGTGCGCGGAAGGTGCCGCGAGACAGCGCGGTGTCGTTGCGCTGGTACTGGATGTGGACCAGCTTCGACAGCAGCTCGTCGCGGTCGACCGTGTCGCCCCGCTTCAGCACGATCAGATTGCGGTCGTAGGTGTCCGGCGAGCCGAGACCGTAGATCGCGGAGACCGAGGCCACGATCACCACGTCGCGCCGCCCGAACAGCGCGGCCGTCGCCGCGTGCCGCAGCCGGTCGATCTCCTCGTTGATCGCCGAGTCCTTCTCGATGTAGAGGTCCTTCGAGGGAACGTACGCTTCCGGCTGGTAGTAGTCGTAGTAGCTGACGAAGTACTCGACCGCGTTCTGGGGGAAGAACGTGCGGAACTCGTTGCAGAGCTGCGCCGCCAGCGTCTTGTTGTGGGCCATCACCAGCGCCGGCCGCTGCAGCCGCTCGATCGACGCCGCCATCGTCATCGTCTTGCCGGTACCGGTGGCGCCGAGCAGCGTGGTGAACGGGGCTCCCGCTTCGACGCTCTTGACGATCGCGTCGATCGCGGCGGGCTGGTCGGCCTTCGGGGTCCACCCCTCGGCGAGTTTGAACGGCGGCATCCCGATGGAGGCTACCGAGCCGGCGCGACGGACAGGCGAACGTCTGTTCGTGCTCCCAGCAGGGTCTACGCCCCCAAGAGCCGCTGGCATTGGCGTTGGGTGGCAGGATGTCCGGATGCGCTCGCTCATACGGATGGCTCGGACGCTCACCACGCTCGCCGCCCTCGCACTCGGCCTGCTCGCGGCACACCCAGCCGCGGCATCAGCCGAATACGTCGCCGACGGCAGCTTCGAGGCCGCGTTGCACGGGAGCCAAGAATGGTCCAACGGCAGCAATCACTTCGTCACCGTGATCTGCGACGCCCCCACGTGCGGCGATGCCAACCAGTCGATGGTTCCCCGCACCGGAGCTGCCTTCACGTGGTTCGGCGGTACGGCCGACGTGGAATCGGCATTCATCAGCCAGCAGGTCACCGTCCCAGCCGGCCGCCCCACCGTCCTGTCGTTCTGGGTCAGGGCCGGTGCACCGCGGTTCGGTTCGACCATCCGCGTCAGCGTGGGCGACGACCAGGTCTGGGCGTTCGATGAGCAGCACCTCGACGACGACGACCGGAACGACCACCCCTACGCCGACTACACGCGGATCGAAGTGCCGATTCCCGGGTCGGCGTTCGACGGGAGCCCGACGCCCCTCCGGTTCGACTTCACCTCCCCGGGCGCCAGCACGGCCGTGAACTACGCGATCGACGACGTTTCGCTGGTCGATGGGCCCTCCGCCGACGCCTCGGCGTCGCTGACCCCGACGAGCGGCACCGCACAGCTGGGCGACGTCGTGACCTACGATCTCGCGCTCACCAACGACGGGCCGAGCTCCGCCGCGGTCACGCTGCGCGGAACGCTGCCGCCCGAGCTGGAGCTTGTCTCGGCCGGCGGGGTCGGCCTGAGCTGCGCTCCGCCCACGAACCCGGGCGGCGAGCTGGTCTGCGACGGAGGCATGCTCGCCCCAGGAGCATCGGTGACGGGGCAGGTCGTCGTCCGCGCGGTCGCCGTCGGCACCCCGAGCCTGACGATGAGCAGCGTCGTCGCCGAGCCCGCCGTCGACCCGAACCCGACCAACGACAGCGCCAGCACGACGCTCGTGATCGAGCCGGTCTCCGACCTCGTCGCCACGATCGACGCCCCCTCTGCCGCGACGGTCGACGAGCCGTTCGACGTCACCGTCGGTGCGCGCAACGACGGACCGTCGCCAGCCACCGATGCGACCACGACGACCGAGCTGCCCGCGGGGTTCACGGTCGCTGACCACCCCGCGGACTGCGCCGTCAGCGGCACCACCGTGACCTGCGACGTCGGAGCGGTTGCCGTCGGTGACGAGCTCGAACGCACGCTCTCCGTCGTTCCCGCTTCCGCAGGCGCCGTCGAGCTGGAGACGGCCGTGGCGGCGACCGAGCACGACCCGGACCCGGCGAACGACCGGTCGGT
The DNA here is from genome assembly GCA_052039575.1 of Patulibacter sp. Classification (GTDB taxonomy): domain Bacteria; phylum Actinomycetota; class Thermoleophilia; order Solirubrobacterales; family Solirubrobacteraceae; genus Patulibacter. The sequence goes on along the minus strand of JBQGEK010000069.1, from coordinate 478 downwards.
GGCGAGCGTGCTCGTCGCCGACCCCCCGGAAGAGCCCGAGCCGCCGGTGACCACGCCCGGCCCGCCGACGCAGGCCGCCCCGCCGACGCTCCCGGCCCCGATCCCCGCGCCGCCGGTCACGCCGGAGCCGCGGACCGCCCCGGTCTGCCTCAGCAAGCGCCGGTTCAGCACGCGCCTATTGCGCGGGCGCAGCGGGCCGGGCCTGCGGATCAACGCGTCCCCGTCGCGTGCTCGGATCGTCTCCGCACGGCTGAGCGGCGGTCCCCGCAGCTGGAAGGCACGCAACGCCCCGCGGACCCGCAGCCAGGTCCGGGTCGACCTGCGCGGCGCTCCGGCCAGCCGCTACACGCTGCGGGTCCGCGTGCGGATCGCGGCGACGAAGCGGAGCAAGGCGCGGACGGTCACCGTGACGCGCCACTACCGGACCTGCACGCCGGCCCGCTGACCTCGTCGGCGAGTCGCACGCTGCACGGTCCGG
>JBQGEK010000068.1:0-5080 GCA_052039575.1 Patulibacter sp. | reverse complement strand
CGGATCCCGCTGCGGCGTCGAGCTGCCGGGCGCGATCCGCGCCAACTCGTGGCGGCACCCGGCGCAGTGGATCGAGGCCAACGTGCTGATGCCGGCGTTGACCGGCTGCGATCGCCTGCAGTTCCCGGCGTCGATGGACGTCCGTCCGACGTCGTCGGAGGCGGATGCGCCGTCGGGTTACCGGTTCAAGATGGACATCCCGCAGAACCAGGCGCCGGGCGGTCTGGGGACGCCGCCGCTGAAGCGGGCGGAGATCCTGTTCCCGGAGGGCACGGCGATCTCGCCGGGCGGGGCCAACGGTCTGGTCGGGTGCTCGGACGAGCAGGCGGCGATCGGCGTCGACGCGTCGCCGGACTGTCCGTCGGGATCGCGGATCGGGTCGGTGCGGATCGATACGCCGGTACTGGACGTGCCGCTCGAGGGCGGGGTGTTCCTGGGTGCGCCGAAGTCGCAGGACTCGCAGACGGGGGAGATGTTCCGGATCTTCCTGTTGGCGTCGGCGAAGGGTGTCGACATCAAGCAGGAGGGCAAGATCTTCCCCGACCCGGTGACCGGTCGTCTGCGCGCGGTGTTCGAGAACGCGCCGCAGCAGCCGTTCGAGACGTTGACCGTCGGGATGGACGGCGGGCCGGGCGCGGCCCTGGTCAACCCGCCGACCTGCGGCCGGTTCACGACGACCGCGACGATGACGTCGTGGGGCGGCCAGTCGGTGACGTCGGACAGCGCGTTCGAGATCGCCTGCCGTCCGGGCCTGGGCGGGTTCACGCCGGGGTTCACCGCGGGCTCGACGAATTTGCTGGCGGGCGCGTCGTCGCCGTTCAGCCTGTCGATCCTCAAGCCGGACGGTCAGTCCCCGTTGCACGGGGTGGCGCTCAAGCTGCCGAAGGGGCTGCTGGCCAACCTCAAGGGCAACCTGCACCAGGTGGTCGGCAGCGTGACCGCGTTCGCGGGGACCGGGGCGGCGCCGTTCCAGCTGCCGGGGATGGTGTACCTGGATGGGCCGTACGGCGATGCGCCGTTCAGCCTGAAGGTCGTCGTTCCGGCGAAGGCGGGGCCGTTCGATCTCGGTGAGGTCGTGGTGCGGCAGAAGCTGTACGTCGATCCGCATACCGCGCAGGTGACGGTCGTGTCGGATCCGATCCCGACGATCCTGCAGGGCGTTCCGACCCGGATCCAGCGGCTCGACGTCTCGATCGACAAGCCGGGGTTCATGATCAACCCGACGTCCTGCGAGGCGCAAGAGGTGTCGGGGTCGGTCGTCGCGGCGACCGGTCAGGGACATCCGGTCAACACGCGGTTCCAGGTCGGCGGTTGTGCGGACCTGGCGTACCGGCCGCAGCTCGACCTGCGGCTGCGGGGCAACCTGCGCGAGCTGCGCAACGGCGGGCATCCGCGGCTGGACGCCACGCTGAGCACGACCAAGGGCGAGGCGAACCAGAAGAAGGCGCAGGTCACCCTGCCGCTGAACCTGGCGCTGGATCCTGAGAACGCGCGGGCGCTCTGCGAGCCGGAGGCGGCGGGTCGCAACGCGTGCCCGCAGGAGTCGATCGTCGGCAGGGCGAAGGCGGTGTCGATCCTCGACGTCCCGCTCGAGGGCCCGGTCTACTTCGTGCGGGGCGAGCGGACGACGGCGGCGGGCCGGGTCGCTCCGACGTTGCCGAAGCTGTTCATCCCGCTGTCCGGGCAGGGCGTGCAGGTGATCGTCAACGCCTCTTCGGATGTCGTGCGCAACAAGCTGCAGACGACGTTCGACGACCTGCCGGACGCGCCGATCGAGTCGTTCGAGCTGCAGATCAACGGCGGCGCCAACGGGATCCTGCGGGTGACCAACGGCAATCTGTGCCGGACCACGTCGACTCCGACGGTCGATTCGGTGCTCTCGGGGCAGAACGGCGCGGTGCGCCGGGCCTCGTCGGTGCTGGGGGCGGCGTGTCGGATGTCGATCGTGCGGACCGCGCGTTCGGGAACGCACCTGCGGGTGACGGTCGGCGCGATGGCGGAGGCGCGCAAGACGGTCACGATCACCGGGGCGGGCCTCGAGCGCGAGTCGCGCACGATCAGCGCACGCAACACGGTGGCGACGGTGACTCCGCGGTTGAACGCGGCGTCGCGTCGGGCGCTGAGCGCGGGACGCAACGTGCGGGTCCGGGTCACCGCGACCGTGACGCCGACCGCCAAGGACGGGAAGTCCACGCGGACCTCTCGCACGGTGACGATCCGGCCGACGACGCGGTAGCCGTTGGAAGCTGATGCGGGTTGCGCCACCGGCCGTGGCGTGACCCGCATCAACACCCTGATCCGTCGCGAGCGTCAGCCGAGCGCGGCGCTCCGAGGCGTGACGTGCACCGGCGTCCGGCTGACGCGCACTGCCTCCTCGGCTCCGAAGAACGTGCTGATGCAGACGAAGCTGATCGCGGGCAGCAGGTCGGGAAGGGTGTGGAGTCGACGTTCGAGCGACAACCGCCGCACCGTTTCCCAGATGCCGCCGCCGAGGCAGACCGCGACGATGTCCGGATCCGGGACGGCGTGCCCCATGGCGGCGAACCCGGGCAGCAGGAACTCGCAGAAGAGCTCCAGCATCCGGGCCTGGTGCTCCCGGCCGATCCGGCCGAGACGCGGCAGCTCGACGACGGCGACGTGCACCATCTCCGGGGCGCTCGCCATGTCGGTCAGCAGCGTCGCGAGCGCGCGGTGCGCGGCGACCGGACAGTCGTCGGTCGTGTCGAGGAAGACCTCGGCCATCCGGCTGAAGGCCTGGCCGGTGGCCGCTTCGACGGCGTCGATCAGGCAGGCGGTCTCGTTCTTCCAGTACTCACCAACGGTGTCGGCGGGTATCCCAGCGCGACGCGCGGCGTCGTCTAGTCGGACACGCGCGAAGCCGAGGGTATAGACGGCGGTGGCGAAGCTCGCCATCAGTCGCTCTCGGTCGCTGGTCGGGACGAAGCTCGAGGTCGGTGGCTCCTCTGGTCGCATCGCGGCCAGCCTACCCCGACCACGGTTGTTGGTCCGGGGACTCCCCGAGCACGTTGGCGATCGCCACCGCCGGAGGGTTCCTTCCGGACACTTTGCTGAACGATATGTGATGTGTAAATCGGAGAACAGGTATAGACTATTCGCGTGTCGAGCGAGGACGTTCAGGGGGCGTCGCGCGACCCCTGCGGGTCGTTCCGGCTTCCCGACGAGGCCCGGTCGTTCCGCGAGCGGGCACACCTGACGGACGCTGCGGTACGCGAGATGGCGGACCACGGGTACCGGGCGGTCACCGTGACGTCGATCGCCGAGCGCGCCGGACTGCCTCGCGATGCGTTCTACGCGCAGTTCCCGGACAAGGACGCGGCGCTCGTCCATGCCTACGACGTGGCGGTGGCGTTCGCGGCGCCGCGGATCTTCGCGGCGATGCGCGCGGCCGCGGACTGGCGGGAAGCCGCGGCCGCCGCGTTGACCACCTACTTGGCGATCCTCGACTGCGACCACGCGTGGGCGCTCGTCTGCCTGCGGGAGACGGCGGAGGCGGGGGAGCAGGTGCGCCGTGCACGCGAGGCGCTCCGCGCGCCGATCGTCGACGCACTCGACCGGCTGCCGGACGATCCCGAGGCGGCGCCGATCGGAATGGGCACGGTGCTCTCCGGACTCGATGCGATCGCGGTCGACGCGCTGCTGCACCGCCCCGACCAGCCGCTCACGTCACGCCGCCGCGAGCTCACGCGGTTCGTGCTGGCGCCGTTCTCGGGGGCCACCCCGCCGGACGAGATCGATCCGCCGCCGTTTCCGGCGCTCTGCGCGAGCGATCGCGTCGAAGCGCTGGTCGGGCAGGGACGGGACGGCGACCTGGCGCTCGAGCTGTTGGTGCGGGCGGCCGTCTCGCGCCGGGACGGCCCGACGCTCTGGCGGGTGATCGTCGGACTGCAGCGCCGACGGGCGGCCGGGCACGCCGTACCCGAGCGGGTGGTGGCCACGGCGCTCGAAGGGATGAGCGACGCGTGGTTCTTCGGGCTCGTCGCGCACGAGGGGTCGGGATGCGACGGTTGACCGCGGCTGCTCGAGAGGCGGTGCGGTGAGCTCGGTCGCGGGGGACGTCTTCGGCCCGCCGAGCGGCGACGGCAGGGAGCGTGAGCAACTGCTCGACGTCACGGTGCGCCACGCCGCCGACGTCGGGCCCCGGAACATCTCGGTGCGGTCGCTGTGCGCCAGCGCGGGTCTGCGCACGCGGACGTTCTATCGCTACTTCGGGGACGTCGGCAGTGCCTTCCTGGCCGCCTCGCACGCGATCCACGCGGAGCTGCGATCGGCGATCGGCGAGGCCTATGCGTCGGCCGGGGACGCTCCGGCTCGGCGCGCGCTGGCCAGCGTCGACGCACTCGTCTCGTTCGTCCGCGAGGACCCCGTACGGGCCTCGGTCCTGTTCGTGGAGGGGCCGAGCGGAGGGGTCGCGATCGACGCCGTCCGCGCCGAAACCGTCGAGTGGGCGGTGCGCCTCGTGATGGGGAGGGCCGTCCACCCGCGGCCGGCGTCGCACCCCTGGGACCAGCCGCGCGACGACTCGACGCACCGACTGCTGGCGGAGATCGCGGTCGGCGGGGTCAACACGCTGATCTGGCGGCAGCTGGTGAGCGGGGATCTCGAACGGCTCGACGACGCTACGCCGCACATGGTCGATGCGCTGTTGCGGCCCTACGAGTGGGCGCGTCGCAGCATCTAGGTCGACGCCGAAATCTGCCGGGGCGGGTGCCTGTGTCACGTATGCTGCCGGCAGATGGACGCGACCCGATCCAGCCCGGGCGGCCGACTGCCGCGCGGGCGCCACGCCCTGGGGGCGGAGGAGGCGGCGGCGGTCTACCGTCCACGGCTGCACGGGGCGGCCGTCGATCTGATCGGCTCGGACGGATGCGCGGCGGTCACGGTCGAGGCGATCGCCGCTGCCGCAGGGGTCTCGACCGCGACGTTCTACGAGCTCTACCCGAGCAAGCACGCGCTGATCATCGAGGCCAGCGACGCGGTGCTCGAGGCGCTGCGGACGCGGATCCAGCCGACGCCGTCCGATGAGCTGGGGCTCGAGGCGTCGCGGGCCGGCGCGCTGCGG
>JBQGEK010000067.1:0-36206 GCA_052039575.1 Patulibacter sp. | reverse complement strand
GTTGGTGCCATGAGCACGCCTTCACCCTAATCCGCCACGACGCCCGCCTGTCCCCTCGTCGCCTTTGTCACCGGCGCGTCGAGTGGCATCGGGGAGGCCACCGCCAAGCGCCTGGCCCGCGAGCCCGGGGCCCGGATCGTGCTGGTCGCGCGGCGCGAGGACCGGCTGAAGGCGCTCGCCGCGCAGCTCTCCGCGACCGCCACGGTCACCTGGGTGGCCGTCGACCTGACCGACGACGACGCGCCGATCCAGGTGCGGGACCACGTCCGCCGCGAGCACGGCGCGCCGACCCTGCTCGTCAACAACGCCGGCGCCGGGTACCGCGCCCGCTTCGGCAGCGTCGAGCACGGCGGCTGGGAGAACGTGCGGCGGACGATGGCGATCAACTTCGACGCGGTGATCCGGCTGACCGAGGCGCTGCTGCCCGATCTGCGCTCGGCCGCCCCGTCGGCGATCGTCAACGTCTCCAGCACCGCCGCGCGGGTCAGCCGCTCGGGCGCCGGCGCCTACTCGGCGAGCAAGGCCGCGCTCGCCGCCTGGAACGACGCGCTGCGCGCCGAGGAAGCACCCCACGGCGTGCACGTCGGCAACGTCCTGCCGGGCTTCGTGCCGACGGAGGGGTTCCCGCAGACCGAGCTGGTGAACAGCGCGCTCGGCCGGCGATTCCTCGGCACGCCGGAGGACGTGGCCGAGGCGGTCGTCGACACCGGCCTGAAGGGCAAAGCCGAGCGCTACACCCCGCGGGTCTACGGGATCGCCGCGGCGATCCGCTTCCTCGCCCCCGGCCTGCTGCGCCGGATCATGGGGTCCGACAAGGCCCAGATGATGACCACGTCGACCACCTCCGACGAGGTGACGGCCCGGTCCGCCTGACCGGGTGCGGTGTGTGCGCGGAGCGGCGCTCGGGTAGCCGGCAGGCGTGACGCAGACGCCGACACCCGAGCCGATCTACCGCGCACCGATGCACGCCCGCAACCGCGACGACGTGCCGGAGGGAGCCGGCGCCGAGCACGGATTGCGCCACGGTCTGGTCGGCATCGGCGAGCGGCTCGCCGCCGTCCCGGACTCGGTGTCGGAGGCGGTGACGGCCGCCACCGACCAGGACGGCGACAAGGCGGGCCGGATGGTCCGCAAGCTCGCCGACCTTCCCCCGGACACGCTGGTCTGGACGCGCGACGGCGAGGGCGGCTTCCACCTGGGCCGGATCGCCGGCCCGTGGCGCTACGACGTCTCGGAGCACGCCGTGGCCGTGGGCATCCACCACGTCCGCGACGTGCGCTGGCTGCCGCGGACCTTCACCGCGGAAGAGGTACCCGCGGCCGTCGCCGAGACCTTCCGCCGCGGCGGCCGCAACCTGCAGCGGACCCACGACGAGGACGCCGAGCAGCGAACCGCCGAGCTCTGGGCCGCGCACGAGGACGTCGCCTGAGCGGCACGACCGCATGCTCGCCGCGCGCGACCGGATCCTGACGACGGGCGCCCGCCGACAGCCGATCAGCCGACGGTGCTCACGGTGATGCCGAGGGGTCTCTTCACACTGGCGGCCCGTCGCCTACCGTTGATCCCATCGACGACGCGACCCCCAGCACCCCCGAGCCCGTCGCCCCCACCGACGCCCCGCGCGCCCAGATCCGGATCGAGACCCGCAGCCGGATGCCGGAGCTCGTGCTGGACGTTCCGCGCGACCTCAACGACGTCGTGCGGACGATCCCGGGGCGCTACTTCGACTGGGGGAACCACGTCTGGCGGGCGCCGCTCGGCGTGCCGGCGGCGATCACCGTCAAGCAGCTGCTCGACCGGCCCGACACGGCGCTCTTCCCCGACGCCGAGGTCTCCGACTGGCTGCGCACGCTCGACCGCTGGCACGGCGAAGCGCGGGTCATCGAACTGCCCGCCGGCCCGCGACTGGCCGTGGTCACCGTGCTCGGCGAGCCGCCTCAGCGCCTGCGCGAAGCCTCGACGCGGCTGGAGCCCGCCGAGGCGGAGCGGGCGGTCGGAGCGACCAGCGCCGTCGTCGACGTGCTGCCGTTCGACGCCGACGGCGTAGCCGTCCTCGACGCGACCGACGGGCTGGTCGTCGACACCTCGGCGATGCTCGCGGCCGCCGAGCTGCGGATCGGCCGCCGTCCCTCCGCCGGTACGTTGCGCGCCGGCCGCGACGACCAGCGGACGCTGCGACTCGAGCTGCTGCCCGGGTGGAGCCGGCGGCTGCAGCAGGAGTTCCAGGCGCTTCCCGAGGCGACCTCGATCGACAGCGGCGCGACCCGCGGCTACCGCGCCGGCGACGCGCCGATCGACGCCGACACCGCGCTGGCCGTACCCGCCGATCCGTCGCTGCTGGAGCCGATCGAGCGGCTGATCCGCGACTACCCGACGATCAACGTGACGACCGCCGCGCAGGACGCGCTGGCGACGATGCGCGTCGAGCACGGCGAGCGGATCGAGACGATCGAGCTGTCGCAGGCCGAGCGCGCCAGCCCGCTGCGCCGCACCACCGCGGGCGAGCCGCTGACCCTCGGCGGCACGCTGGAGCCGTTCCAGTACGCCGGCGTGCGGTACCTGCTGAAGCGCCGCCGCAGCTTCCTCGCCGACGAGCAGGGCCTGGGCAAGACCGTCCAGGCGCTGGCCGCGCTCGAGGTCGACGGCGCGTTTCCCGCCGTCGTCGTCTGCCCGGCCGGGATGAAGCTGACCTGGCAGCGCGAAGCAGCCAAATGGCTGCCCCACCGATCGGTCGCGGTGCTGCACGGCCGCGCCGACGAGCAGTGGGTCCCCCGGGCCGAGCGCGAGGCCGCCGCCGCAGCGGGTGCGGGAGCAGCGGCCAAGCGCCCCAACCCGTGGGCGAAGCCGCTCGACGTCTCGGGGTTCGCCGAGCCGCACGAGGCCGAGATCATCGTCTGCAACTACGAGATCGTCGAGGCCCACCTCGACGCGCTCGGCGGCCGCGCGCCGCGGGCGGTCGTCTACGACGAATCGCACTACTGCAAGCAGCCCACGACCAAGCGGACCAAGGCCGCGATGAAGCTGTCGAAGCTGATCCCGCCCGACGGCCTGCGGTTCGCGCTGACGGGCACGCCCGTGCTCAACCAGCCGAAGGAGCTGACCGCCCAGCTGCGGCTGATCGACCGGCTGAAGGACTTCGGGTCCGGTGCCGAGCTGGCCCGGCGGTTCCAGGGTGCCGAGGCCCACGACCGCCTGCACTGGCACCTGCGGGCGAGCGGGTTCGCCCGCCGGCTCAAGCAGGACGTGCTGCCGCAGCTGCCGGCCAAGCGCCGCGTCGACGTGCCGCTGGTGCTCGACAACCCTGCCGAGTACCGCTTGGCCGAGAAGGACGTGATCGCTTGGCTGAAGACCCAGCCGCTCGACCTGCGCGAGCTGGACGCCAAGGTCGCCGCCGCGCTGCGGGCCGAGCAGCTGGTGAAGATGAACCACCTGCGGCGGCTGGCCGCGCTCGGCAAGCTCGACGCCGCGCTGCTCTGGATCGCCGACTTCCTGGCGTCCGGCGAGTCGCTGGTCGTCTTCGCCCAGCACCGCGAGGTCCAGAAGGCGGTGCTGCAGCGGTTCCCCGGCGCGCTGCACCTGCTCGGCGACGACTCGGCGGCCCACCGCGACGACACCGTCCGCCGGTTCCAGGCCGGCGCGCACCTGGACATCGAGAACCCGGCCGAGCGGCTGATCGTCTGCTCGATGCGAGCCGCGTCGCAGGGCATCACCCTGACGCGGTCGTCGAACGTCGTCTTCCTCGAGCTCGACTGGACCCCCGCGATGCACGCGCAGGCCGAGGACCGCTGCCACCGGATCGGCCAGCACGACGCGGTGACCGCCTGGTACCTGCTGGCCCCGAACACGATCGACGACGAGATGTCCGCCGTGATCGAGCAGAAGCGTCAGGTGATCGACGCCGTGGTCGACGGCAACCAGGTCACGGCGGAGCCGGTCAGCCTGGCCGTCGTCCGCGCGCTGCGAGCGCGCGACGAGCAACACTGATCGACTCCTCGATCGCGGGCCGCCGCACCGGTACCGCGAACGTGGCCTCTGACCTCCTCGATCGACTCGTCGTCTCGGCGAGTCGGTCGAGGAGTCGATTGGGACGTCAGCGACGCAGCAGCCGGACCACGTGGTCGAGCACCGGGGCGAGCACGGGCTCGGCCTCGGCGGCGGCCTTCGGGGTGCCGGGCAGGTTGACGACCAGCGTCCGGCCGCGGGCGGCCGCGACGCCGCGCGAGAGCGGCCAGGCGTGGGTGTGATGCTGGGACGCCTGGCGCAGCGCCTCGGCGATTCCGGGGACCTGGCGCTCGCAGACGTCGAGCGTTGCCTCCGGCGTCACGTCGTCGACGGTCATCCCGGTGCCGCCGGCGGTCAGCACGACGTCGACCCGGTCGTCGTCGGCGAACGCGGCGATCCGGGCCCCGATCGCCGCGCGGTCGTCGCGGACCCGGTCGGCAACAGCCACGTCCGCCCCGAGTGCCGCTGCCAGCTCGCGCAGCGCGACGCTGCCCGGGTCGTCGGCCGGACCGTCGGCGCGCGAGGTGCTGACGGTCAGCAGCCCGATCCGGATCGGCGGGTCGACCGGACGCGGGGCGTCGCGCGGTGCCTGCGGCTCGGCGGTGGCGCCGGGCACCGAGATCCCCGCCACGGCCTTCGCCACCGCGGGCGCGTCGTCGCCCGTCAGCGGCCCGCCCCACGGCGTCGGCGCGTCGAAGTCACCGGTCCGGCCGCCGCTCTTGTGGATCAGCCGGACGGTCGCGATCTGGACGCCACGCTCGACGCCCTTGACCATGTCGTAGACGTTGATCGCCGCGATCAGGGCCGCGGTCATCGCCTCGATCTCGATCCCGGTCTTGCCGACCGTGCGGACCTCGGCCTCGATCCGCACCTCGCCGGCGTCGGCGGCGACCGTTGCCCGCACGTCGACCTTGGTCAGCGGCAGGGGATGGGCCAGCGGCACCAGCTCCGGGACCTTCTTGGCGGCCATGATCCCGGCCAGCCGCGCGGTGCCGAGCACGTCCCCCTTCGGCAGATCCCCGCGCGCGACCAGCGCCGCGGTCTCCGGCGCCATCGACACGACCGCGGCGGCGACCGCCCGGCGCGCGGTGACGGCCTTGGCGCCGACGTCGACCATCGTCGCCCCGCCGTCCGGCCGCAGGTGCGGCAGCACGCCGCCGGGGCGTCCCAGCTCGGCGTCGGTCGGCGCCGCGTCCGTGCGAGGCGGTCCGGTCGCTGCGTCCGGTTCGGTGGCTCGCGGCGCCGCCGCGCCGTCGGTCGGCACCGACCCGGCAACCCACTCGCGCCGCTCGCCGTCGACCTCCTGCTTCCAGATCGGCGCCTGGGCCTTGATCCGGTCCAGCGCCTCGCGGGCGGCCGCGAACGCCTCGCCGCGGTGCGGAGCCGAGACCGCGACCACCACGGCCGCCTCCGGCCACGGCACCGGACCGACCCGGTGCTCGGCCGCGATCGCGCACGACCCGTGGGTCGCCGCGACGTCGGCGAGGATCGCGGCCATCTGCTCGCGGGCCATCTGCTCGTGCGCCTCGTAGTCCAGCTGCAGCACGTCGCGCGGGGTCCCGCAGAAGGTCACGACCGCACCGGCGCGGCGGTCGGCCACCAGCGCGTGCAGTGCGCCCTGGTCGAGCGGCTCGGCACGGACCTCGGCGTGGACGATCCGCACGCTCTCGGCGTCCTGCCCACCGCTGACCGGCGGGATCAGCGCGACCTCGTCGCCAGCCGCCAGCGGTGCGTCCCCCGCGCCGTACTCGCGGTTGACCGCCAGCGCGACCTGGTCGACGGCGCAGGGCGGCTCGCGGTCGAGCGTCGCCCAGACGGCCTTCCACGCGTCCCCGGCGGTCGCGCCAGCGGGCAGGGCCAGCGCCAACCGGTCGGTGCCCGCCGCTTCGCGCAGCACGGCGAACAGCCGTACCTGGATCTCGATCCGCTCGTCGCTCACCGGTCGATTCTCCCCCACCCCGTCGCGTACCCCGTTCGCCGGACCGATCGCGCCGCCCGTGCCGACCTCCACCGTCATCACCACGGCGCCGTCGTCCCCGGAATCGGCACCAGGCGGACGGTCGCGCCGGTCGCCAGCGGGCCGTCGCCGGCCGGCACGATCACCAGCGTCTCGCCGTCGGCCAGCGGTCGCAGCCGGTGCGAGTGCTGCGGCCCGAGCGGGCGCGCGGTCAGGGTTCCGTCGTCGGCGACCGCGAGCTCGGCACGCAGCGCGCGGGTTCGGCGACCGTCACGCGGGGCGTCGGCGCTCAGACGGCCGTGGAAGGCAGCGGCCGGCGGTCGCCCAAGCATCGCGCGCAGCGCGGGGACGACGAACAGGCACGCGGTGACGTACGCCGACGCCGGGTTGCCGGGGAGACCGAAGACCAGCCGCGGCCGGTCGGCGATCGTCGCCGCGCCGATCCAGGTCGGCTTGCCCGGCTGCAGGTCGACCCCGAAGACCCGCTCGGTCGCGCCGAGCGCCTCGAGTGCCGGCCGGACGTGGTCGTGGCGCCCGACCGAGACCCCGCCGCAGCTGACGAGCACGTCGCCGGTCGCCCCCGCGAAGGCGTCGATCGTCGCCTGCCGGTCGTCGCCGACCCGGACCACGTCGACCGCGCCGGCTCCAGCCGCCCGCAACAGCGCCGGCAGCGCGATCCCGTTGACGTCGTGGACCTCGCCGTCGGCCAGCGCCCCGCCGCCGACCCGGATCTCGTCGCCGGTCGCGATCACCGTCACGGAAGGCGCTCGGCGCACCGGCACGGTCGAGATCCCGAGCCCGGCGAGCAGCGCCAGAGCCCCGGGATGCAGCCGCTCGCCGGCGGCGACCGCGAGATCGCCGGCCGCGACGTCCTCGCCGGCGGGACGCACGTCATGCCCCGCGTCGACCGCAACCCGCACCGCGACGTGGCGCGTGCCGTCGCGGTCGTGCTCCTCGGTGTCCTCGACCCGGATCACCGCGTCGGCACCGGTGGGGATCCGTGCGCCGGTGCTGATCCGGGTCGCCTCGCCCGCGCCGACCACGCCCGCCGCGGGATGGCCGGCCCGCGACTCGTCGACCAGCCGCAGGGACACCGAGCGCTCGGCGGTCGCCCCGGCGGTGTCGGCGGCGCGCACCGCATAGCCGTCCATCGCCGAGCCGTCGAACGGGGGCAGCGAGATCGGCACCGCGACGTCCTCGGCGACCGTCCGTCCAGCCGCATCGGCCAACGCGACGGACTCGACCGCGGTCGTGGTCCCGGTGCCGAGCGCGATCGCCGCGTCGAGCGTGTCCTCGTAGCTGGTCAGGCTCATCGGCCCCATCCTCGTCGTTCGTCGTGCGTCCGTGCGGACTCCCGGTCGTGCAGACTGCGTGCGTGCCGTCCGCCACCACCGTTGCGATCCTCGCCGGGGGCCGGAGCCGCCGGATGGGCGCGGCCAAGGCCGGCGTGCTGCTCGACGGGCAACCGCTGCTGCACCACGTGGCGGCCGCCGCGCTGGCGGCTGGCCTCGAGCCCGTCGCGGTCGTCAAGCGCGACAGCGTCCTGCCGCCGGTCGACGTGGCCCGCTGGGACGAGCCCGACGAGCCGCGCCACCCACTGACCGGCGTGGCTGCGGCGCTGCGCCGCGCGGACGCACCGATCGTGGTGGTCCCGGTCGACCTGCCGCGGGTCGCCCCCGGCCTGCTGCGCGCGCTCGCGGAGCACCCGGACCGATTGGTCGTGGTCGAGGCCGTCGGCCGCCTGCATCCGCTGCTGGGCCGGTTCGAACCCGCCGACGCGGACGCGCTGGAGCAGGCCGCTCGCGCCGGCGCTCCGGTCGTCCGTACCGTGCACGAGCTCGGCGCGACGGTGATCGGCGACGACGAGGTCGCTCGCCACGGGGACCCCGCGCGGCTGCTGATCAACGTCAACGATCGCGACGACCTGCGCGGCGCCTGACCGCCGCTCAGTCGTCGGCGCGCAGCCGCGGGTCGGCCTCGACCAGCGCCAGCAGTTCGTCGACCGGGCGCCCGCTGCGGCCGGCCAGGAAGCAGGCCAGCGGCGCGGTCGGGCGAACCGCGCGGTGGGCGGCGTGACGAGCCAGGTCGAGCAGCTGCTCGACCTCCTGGTCGGTCGGCGGCTCGCTGCCGGTCGCGTCGGCGAAGGCCGCGAGCCAGCCGCGCAGCGTGGTGGTGTCGTCGTCCGCAGCGGCCATCGGCGCACCGTAGCTCAGCCGCCGATCGCGCTCATCGAACGCGCCGGCGGACGGAACCCCGGCCGGTGGATCTCGTGCCCCCACTGCTTGGCCGCCACCGCACCGCGCACCACCGCCGCCAACGCCTCGTCGTCGGCACCGTCACGCAACGGGCCCCGCAGATCGGTCTCGCCGTGGGCGAACAGACAGGTCCGCAGCTGGCCGTCGGCGGTCAGCCGCAACCGGTCGCAGTCCGCGCAGAACGGTTCGCTGACCGACGCGATGAACCCGACTTCGCCCCCACCGTCGACGAACCGGAAGACCCGCGCGGTCGACGACGGCGCCCGCTCCAACGGCTCGACCGGCCAACGCGCCGCGATGATCGTCCGCAGCTCCTCGGCGGTCAGCACGTCGGTCGGCTGCCACCGATGCCCGGCGTCCAGCGGCATCACCTCGATGAACCGCAGCTGCAGGTCCTGCGCCCGCGCGAACGCGACCAGGTCGATCGCCTCGTGCTCGGTGATCCCGCGCATCGCGACCGCGTTGATCTTGACCTGTTCGATCCCCGCGGTCGCGCGTGCCGCCGCTATCCCCTCGAGCACCTTTGGCAGCAGATCGCGACGGGTCAGCTCGGCGAACCGCTGCGGATCCACGCTGTCCATCGACACGTTGACCCGCGAGACACCGGCGTCGGCGAGCGACGCCACGTGGCGCGCGAGCAGCACGCCGTTGGTCGTCAGCGAGACCTCCTCGATCCCGTCGATCGCCGCGATCCGCTCGACCAGCGCCGGCAGCTTCGGCCGGACCAGCGGCTCACCGCCGGTGATCCGCACGGTCCGCACTCCGAGCCGCGCGAGCAGACCGACCACGCGGACCAGCTCGTGGTCGTCCAGCCGCTGATCACGCGGCAGCCACGCGACCTGCTCGTCGGGCAGGCAGTAGCGGCAGCGCAGATTGCAGACGTCGGTCACCGAGACCCGCAGGTCACGGGCCACACGGCCGTAGCCGTCGACCAGCGAGTCCCGGACGGCGCTCGGCGCAACGGAGGTCGGGCGAGACGTCACGCGATCGATCATAGGCACCTGACCCGGCCCGCCCGCGCCGCCGGGCGCGCCGATCTCGACCCGCGCCGGCCGCTCACCGGACGGCCGCCGGATCGCGATCGGCCACCGGCTCGAGCCGCACCACGATCGCCTTCGACGTCGGTGTGTTGCTGCCGGTGGCGGTGCTGTCCAGCGGTACCAGTGGGTTGGTCTCCGGGTAGTACGCGGCGGCGCAGCCGCGGGCGGTCGGGTAGGCGACGACGCGGAACCCGTGCGCGCGCCGCTCCCCGTCCTGCCACTCGCCGACCAGGTCGACCATCTGCCCGTCGGACAGCCCCAGCTCCGCCAGGTCGTCGGGACGGACGAAGACGACCCGGCGCCCGGCCTTGATCCCGCGGTAGCGGTCGTCGAGACCGTAGATCGTCGTGTTGTACTGGTCGTGCGAGCGCAGCGACTGCAGCAGCAGCCGCCCGGGCGGGACCTCCAGCGGGACCAGCTCGTTGACGGTCAGGCGCGCCTTGCCGGTCGCGGTCTCGAACCGCTGCTCGTCGCGGGGCGGGTGCGGCAGCACGAAGCCGCCGGGCCAGCTGGCGCGCAGCTCGTACTGCTCGAACCCGGGGATCGTCGCCTCGATCCGCTGGCGGATCAGCGCGTAGTCGGCGGACATCGCCTCCCAGTCGATCGCCGCGGGCGCGCGGGTCGGCGGCCCGGCGAACGGTGCCTGCCCGGACTGCGGGGCCTCCGCGGACGACGCCGCGCCGGGCGGAGCCGGCCCGAAGGTCGCCCGCGCGATCCCGGCGACGATCTCGACCTCGCTGCGCAGCGCGTCCGACGGCGGAGCGAACCGGCCGCGGCTCGCGTGGACCACGCTCATCGAGTCCTCGACGGTGACGGACCGCGGGGCACGGTGACCGTCGGCGTCCGGCGGCGCCAGGTCCCGGTCGGTGCGGCCGAGCGTCGGCAGGATCAGCGCCTCGCGGCCGGTCACCAGGTGCGAGCGGTTGAGCTTGGTCGAGACCTGGACGGTCAGGGCACAGCGCGCGAGCGCCGCCTCGGTGACCGCGGTGTCGGGCGTCGCGCTGGCGAAGTTGCCGCCCATCGCCAGGAAAACCTCCGCGTCGCCGTCGCGCATCGCGCGGATCGCCTCGACCACGTCGTGGCCGGGCTCGCGCGGCATCGGCACGCCGAAGGTCCGCTCGAGCGCGGCCAGGAACGACTCGGGCGGCTTCTCCCAGATCCCCATCGTCCGGTCGCCCTGGACGTTGCTGTGCCCGCGAACCGGGCAGACGCCCGCCCCCTTGCGGCCGATCTGGCCGCGCAGCAGCAGCAGGTTGACGATCTCGCGGATCGTCGGAACGGAGTCGCGGTGCTGGGTCAGCCCCATCGCCCAGCAGACCACCGTGCCCTTCGACGCCGCGAGCAGCGCGGCCGCCCGTTCGATCTCCGCCCGGTCCAGCCCGGTGGCGGCCACCACCGCATCCCAGTCGAGCTCGCCGAGGTGGGCGGTCAGCGCGTCCAGCCCGTCGGTCCGCTCGCGCAGGAAGTCGTGATCGAGCACCGTGCCGGGCGCCGCGGCCTCGGCGTCGAGCAGCAGCCGGTTGAGCGCCTGGAACAGGGCCAGGTCGCCGCCGAGCTTGACCTGCAGGAAGAGGTCGGTCAGCTGGGTGCCGCGCCCCGCCAGGCCGCTCGGGCGCTGCGGGTTGTCGAACCGCTGCATCCCGGCCTCGGGCAGCGGGTTGATCGTGATGATCGTGGCGCCGCGCTGCTTCGCCTGCTCGAGCGCCATCAGCATCCGCGGGTGGTTGGTGCCCGGGTTCTGGCCCGCGACGACGATCACGTCGGCCGCGACCAGGTCGTTGATCGTGACCGACCCCTTGCCGATCCCGATCGTCTCGCCGAGCGCCACGCCGGACGACTCGTGGCACATGTTCGAGCAGTCCGGCAGGTTGTTCGTGCCGAAGCAGCGGACGAGCAGCTGGTAGAGGAACGCCGCCTCGTTGCTGGTCCGCCCGGACGTGTAGAACAGCGCCCGGTCGGGGCTCGACAGTGCGCGCAGCCGCTCGCCGATCAGCGCGAACGCGTCGTCCCATGCGATCGGTGCGTAGTGGTCGGCGCCAGGCGCCAGGTACATCGGCTCGCTCAGCCGGCCCTGCTGGCCGAGCCAGTGCTCGGTCCGCTCGCGCAGTTCCGAGACCGCGTGCCGGGCGAAGAAGTCGCGGGTGATCGTGCGCGTGGTCGCTTCCTCCTGGACCGCCTTGACCCCGTTCTCGCAGAACTCCAGATGGTGGGATCCCTCCTCAGGTTCGGGCCAGGCGCAGCCGGGGCAGTCGAACCCGTCGGGCTGGTTCATCCGGCGGTAGGCGCGCAGCGCGCGGACGGGTCCGAGCTGGCGGGAGCGGCGGGCGATCGAGACCGTCGCGGGCATCCCCACGGCGTGGTTGGCCGGCGGCCCGACCTCGATCCCGGCGTCGTCCTCGGCGACGGGGTGCTCGCGGTCGTGCTCGCGCCCCCGGGCGATCCGCGGCCGCGGCGGCACCGAGCGGGCCATCGCGGAACCGGCGTCCGGGGTCTCGGGCGCCACGTCGTGGTCGGGCGTCGAGCTCATCGGAGCGGGAAGCCGGCCGCGGGTCCCAGGCCGAGCCGTTGCGGGTGGGCGTAGACGTTCGCCCGCTCGCCGCGGAGGAACCCGATCAGCGTGATCCCCAGTGTGCGCGCGGCGTCGACGGCCAGGCTCGACGGCGCCGAGACCGCCGCGACGATCGGGATCCGAGCCACCGCCGCCTTCTGCACCAGCTCGAAGCTCGCCCGGCCCGACAGCAGCACGATCTCGGTACGCGGCGCGCCCGGGTCGAGCACCGCCCGCCCGGTCAGCTTGTCGAGCGCGTTGTGGCGGCCGATGTCCTCGCGCAGCGCCAGCAGGGTGCCGTCGGCGCTGAAGCCGGCCGCGGCGTGCAACCCGCCGGTCGACGCGAACAGCCGCTGGTGCGCCCGCAACCGGCCCGGCAGCGTGGTCAGCAGCTCCGGTTCGATCGTCGGGCCGGGCGGCAGCGGTCCGCAGCGCTGACCGAGCTCGTCGATCGACGTGTGGCCGCAGAGCCCGCAGCTCGACGTGATCTCGATCCTCCGCCGCAAGCGGTCGGTGCGCAGCGGCGAGTGCAGGCCGACCTGGACCACGTTCGGGTCGTCGGTGCAGGCGCGGGCGGTGGCGATTCCGTCGCCGAGCAGCCCCTCCGACGCCAGGAACCCGGCCGCCAGCTCCAGATCCTGGCCCGGGGTGCGCATCGTGACCGCGACCGACGAGAACGGCTCGCCCGGCCCGGCGACGCGGATCTCGAGCGGTTCCTCGGTGGCCAGCCGATCGCGCCGGCGGCGGACCTCGTCACCGTCGATCGTGACGATCGAGACCGCCGTCGCCCCGGTCCGACGCGGGGTGGGAGAGGCGGGCACGGAGCTCATCGTCGCCATCCCACCAGCTCCCGCGCGCGAGAGCGATCGGAGTCACCGCGGGGTCGATAGACGCCGCCGATCGACGGTCAGCGGCCGGGCTCGGCGCCGGGCAGCTCGACGTCGCCGGTGATCGCGGCGAGCGCGCTGACCATCGGCGTCTGGGGGTCGCGGTCGCGCGCGAGCAGCCCGACCGGGGACGTCACCACCGGGTCCTCGATCGGCAGCACCGCGAACCCCGACGGCACCGCGAGCAGGTCGAGCCACGGGTGCGCGATCACGCTCGCCCAGCCCGCCCGCAGGTGGCCGAGCAGCGCGGTCAGCGAGTTCGTCTCCAGCGCCACGTCGGGGTCGACCCCGGTCCGCGCGAGCACGCCGTCGAGGATCCGGCGGTTCTGCATGTCGCGGGTCAGCAGGCAGAGCCGCCGCCGGTCGAGATCCTGCCAGCGGACGGTGGTGCGGCCCGGGACCTGCGACGCCGGACAGACGAGCAGGTAGCGCTCCTCGTAGAGCGGCCAGACCCGCAACCCCGCTGCGTCGTCGGGACCGTCGACGTCGAGGTAGCTGATCCCGGCGTCGAGCTCGAACGTGTCGAGCCCGGACGCGATCTCGCCGGCGGTCGCCGAGCGGACCTCGACCCGCACGTCGGGGTGACGCTGCAGCAGCGGCGACGTCAGCCGGGCGATCATCGGCAGGGTGGTCGGGATCGCCCCGATCCGCAGGGTGCCCACGCCCTCGCCGCGCATCCGCGCGATGTCGTCCTGCAGGTCCTGGTGGTCGGCGACGATCCGCCGCGCCCAGCGCAGCACCCGTTCGCCCTCGGGGGTCAGGCCGGCGTACCGCGGCCCGCGGCGCACGATCGGCACGCCGAGCCGCAGCTCGAGCGCACGGATCCCGGCCGACAGCGTCGGCTGGGTCACGTGGCACGACTCGGCCGCCCGGCCGAAGTGCCGCTCGCGGTCGAGCGCCACGAGGTACATCAGCTGCCGCTCCTGCATCAGCGACGACGCTACCGCCTGCAGCCGGTGCCGGAACGATCGGACGCCGAGCTAGGCTGGATCCCGCCGTGATCCCCGACTCCTCCGCCGCGTCCGAATCGTCTCCGCCGCTCGTCGCGCTCGTGCTCGCCGCTGGCGAAGGACGGCGGTTCGGCGGACCCAAGCAGCTCGCCGAGCTCGACGGGCGCCCGCTGGTCGCGCACGTGGTGGCGACCGCGCTCGCCCACCCCGCCGTCGACGGGGTGATCGTCGTACTCGGTGCTCGGGCCGACGCGGTCCGCGCCGCCGTTCCCCTCGACGATCCGCGGGTCCGCGCCGTGACCTGCGGCGACTGGGCCGACGGTCCGACGGCGTCGCTGCGCTGCGGCCTCTCCGCGCTCGACGGGGCCGACGCGCTGATCCTGCTCGCCGACCAGCCGCGGATGCCGGCGGGGGCGATCAGCCGGGTGGTCGCCGCCGACGGGCCGCTCGTCCGGGCGACGGTCCACGGCGGCCCCGGACACCCGGTGCTGATCCGCGCCGCTTGGCAGCCGCGGGTCGCCGTGCTCTCGGGCGCCGAGCGCCGCGAGCTGCTGCGCAGCGACGCGACGGCGGTCGAGATCGGCGACCTCGGCGGCAGCCAGGACGTCGACCTCCCCGAGCACCTCGAGCGGCTGAGGCGGCCGTAGCCACCGGCCCGCGGCTCCCCGGACGGCCGCCACCGTCGGTCTCACGGCGGGCCGTCCGCCGATCAGCCGGCGTCGGGCGGGTCGACCGCCAGCGCGTCGAGGATCCACTCCGGGCGCACCGGCATCTCGGTGATCCGCGGCGCGCCTTCGGGCTGCGCGTCCTGGATCGCGTTGGCGATCGCGACCGGGGTGGCAATCACCCCGCTCTCGCCGACCCCCTTGACCCCGGTCAGCGAGTACGGCGACGGGGTGCTCAGATGGACCATCTCGACCTGGTCCGGCCGGTCGACGGCGGTCGGCTGCAGGTAGTCGCGCATCATCGAGACACGTGGCTGGCCGTCGGCGTCGTACGGCAGCTCCTCGAACAGCGCCACCCCGATCCCCTGGACCGCACCGCCGAGCACCTGTCCGTGGACGATCGCGGGGTTGAGCTGCGGGCCGCAGTCGTGGCCGATCACCATCCGCCGGATCGTGACGAACCCGAGCTCCGGGTCGAGCTCGACGACGACCGCCACGTGCCCGTAGGTGAACGCGTTGTTCGGCGGGTCGTACGCGGCGGTCATCTCGACGCCGTGCTCCATCCCCTCCGGGAGCCGGGGGGCCATGTACGCAAGCCGCGCGACCTCGGCGAACGCGATCCGCAGCCCCGGTACCGCCCGCACCGCGAACCCGTCCGCGTCGAGCTCGACGTCGTCCGCATCGACCTCCATCGCGTGGGCGGCGATCGCGGTCAGCTTCGCGCGCGCCTTGCGGGCCGCCAGGGTCACCGACGACCCGGCGATCCCCGCCCCGCGGCTGCCGCCGCTGGCGTAGCCGGTGTAGGGGCCGGTCAACGTATCCCCCGCGTCGACCCGGATCTCGTCGAGCGGCCGCGCCAGCACGTCGGCGACCGACTGGGCGAGCACCGTCTCGATCCCCTGTCCCATCGGGGCCTGGCTGGAGAAGACCCGCACGTGCCCGTCCGGCTCGACCCGAACCGTCGAGGAGTCCCAGCCCGACGCGACGATCCCCGCCTTGAACAGGTTGCGGGTCGGTCCGAAGTTCGTCGACTCGGTGAACGCCGCGACCCCGACCCCGACGAACCGCCCCGCGGCCCGCGCCCTACGCGCGTCGGCGACGGCCTGGGGGTAGTCGAGCCGGTCGAGCGTCAGGTCCAGCAGGTCGTGGTAGTGCCCGCTGTCGAGGACCTGCCGGGTCGGCGTGGTGAACGGCAGCTCGTCGTCCTCGACCAGGTTGCGGCGCCGGACCTCGACCGGGTCCAGCCCGAGCATCCGCGCCCCCTCGTCGATCGCGCGCTCGAGCGGGAAGATCGCCTCCGGCTGCCCGAACCCCCGGTACGAGCCGACCGGCGGGGTGTTGGTGACCACCGCGCTGGCGTGGATCTCGATCCCGGGGACCCGGTACGGGCCGGGCATGCACGCCCCCGTGACCCAGACCGGCCCCATCCCGACCGGCGACGGCTCGGATCCCATGTCGAGCGTGTTGGTGGCCCTGAGGGCGGTGATCACGCCGTCCAGGTCGAAGCCGAGCTCCAGCTCGACCCGCTGCCCACGCGCGGGGGTCGTCGCGGTCCACGCCTCGCGGCGGTCCTCGATCCAGCGCACCGGCCGTCGCAGCCGCAGCGCCAGGTGAGCGACGACCGCCTCCTCGCGCGAGATCGCGGCCTTCGCGCCGAACGCCCCGCCGACGTCGGGGGCGACGACGCGGATCCGGTGCTCGGGCACGGACAGCATCAGCGACAGCGACTCGCGGACCTGGTGGACCGACTGGGTCGACGTATGGACGGTGATCGCCGGACCAGCCGCGTCGTAGTCGACGACGGTGCCGCGGGTCTCCATGCAGGCCGCCTGGACCCGCTGTGACCAGAAGACGTCGCGGACCACGACGGCCGACGCGGCCAGCCGCTCGTCGACCCGCTGCGGGCGTTGCTTCGGGTGCGGGTGCGGCCACTGGACCCGGTCGACCGTGTTCTCACCCCAGTCGGGGTGCAGCAGCGGCGCGCCGTCGGCGAGCGCCTCGTCGATGTCGCGGACGACCGGCAGCAGCTCGTACTCGACCTCGATCAGCTCGAGCGCGTCCTCGGCGATCGCGCGGTCCTCGGCGACGGCGACCGCCAGGGCCTCACCGACGAAGCGGACCCGGTCGACCGCCAGGCAGCGGCCGGGACCGTAGTGCTGGTCGGGGCGCTGCCAGAGGAAGTTGTGCGGGCCGACGCGGCCCTCCAGGTCGGCCGCCGTCAGGACGGCGACGACGCCGGGCAGCGCGAGCGCTCGGCCGACGTCGATCGCGACGATCCGGGCGTGCGGGTGCGGGCTGCGCAGGAACGCGCACTCGACCTGGCGGGGGAAGTGGATGTCGGCGGCGTAGCGGGCCTGTCCGCGGACGAAGCGGTCACCGTCGACGCGCGGCACCGACTGGCCGACGACGCCGGTCGCCGCCTCGGTCGTCAGCTCAGCGACCATCGGCGAGCACCTCCTCGACCGCCGCGACGATCGGCTCGTAGCCGGTGCAGCGACAGAGATTGGCCGCCAGCCGACGGACCAGCGCGTCGTGGTCGAACTCGACCCCTGCGCGGGCCTCGTCGACGATCTCGGTCGCGAGCACCAGGAACCCCGGCGTGCAGAACCCGCACTGGAACGCGTGGTGGCGGAGGAACGCGTCCTGCAGCGCGGCGCGCGTGCCGTCCTTACCCTCCAACCCCTCGACGGTCACGACCTCGGATCCCTCGGCCTGCAGCGCCAGGGTCAGGCAGGAGCGCGCGGAGCGGCCGTCGACCAGCACCGTGCAGCTGCCGCAGACGCCTTCCTCGCACGACAGGTGGGTGCCGGTCAGCCGCAGCTCGTCGCGCAGCAGGTCGGCCAGACTGGTCCGGGCGCGGGTCCGCACCCGGACGTCCTCGCCGTTGACTCGCAGGTCGATCTCGTGGGTCGGTTCGCGCTCGGCGGTCATGCCGTGACCTCGGGGACGGGACGGAGCGCCGCTGCCGCGCGCTGCAGCACGGGCAGCACGAGGCGTCGGCGGTAGGACGGGGGGCCGTGGACGTCGCCGAGGTCGACCGTCCGCGCCGCCAGCTCCTCGGCGAGCGCGGCCAGGCCGTCGTCGCTCAGCAGCGTGGCGTCGCCGGTCCGCAGCAGCGGTCGGTCGCCGACCCCGGCGATCGCCAGCCGGACCGCGCCGTCGGGTGCGGCCACCACGACCGCCGACAGCTTGGCCTTGCGGCGCCGGGTGACCTGGGCGAACGCGGTCCGCGCGCCCGACGCGGGCAGCGGCAGTCGCACGGTGGTCAGCAGCTCGTCCGGCCGCCGGATCGATCCACCCGCGACGATGTAGTCGTCGGCCGCGACGGTCCGCGTCGCGCTGACCGACCGCAGCGTGACCTCGCCGCCGAGCGCCAGCAGCAGCGTCGGCAGCTCGGCGGTCGGGTCGGCCAGGGCGATGCTGCCGCCGAGCGTTCCCCGGTTGCGGGTGACCGCGTTGCCGATCCGAGCCAGCGTCTGGGGCAGCAGTGGCAGGACCTCGGCCGCCAACCCTGACTCGAGGTCGCGCTGGACGACCCCGGCCCCGATCTCGAGCGTGCCGTCGACCGTCCGCACGCCGCGCAGGTCGGGAACCCGGCGCAGGTCGACGACGACCTTCGGCCGGGCCAGACGCGCGTTCATCATCAGCAGCAGGCTCTGCCCGCCGGCGAGCACCGCGGCGTCGGGCGCGTGCGCGGCGAGCAGCGCACAGAGCTCGTCGGCGGTGTCGGGGGCGTGGTAGTCGAACCGGGCGGGCTTCACGGCGCGGTCAGGCTCTCAGGTCGCGGGTGGGGCGTCGAACACGGGATCGCGGCGCTCGAGGAACGCGGCGATCCCCTCCTGCAGGTCCGGGCCGTCGTAGACGCGAGCGCTGGTCTCGATCAGCCGGTCGAGGTCGGCCGAGCTCGGCTCGCGGTCGAGCAGGCCGACCACGTGCTTGACGTTGGCCAGCGTCTCGGGCGCGCCGCGACGGATCGCCTCGACCAGCTCGACCGTGCGATCGACCAGCTCGTTGCTCGGCACCACACGGTCGACCAGCCCGGCCGCCTGGGCCTCGTCCGCGTCCAGCAGTCGGCCGGTGAAGACCAGGTCCTTGAGCCGCGCCGGTCCGATCAGCCGCGCGACGGCGCGGACCTCGGCGAGACCCATCGTCACGCCCAGCCGGCCCAGCGGGATCCCCAGCCGCACGTCGTCGGACGCCATCCGCAGGTCGCAGGCGGACGCGATCTCGAGTCCGCCGCCCACGGCGGGTCCGCGCAGCATCGCGACGACCGGCATCGGCAGCAGCCCGACCCGCTCGACCGTTGCCCCGACCCGCGCGTTGTAGCGGGCGGCGACGGTCGCGCCGGTCCGGACCTGGCGGAACTCGGCGATGTCGGCACCGGCGCAGAACGCCCGCTCCCCCGCGCCCCGCAGCACCACGACCCGCAGCCGGTCGGAGGCGGCCTCGATCCGGTCGAGCGTCTGCTCGAGCCCCTCCCAGTGGGCGACCGAGAGCGCGTTCATCCGGCCGGGGCTGCTGATCACGACGACGGCGACCGAGCCCAGGTCGTGCAGGGTGACCGGCTGCTCGGGCTCGGCCGCGTCGGCCAGCCGCTCGGTCAGGGTCGCGGCCGGATCGCTCACGCCTCGACCTCCAGCCGCTCGCGCGCCAGCCGCCGCAGCTCCTTCTTGTCGACCTTGCCGTTGGACAGCATCGGCAGCTCGTCCTCGACGTAGAGCCGCTTGGGCAGCTTGTAGTTGGCCAGCGACCCGCGTGCCCACTCGCGCAGCTCGTCCGGGTCGACCGTCGTGCCCTCGGCCGCCGCGACGAACGCGTGGCCGACCTCGCCCCAGACCGGGTCGTCGATCGAGATCACCGCGGCGAGGGTCACGGCGTCGTGCTCCTCGAGCGCGATCTCGACCTCACGCGGGTAGACGTTGTAGCCGCCGGATTTGTACATCTCCGACGAGCGACCGACCAGGCGGACGTTGCCGTCCTCGTCGAGCGTCCCCATGTCGCCGCTGCGCAGCCAGCCGCCGGAGTCGATCGCCTCCGCGGACGCCTCGGGCCGGTTGAGGTAGCCGGCGGTGATCGTCACCGAGCGCACGCAGAGCTCGCCGGGCTCGCCGACCGCGCAGACCCGCCCGTGCTCGTCGCGGACCTCCAGCTCGTAACCGTCGGCGGGCTGGCCGACCGTCTCGGTCAGCGTCCGGTCGTCGGCCCCTTCGCGGGTGAACGTGACCCCGCCGGTGGCCTCGGTCAGACCCCAGCCGGTCAGCAGCCGCGCGCCGGTCCCGCGCAGCGCGGCGAGGATGTCGTCCGACGCCCGCGCACCGCTCCAGAAGACCCGTTGCAGGCTCGACAGGTCGGTCGTGCGCCACTCCACCGTCTGGATCGAGAGCAGGAACATCGTCGGGAACGCGGCCCAGAACGCCAGCTCGTGCTCCTCGATCGTGCGCAGGACCCCCGCCGGATCGAAGCGCCGGCGGCAGACCAGCCGTCCGCCGCAGGCGAGGGTCTGGAAGACCTCGTAGACCAGGCAGCCGACGTGGTTGATCGCCAGGTCGCAGGTCGTGCTCGCCCGCGTGTCGAGCAGGTGGTGGGCGTGGGTCCGGGCGGCGGCGACGAACCCGCGCTGGGTGATCACCGCGCCCTTGGGTCGACCGGTCGAGCCCGACGTGTAGACGATCGCCGCCGGCTCGCTCGGGCTGCGGTCGAGCCGGGCCACGGCCAGCTCCGCCGCGGACGCCGCGTTCTCGACCAGGAACCGCTCCAGGTCCTCGGTCGGAGCGGGACGGGCGGGGCCGGCCGCGTCGAGCAGCGCGACGCGCTCGACGGTCGGGACGGTGTCCCGCAGCGCCTCGAGCTTGGCGGCCTGCTCGGGGCGATCGGCAGCGATCCCGAGCAGCAGGCGCGCGCCGGAGTCCGACACCACGTGCTCGAGCTCGCCCTCGGTGTACTTCGGGTTGAGGCCGACGTAGACCCCGCCGACCGAGAGGATCGCGAGCAGTGCGACCAGGAACTCGGGGCACGGGTCGCCGAAGACGCCGACGCGGTCGCCGGGGCGGATCCCGGCCCCGACGAGCGCGGCGGCCCAGCGGTCGACCTCGTCGGCGGTCTCCGCGTAGCTCAACCGGCGCTCCTCCTCGATCGCGAAGGTCGCGGCCGGGGTCCGCGTGGCGTACCAGCGCAGGTAGTCCGGGATCAGGGGCAGGTCAGGAGTCTCCATCGCAGTTCCTCGCTCGTCAGTTCCAGGACAGGCCGTGCAGCTGGGTCAGGTCGAGGTTCCCGCCGCTGGCGACGCAGACCACCCGCTGGCCCGGCTCGACCGGCACCAGGCCGGCCAGCAGCGCCGCGACCGGGGCTGCGGCAGCTCCCTCGGGCACCAGCTTCGTGCGCTCCATCATCCAGCGCACCGCGTCGAAGATCGCGCGGTCGGCGACGGTCACGACGTCGTCGACCCGGTCGCGGACGATCTCGACCGGCAAGGCACCCACCTGCTGCACCCGCAGCCCGTCGATCACGCTGTCGACCCGGTCCAGCCGCACCGGCCGTCCCGCCCGCAGGCTCTCGGTCATGCCCGGCGCGTCGGACGACTCCACGCCGATCACCCGGCAGCCGGGCTTGACGCCCTTGATCGCGGTGGCGACGCCCGAGATCAGGCCGCCCCCACCGATCGGCACCACGACGACGTCGACGTCGGGCAGGTCCTCGACGATCTCCAGTCCGAGCGTGCCCTGTCCGGCGATCAACGTCGGATCGTCGAACGGGTGGATCATCACCAGGCCGTCACGCTCGGCCAGCGCCTGCGCGTGGGCATTGGCCTCGTCCCAGATCCGGCCGTGCAGCACGACCTCCGCCCCGTAGTCGCGGGTCGCCTGGACCTTGGCGGGGGTCGCGTTCTCGGCCATCGCGACGACCGCTCGCACGCCAAGCGCCGCCGCAGCGCAGGCGACGCCCTGGGCGTGGTTGCCGGCCGACGAGCAGACCACGCCGCGCGCCCGCTCGTCGGGACTCAGCGCCGCCAGTCGGTTGAGCGCTCCACGCAGCTTGTAGGCGCCGGTCCGCTGGAACATCTCGGCCTTGATCACGACCTCCGCGCCGACCTGCTCGCCGAGCGTGCGCGAGCCGAGCAACGGGGTGCGACGCGCGTGCGCGGCCACGACGTCCGCCGCGCGGCGGAAGTAGTCCAGCCCCACGGTGGCACCGTCGACGGCGCTCACCGCAGCGCCCCCGGCCGCACCGTCACCCGCGGCAGCACCTCGGCCGCGGCGACCTCCAAGGCCTCGGGCGCGCCGTCCGCGGTGTGCGGAAAGAGCACCACCGAGTCGGCGCCGGCTTCGAGCAGCCGGTCGATCTGCCGGGCGCACATCGCGGGGTCGCCCGCGACGGCGAGCTCGCTCAGCCACTCGGGCCGCAATCCGGCGGCGACGGCCTCCCAACCGCCCTCGGCCAACGCAGCCAGCTCGTCGGAGATTCCGTAGGCGTCGGTCAGCGGTGAGCGCGGCATCGCGGCCAGGAACTTCGCCAGCGACGGAGTCACGGCCGCGCGGGCGCGATCGGCATCCTCGTCGACGGCGAACATCACCAGCACGGTCACGCGGTGGTGCTCGTCGGCGCGGCCGGCGGCGCGCTGACCCTCCGCGATCTGCTCGCGGGCCCACCGCACGTACTCCGGTCCCGCCATCACCGACGAGAGCGTCCCGTCGGCGACCTCACCGGCCATCCGCAGCATCTTCGGGCCCATCACGCCGAGGTAGATCGGCGGCGCCTCGGTCGGCGGGTAGGCCAGCCGGACGCGGTTGAACTCGAGCGTCTTCATCTGCTCGGTCAGCTTCTCGCCCTCGAGCAGCCGCTTGACCGCGACGGTGCACTCGCGCAGGGCGGTCAGCTGCGACTTCGGCTTGATCCCAACCCGCTCGACCCAGTGGCCGGCGCCGATCCCGGGGATGAACCGCCCGGGGAACATCCGCGCGAGGGTGGCGGTCTCCATCGCCAGCAGCGCGGGATGACGGACCACGGCACTGACGATCCCGGTGCCGACGGGGATCCGCTCGGTGGCGGCGAGCGCGGCTCCGGCGACCGAGATCGCGCCGGTGAAGAAGTAGTCCTCGGCGCACCACAGCTCCGAGAACCCGCCGGCTTCGGCGGCGCGTGCCAGCGGCAGGACCTGCTCGGGCCGGGTCGCGCTGCCCAGGACGAATCCGACGGGCGGGCCGGCGGGAGTGTCGACGACGGTCATGCGGGGACTCCGTTCGGGGAAGGGGGAAGGATCCGGGCAACGACCTCGGGATCGGGGAAGGCGCCGACCGCGGCGAGGTCGCGCACGTAGCGCGCAAGCTCGGGACGGTGGGCGATCGCGGCGGCGAGGTGCTCGCGCGCCTCGTCGATCCGCGTGTTGCGGGCCAGCAGGATGCCGCGCCAGACGGTCGCCTCCTGGTTGTCGCCGAGCAGCGCGCGGCCCTCGGCGAGCTCGGCCAGCGCCTCGTCGACCTCGGCCGGAGTGGCGGTCGCCGGGCCGTTGAGCAGTCCGGGCTGGCTGAACATCCTCAGCAGCCGGCGGTAGAACCCGTCCAGCCGGACCAGCCGGCCGAGCTCGCCGAGCGGGTCGACGTGGTCCTCGACGCGGACGTCGGTGACGATGTGGTCCCACGGACGCTGGCTGCGCTGGTCGTCGACGACGAGGATCCGCCCGGCCTGCCGGCCGCGGGTGTCGCCGCCGGTTGCCTCGGCCGCGACCAGCGCGGCGTGCAGCCGCTCGGCCAGCGGACCGGATGCCGCGTGGTACGCGTCGAGCATCTCGTGCCAGGCCCGGTCCGAGACCAGCATGTTGCCCTGGGCCGAGACCCCGTCGGCCTGGACGTCGCCGGCCGCCGGCACGCAGCCGCGGCCGGTACGGGCCGCGACCGTGCCGCTGGCGTCGAGCACCGCGACCTGGCGGGTCTCGGCGGCCTCGTCGTCCGCGAGCACCCGCTCGAGGGCCGCGGCCGCACCGTGGCCCTGGGCCAGCCGGTCGACCCCGTGCGGGCCGTGGGCGACCTCGGCGAAGGCCTGGGTGGCGACCACCCCGACCCCGGCCTCGGCCCAGCAGACCACCCGGCCGCAGCCGAAGAAGTGCGACTGGACCGCGACACCCATCTGACCGGTTTCCGCGTCGCGGGCGACGATCGAGTAGGTCATGCAACGACCTCCCGGTCCGGGGTGGTCACGCGCAGCGCCTCGGCGACGCGCTCGTGGACGACGACCGGGTCGCCGCCCTGGAAGACCCCGGTCACCGCGCCGCGCTCCGCGAACACTCCGAGGTCGCCAGGATCGCCGTCGAGCAGCACGGCGTCGAACGCCTTGCCGACCTCGATCGACCCGCATTCGTCGGCGACGCCGCACAGCTCGGCGCCGCGGATCGTCGCGGCCAGCAGCACCTGCTCGGGGGTCATCCCGAAGCGGTGCATCAGCGGCAGCTCCTCGAGGTTGCGGCCGTGTTGGTCGCGGTGCAGCAGGTCGCTGCCCATCGCGATCGGCACGCCGTGCTCGAGCGCCAGCGTGACCGCGTCGCCGTAGACCGCCTCCAGCTCGCGGACCTTCTCGGTCGCGTACGGGGGCAGCTCGCCCGCTTTGCCCATCCGGATCACGTCGCCGACGACGGTCAGCGTCGGGATCAGCCAGCAGCCCTTCTCGGCCATCTTCGTGGCCTGCTGCTCGGTCAGCCAGACGCCGTGCTCGATCGAGCGGACACCGGCCTCGATCGCGAAGTCGATCCCCTCGCCGGCGTTGGCGTGGGCCATCACCCCGACGCCCTTGCGCGCGGCCTCGGAGACCGCGATCTGCAGCTCCTCGAGCGTGAACTCGGGGATCCGCGGGTGGTCGTGGGGCGACAGGACGCCGCCGGTCGCGCAGACCTTGACCCAGTCCGAGCCGGCGCGCAGCACCTGGCGGACGACCCGGCGCATGTCGTCGGGCCCGTCGACCACGCACGGAGGACGGCCGGGCAGGTTCGGCGTCAGGTACTGGGCCGAGATCTCGTGCCCGGGACCGGCGAGGAAGCCGTCGCCGTGCCCGCCGGTCTGCGACAGCATCACCGTCGAGATCGAGAGCCGCGGTCCACGGACGTAGCCACGGCGGAACGACTCGCGGATCCCGGCGTCCGCCCCGCCGGCGTCACGCAGGTGCGTGACGCCGGCCTCGAGCGTGCGGCGGGCGTTGTTCGCCGCTTCGAGCACCCACTGCGACAGCGGGGTGGTCAGGGCCTCGCCGGTGTCGAAGGTCGACCAGCCGATGTGGGCGTGGGCGTCGACGAACCCCGGCAGCAGCCAGAGCCCGTCGAGGTCGATCGAGGGCACGCCCTCGACGCGCCCGACGTCGCCGACGGCCACGATCCGGCCGTCGGCGACGTGGACGTCGGCCGGGCGGAATCCACCGCCCGCGTCGAGCACCTGGGCACCGCGGAGGACGTACCCCGAGATCATCAGGTGCCCTGCTCCGCCTGCTGGACGGCGTCGCGCAGCTGCTGCATCGTCTCGGCGCCGAAGACCGTCTCGTACTTGTCGAGCACCTTCTCGCTCTGGTCACGCCACTGGGCCAGCTCCTCGGGGGTCGGCTCGACGATCGTCACGCCGGCGCCCTTCAGCTCCTCGAGCGACTTCGGGACCTCGGCGCGCAGGTTCTCGCGCTGCTTCTCGCTGGCCTCGACGGCGGCCTTGCGCAGGGCCTCCTGCTGGGCCTCCGAGAGCTTGTCCCACGACTTCTTCGAGAAGACCAGCGCGGGCGCCGAGTACACGTAGTCGATCAGCGTGATGTGATCCTGGACCTCGTTCAGCTTGAGGTCGCTGAACAGCTGCAGGCCGGTCTCGGTGCCGTCGACCGTCCCCTGCGAGAGCCCGGTGTAGAGCTCGCCGCGCGGGACCGACACCGGCTTGGCGCCCCAGGTCGCCCCGATGTCGGTGATCAGCTGCGAGTTGGCCGTCCGGACCTTGAGCCCCTTGAGGTCGCCCGGCACGCGAACCGGACGGTCCTTGTTCGAGAGCTGGCGGTAGCCCTGCTCGAAGAACTCCAGCGTCTCGAGGCCGTTCTCGGTCATCGTCTCGCGCTCGTACTCGGCGAGGAACCCGTCGCCGTAGTTCAGCTTGTCGGCCGCAGCGTAGTCCTTGACCAGGTACGGCAGGTTGGGCAGCACCACGCGGTCGCCGAACCCGGAGAGCCCGGTGTTGAGCAGCGCGCCGTCCTGGTTGCCGGCCTTCATCGCCGTCGCCATCTCGGCGTCGGCGCCGATCTGGCTGTCGGGGAAGGTCTTGATCGTGACCTTGCCGCCGGTCGCTTCCTTCGCGAGCTCGGCGAAGTGCTGCATGCCCTCGTCCCAGGGCGACCCGGACGCGAAGACGTAGCCGACGTTGAGCGTGACCGACGGGCCGTCGGCGGCGGCTCCGCTGGCTCCGGCGTTGGCCGGCGCCTCGTCGTCTCCGCCACAGGCGGCGAGCACGCCGGTCGCGGCGATGGTCATCCCGAGGGCCGCTACGCGGCGGGCCCGGGTCGTGATCGTGGACATCGTGGGACTCCTTGTTGGGTTCGACGGTCGGCCGGCTACTGCCAGAGCAGGACGAGGCCGGGGAAGGCATTGACGAGGATCAGGACGGGCAGCATCGCCAGGGCGATCAGCGTCAGCACCGGTCTGGTCATCGCCGAGAAGGACGTGTCGCAGGCTCTCGCCGCGACGAACAGGTTCGGGGCGGTCGGCGGGGTCGAGAGCGAGATCCCGATGTTGACCACCATGATCACTCCGAAGTGCACGGGGTCGATGCCGAGCTGGACGGCGATCGGTGTCAGCAGCGGGGCCAGGATCACGATCGTCGTCAGCTCCTCGACGAACAGCGCGATCGCGGTGATCGCGAGGTTCGCCAGCAGCAGGAAGACGAGCGTGCTGTTGGCGTTCTCGGTAACCCAGATCGCCAGGTCGTTGCTGATTCCCGAGAGCGTCAGCAGCCGCGAGAACGCCGTCCCGACGCCGAGGATGATCAACAGGCTCGACGTGGTCAGGGCGGCTTCCCGGAACGCCCCGGCGAGCCGGTTGGCACCGAACGGCCGGTAGATGGTGAAGCCGAGCAGGATCACCGCGGCGCAGGCGACCGCGCCCGCCTCGGTCGGTGTGAAAACGCCGCTGTAGATCCCGCCGAGCACGATCAAGGGCAGCAGCAGCGCGGGCACCGCGGGGCCGAACCGGTCGAGCACGAACGCGCGAGCGGTGATCCGCCGACGCCGCTCGACGACCACCACGTCCTTCATCCGCCGCACCAGCAGCAGGTGGACGAGCGAGACCATGATGATCAACGCGATCCCGGCGGTGATCCCGGCCAGGAACAGCTTGCCGATCGACGTACCGGTGGCGATCCCGAAGACGACCATCGGGATGCTCGGCGGCAGCAGGATCCCGACCGTGCCGGTGACCGAGGTCAGCGCGCCGACGTAGCCGGGCGCGTAGCCCTCCTTGCGCATCCGCGGCGACATGATCGTGCCCATCGCGGAGACCGTCGCCACCGACGAGCCCGAGATCGAGCCGAAGACCGCGTTGGCGGCGACCAGGGTCAGACCGGTGCTGCCCTTGATCCGCCCCGTGAACGAGGCGACGAAGTTGATCAGGCGGTCCGAGATCCGGGTCTCGCGCATCAGCACGCCGACCAGCAGGAAGAACGGGATCGCCATGATCGGGAAGACGTCGATCCCGCTGAACACGACGTTCGGGATCGCTTGGACGGGCTGCCCGATGATCATCAGGCCGACGATCGTGGCCAGGCCGAAGGCGTAGGCGACCGGGACGCCCAGCAGCATCAGGGCGAGCAGCAGGACGAAGGCGAGGGCGAGCATCAGCGCTGCTCCCCCGTCTCGCCGTCGAGCTCGTCGCTGGCCGGCGGCGGGACCTCCTCGGTCACCAGCGGCGGCAACGACGCGCCGCGACGGGCGCGGGCGGCGTTCTCGAGCTGACCGATCATCGCGTCGAGCGCGACGATCACGGCCAGACCGAGTCCGACCAGCATCGGGACCCGAGTCCACAGCGTCGGCAGGTTGAGCGCCGTCGTGCGGTCCGGCGCCCCGATCAGCTGGTCGACGAGCTCCCAGCTGTAGAGCGCGAGCAGGACGAGGAAGACGATCTCGAACGCCAGCACCACGGCCGCGGCCAGGCTGCGCACGACGTCGTTGGCGACCTTCTCCTGCAGCAGGTCGATGCTGATGTGCTGGGCGTGGGCGGTGACCACCGGCAGCCCGAGGAAGACGAGCGTCGTCATCGCCATCCGGGCGAGCTCCTCCGGGCCACCGGCGCTGATGAAGGTCACCGAGCGGCTGAGGATCTGGGCCAGCGCGGCCAGCAGCATCACGACGAGCAGCAGCGTGACCAGCACGGTGCAGACGCGGACGATCAGCCGGGTCAGGTGCGCGAGCGGCCGGACCAGCCTCGGGCGGTCGTCGATCGGGCGGTGGTACGCCCGGACCTCGACGGTCGGATCGGCGATCGCGGTCACGACGGTGCTCCCAGATGCACGTCCTCGAACGAGGGGCGGCTGTCGCTCCGATGGCGCCCGCTACGGCGGACGCAGGGCGCGCCCGACACCGTGACCGTGTCCATAGGTCTCATATTTAGAACTTAACGGCTGAGCGCGCCGATGGGGGATTTTCTCTTGGACAGAACGGCGCCGCGACGACTGTACGGATGTCGAATCTGTCGCATGGAATCCCGCTAGCGCGCGCGAGAAGAACCGGCCGAGGCGGCGCCGCGGTCGTCAGCGAACTTTTGTCCCGCGGACGACCCAGATCCCGATAAGGTTCAACTACCGCTCCTTTTGAAGCCGCGAACGAGGACCCGCATGGAACCGCCGATCAACCCCACGCCCCAGGTCACCCCGAACGCCGAGAACGCGTTCCGCCAGTTCGGTCCCGAAGAGGACCGCAAGGCGATCCTCCACGTGCACAACGAGTGGTGGGAGGCCAACCGCGAGATGGACATCCCGCGGATGCGGGCGTGCTTCGCGGGGCCGATGTACTACCAGTTCAACCTGACCGGGCACCCGTACTACAGCCTCGACGAGAAGACCGCCCTCTGGGAGGCGCTGAAGGATGTCGTGACGATGCCGGAGATCGGCGCGCGCGACTTCCTGCGGATGGAGGTTCACGGCGACATGGCGTGGCTGGCCTGCGAGGTCGTCGTCCAGATCGACAACCGGCGGCGCAAGGAGCGGCTCGAGAGCGGCGAGCTCGACCCCGACTCCAAGCGCTACGAGCTGGCCGACAGCACCGCGATGCGGATCCGCGCGACCGAGGTCTACCAGCGCGACGACGGCGAAGGCAACCCCGAATGGCGGATCTGGCACTACCACTGCTCGCGCTCCGCCCGCGACAGTGAGTGGCGCGTGCCGTTCAAGGACACCTACCCGAGCCGGCTGGCCGGCTGATGCCCGCCGTCGCCCGCGAGCGGATCGCCAGCCGCCACGGCGAGACGAGCGTGCTCGTCCGCCCGGGCGACGACCCCACGCTGCCGCCGTTCCTGCTGCTGCATCCGCTCAACCTGCAAGGGGCGGGATGGACCGACGTCGCCGCCCTGCTGCCCGGCCGACGCGTGATCATGCCCGACCTGCGTGGACACGGCCATTCGCCCGCCAGCGGCCCACTCGGGTCCGAGCCGTGGCTGGACGACCTCGAGGCGGCACTCGAGGCGCTCGGCGTCGACCGCTTCCACGTGGCGGGTGGCTCGTTCGGCGGCGGGTTGGCGATCGCCCTCGCGGGCCGACTCGGCTCGCGCGTGCTCAGCGCCACCTCGATCGGCGGCGGCCTGCGCGGCGGCGGCGACCTCGACGCGACCGCGGCGCTGATCCGCGAGCGCGGCGTCCCCGGCACGTTCGCGCTGATCGTCCCCCGCGACTCGCTCGCGCCCGACGCCGACGCCGAGCTGGTCGCACGAGCGGTGCGGCTCTGCAACCCCAACCGAGCCGAGGTCGTCCTCGACGTACTCGCCGCCGCCAACGCGTCGGACATGCGCGCCGACGCCCGTGCCGCCCGTGACAGCCACGGACCACGCGGCGCGCTGCTCGTGCTCTCCGGCGGGCTCGACGTGACGAGCCCGCCCGCGCTCGGGGAGCGGGTCGCCGCCTACCTCGACGCACCGCACCGCGTGCTGCCGCGCGTCGGCCACCTGCCGATGCTCGAGGACCCGGCGCTGACGGCAGCGATCCTGCTCGGGCACGCCCGGGAGCAGGAGCCCGCCGGACCACGAGCCGTACGCTGAGAACACCGACGTTCCCCACCACGACCGTCCCGACCTGCCCATGAGCCCCGAAGAGCCCTCCGCCGATCCCACCTCCGAGGACCCGCGCCTGCGCGCGTTCCGCCCGATCCACCTGCGGCGCGCGTCGGAGGAGGTCGTCGAGGTGCTGATCGACGCGATCCGCTCCGGGATCTACCAGCCGGGCGACCTGCTGCCCCCCGAGCGTGACCTGGCGGCGCGACTCGAGATCAGCCGGGTGCCGGTCCGCGAGGCGATAAAGGTGCTGCGCGACCAGGGGATCGTCTCGACGCGCCGCGGCAAGCACGGCGGGACCGTCGTCGAGTCGCTGGCCAACGTCCCGCGGATCCTCGCCCAGCTCCACGACGATCCGATGTCGAACATGCGCTCGCTGCTCGAGCTGCGGCGGCTGCTCGAGCTGCCGTGCACGTTGCTCGCCGCGCGCACCGCGAGCGACGACGACCTCGACCAGCTGGAGGATCTCGTCGACCAGCTCGGCCGCAGCCTCCACCAGTCGCACGCCGAGATCGTCGAAGTCGACGTCCGCTTCCACATCGCGGTCGCCCAGCTGACCCGCAACCGTCCGCTCGCCGAGGCGCTGCGCACGGTGCTCAACCAGATCGTCGTGGTCCGCTCGCTGTTCCCGTTCGGCTTCGTCGAGATCGGCCAGTCGTACGAGAACCAGCAGACGCTGATGCGCGCCCTGCGCTCGCGTGACCCAGCCGTGATCCGGCCGGTACTCGACGACCACCTGTCGTCGCTCGAGGAGGTCGTGCTCGGGTTCCGCCTGGAGTTCATCGACGGTCTCGACGGCGAGACCTCCACCGCCACCACCACCGCGACCGAAGACGGGAGCACCCGACGATGACCCACCGCTTGATCGCCGACGGCCCAGGCGTCCCACCCGCCGCCGGCCCGTACAGCCCCGGCGTCGTCGCCGGCGACACGCTCTATGTGTCGGGCCAGATCGCGATGGCCGGCGACGGCACGTTGCGCTCGGGCACGCCCGCGGAGGAGGCCGGGCACGCGATGCGCAACGTCCTGGCGGTCGTGTCCGCGGCCGGCTTCGCCCCAACCGACCTCGTCTTCGTCCAGATCCTGCTCGCCGACGTCGGCGCGTTCGCGGAGGTCAACGAGGCCTACGCCGCGCTGCTACCCGCGGGCCAGAAGCCCGCGCGGATGACCTTCCAGGCCGGGGCTCTGCCGCTCGGCGCCCAGGTCGAGATCCAGGCGGTGGCGGTCCGCGGCTGACGCCGCGCGACCCGTCGACCCGATCGAGCGCCCCGTGGACGACGCCATCCCGCCCGTGTCGGACGAACGCCCCGGCCGCCGATCCGGGCGCCGGCGGATCGCGCTGTTCGCGACCTGCCTCGCCGACACGCTGTACCCCGACACCGCCCGCGCGGTGGTGACGGTGCTGGAGCGGCTCGGCCACGACGTGGTCTTCCCGGAGTCCCAGACCTGCTGCGGCCAGATCCACGCCAACACCGGCTACGCCGATGAGGCGCTGGCGCTCGCGGCGCGGTTCGTCGCGGTCTTCGCGGACGAGCCGCTGATCGTGTCCCCGTCGGCGTCGTGCGTGGCGATGGTCCGCGAGCACTACCCGCGGCTGGCGCGGGATGCGGGCGACGAGCGACTGGCCGCGGCGGTCGACGCGATCGCCCCGCGGGTCCACGAGCTGTCAGCGCTGCTGGTCGACGTGCTCGGCGTCGACGACGTCGGTGCGTACTACCCGCACCGCGTGACGCTCCACCCGACCTGCCACGGGATGCGGATGCTCGGCGCCGACGTCCATCAGCGACGGCTGCTCGAGCGGGTCGAGGGGCTCGACCTGCTGCCGCTGGAGGACGAGCGCGAGTGCTGTGGCTTCGGCGGGACGTTCGCGGTCAAGAACGCCGACGTCTCGACCGCGATGCTCTCCGACAAGCTGCGCTGCGTGGTCGGCAGCGGGGCCGAGGTCTGCACCGCGGGCGACGACTCCTGCCTGATGCAGATCGGCGGCGGGCTGCGCCGCCAGCGCGCCGGCGTCCGTGCCGTGCACCTGGCGCGGATCCTCGCCAGCACGCGCGAGGATCCGGCGGCATGACGGGCGTCCCGTTCCCGGTCGCGGCGCGCTCCGCGCTCGGCGACAGCCAGATGCGCCGCAACGTCGGGATGGCGACCCGCACGATCCGCACCAAGCGGGCCAGCGCGGTCGCCGAGCTCCCCGACTGGGAGGCGCTACGCGACGCGGGTGCCGCGATCAAGGTCGACGCGATGGCGCGGCTCGACGAGCATCTGGTCGCGCTCGAGGCCGCCGTCGAGCGGGCCGGAGGGACGGTCCACTGGGCGCGCGACGCCGCCGAGGCGAACGCGATCGTGACGCGGCTGACGCAGGCCGCCGGGGCCCGCGAGGTCGTCAAGGTCAAGTCGATGGCGACGGCCGAGATCGACCTCAACGAGGCGCTCGCGGCCGTCGGGATCGAGGCTCTCGAGACCGATCTCGCCGAGCTGATCGTGCAGCTCGCCGACGACCGGCCGTCGCACATCCTGGTCCCCGCGATCCACCGCAACCGCGGCGAGATCCGCGAGCTGTTCGCCCGCACGATCTCCGACGATCGGCTGACCGACGAGCCCGCCGCGCTGGCCGAGGCAGCGCGGCTGCACCTACGCGAGGCGTTCCTGCGGGCCGACGTCGCGATCAGCGGCGCGAACTTCGCGGTCGCCGAGACGGGGGCCGTCGGCGTGGTCGAGTCCGAGGGCAACGGGCGGATGTGCCTGACCCTGCCCCGCACCCTGATCACCGTGATGGGGATCGAGAAGCTGCTGCCGCGCTGGTCGGACCTCGAGGTGATGCTCCAGCTGCTGCCGCGCTCGTCGACCGCCGAGCGGATGAACCCCTACACGTCGATCTGGACCGGCGTGCATGCGGGCGACGGTCCGCAGGCGTTCCACCTGGTGCTGCTGGACAACGGACGCAGCGACGTGCTCGCCGACGAGCAGACCCGCTCGACCCTGCACTGCATCCGCTGCAGCGCCTGCCTCAACGTCTGCCCGGTCTACTCCCGGACCGGCGGGCACGCATACGGCTCGCCCTACCCGGGGCCGATCGGCGCGATCCTCGCGCCGCAGCTGGCCGACGCCGATCCTGCGACCCGGACGCTGCCGTACGCGTCGTCGCTCTGCGGTGCCTGCTATGAGGTCTGCCCGGTCAAGATCGACATCCCGTCGATCCTCGTCCACCTGCGTGAACGGGTGGTGGCGGAGCCCGAGGGCTGGCGTGAGCGGACCGACCCCGAGCGGGCCGCGATGCGGATGCTCGGACGGACCTTCCGCTCGCGGCGCGGCTACGAGCGGGCCCAGCGCGCCGGCTACGTCGCGCTGCGCGCCGGCCGGGGCGGTGCCGGCCTGCCCGGCCGCCTGGCGGGCTGGACGTCGGCCCGCGACCTGCCCGATCCACCGGCCCAGAGCTTCCGCGCCTGGTGGCGTGACCGAGCGGCGGGGGATGACCGGTGAGCCCGCGCGACGACCGCGGCCCCGCCCCCAGCGCGCGCCAGGAGATCCTGGCGCGGGTCCGCGCGGCGCGGTCCGGGGCGGATTCCCCCGCGGGGCCGGGCGCGCGGGCTGGTTCCCCACCGCCGAGCGGGGCCACGTCCCTCAGCGGCTACCGCCGCTCTGCGCCGCTGCCTCCCGGCGCACTGCTCGACCTGTTCGCCGAGCGCTGCGCCGACTACGGCGCGACGGTCACCCGCACCGCACCGGACGCGGTGGCGGACGCCGTCGGTTCGGCCCTGGCCCGCCGGGCCGCGACCCGCGTCGTGCGTGCTGCCGGGCTCCCCGGGGCGTGGCAGCCGACGGACCTCGACTGGATCGACGGCGACCCGCTCGATCCGCGCCGCCTCGACGCCGTCGACGCCGTGGTCACCGGCTGCGCCGTGGCGATCGCCCAGACCGGCACCGTCGTGCTCGACGCCGGCCCCGACCAGGGCCCTCGCGCCCTGACGCTGCTCCCCGACCACCACGTCTGCGTGGTGCCGTCGTCGCTGGTCGTGCACCTGCTCCCCGAGGCGATCGGGCGGCTCGAGCCCGCCGTCCGCGCCGGCCGCCCGCTAACCCTGATCTCGGGCAGCTCCGCCACGAGCGACATCGAGCTCGAGCGCGTCGCCGGGGTCCACGGACCCCGCGTGCCCGACGTGGTGCTGATCGACGATGGCGACTGACCTCGCGCAGGCCGCCGACCCCCACCGCGTGCCCGACGGCCTCGCCCACCCCAGCCGCCTGCCGTACGTCGTCGTCGCGATCGTGGCGCTGCTGCCGGGGATCGTGTCGAACATCCCGACGCCGATCTACCGGTTCTACGTGGCCGAGTGGGGCCTGACGCCGTTCGCGGTGACGGTCGTCTTCGGCGTCTACGTGCTCGGCGTCGCGATCGCGCTGCTGTTCCTGGGCGGGATCTCGGACGTGCTCGGGCGTCGCCCGGTGCTGCTCGCGTCGGTTCCGCTG
The DNA here is from genome assembly GCA_052039575.1 of Patulibacter sp. Lineage (GTDB taxonomy): Bacteria > Actinomycetota > Thermoleophilia > Solirubrobacterales > Solirubrobacteraceae > Patulibacter. The sequence continues at coordinate 2,179 of JBQGEK010000067.1, read as the reverse complement.
CTGCTGGTCAGCCTGGCGCTGTTCGTGCTCGCCGACGGGATCGCGCTGCTGCTCGTCTCGCGAGTCCTCCAAGGCGTCGTGACCGGTCTGGTGGCGGGCACCGCGGGAGCGACGCTCGCCGAGCTCCACGTCCGCCGTGACGTCGACGCCGCCGCCCGCTACGCCGCGCTGACCGGACCGATCGCGATGGCGATCGCGGTCAGCGCGTCGACGCTGCTGGTCCAGTTCGCCCCGCACCCGACGACGATCCCGTACCTGATGGCCGTGCTGCCCCTGGCCGTGATGCTCGCGCTGCTCTGGCGCGCGGTCCCCGAGACCGTCTCCGAGCGCACCCGGATCCGGCTCCACGTCCAGCGGGTCTCGGTCCCGGCCGAGGTCCGGCCGGTCTTCGCCACCGCGTCGGCCGGCGGGATCGCGACCTGGTCGGTCGCCGGCCTCTACCTGTCGCTCGGCCCGCAGCTGACGGCGGTCGTGGTCGGCGACGGCCTGCCGGCCCTCGGCGGCGTCGCCGTCGTCTCGTTCGTGGTCGCCGGGCTGGTCGGCCAACGCGCGACGCGGCGCGCCTCGACCCGCACGCTGACGGTGGTCGGCTGCCTCGGCCTCGCGGTCGGGATCACCGTCACCGTGCTCGGCGTGCGGACCGACAGCACGGCGTCCTTCGCCCTCGGCACGGTGCTCTCCGGCTTCTGCTGGCTGCTGCCGTTCCTCGCCGGTATGCGCCGCGTAGCGGCCGTCGCCCCAACCGCCCGCCGGGCCGAGACGATGTCGGCGTTCTTCCTGCTCGGCTTCCTCGCGCTCGGTGTCCCCGTCGCGATCGTCGGCGCCGCCGTCACCCGCTGGGGGCTGGTCGACGCCCACACCGGGTTCGGCGTCGCGGTCGGGGCTATGCTCGTGGTGGTCGCGGTCGTGGTCGCCCGCTCCGAGCGGTGAGCCGCCGACGAGTGGGTTAGAGGCTGTCTCAGAATGATCGGCACGTCTATCGCGGCCGCTGGCACATCGCCGGATCACGATCCGAACCCTCAGTCAGACAACCAGTCTGACTCTCGGGCATCGGACCGCGCCCTGCTCGGCCATCGACCCCGACAGCCGACCACTGATTCTGAGACAGCCTCTTAGGGCACCCAGCAATTAGGGGACCCTCTGCTACGATCCAGCTGTGCAGCGCGAGCAGCAGGCACCGACTCACGACGGCATCCCCGCCTGTGGCTTCCGCGCCCGCCGGTGGGCGCGCTTCGAACGGGACCTCGAGTCATGGCTGCAGAGCCCCGAGGGTCGCTTCGCGCAGTGGCGCGCCGTGCACGCGATCGAAGCCGAGCACCGCCCCACCGCCTGACCCGCGCCGCCTCGGCGCCCCGCCCCCTCGCCGCGCCCCGCCCCCAGGGGGCGACCTTCGCGCGCACCCCAGCCGGCACCCGCTTCGGCCCCCGCGCCACGGGCGGGACGCGCACCACCACCGGCACGCCCGGAACGCGGCCCCGGCATGCCGCGACCGCGTTCCGGGTACCGACTGCACAGCCCCTGACGCACGCGCCGCTCGGCGGAGCGCCGCGACCTAGGGCGCCCTTATTTGAAGTTCCTAGCATTAACCGCTACGGTCGAGGGACAGTTCCCGACCCCCGCAGGAGGATCACGATGACCGCCACCCACCACGCCAGCGCCGGAATCCTCTCCGACCAGAACGCCGCGAAGCGCGAGGAGATCGTTCAGCTCCTGACCACGGCGTACTGGATGGAGGTCGAGACCGTCACCAACTACCTCGCCCAGTCCGCCAACCTCGACGGCATCCGGGCCAAGGAGGTCGCCGCCGACCTGCGCGGCGACGTCGACGAGGAGCTCGGCCACGCCAAGCAGTTCGCCGACCGGATCAAGGAGCTCTACGGCACCGTCCCCGGCTCGGCGGATTTCCCCAGCGACACCGATGCCGGTCTCCAGCCCAACGGCGACGCGACCGACGTCGTGTCGGTGATCAAGGGCGTGATCGATGCCGAGTCCGGCGCGATCGCCCACTACACCCGGATCATCGAAGCCACCGACGGCGTCGATTGGGCCACCCAGGACATGGTGATCGCGATCCTCCGCGACGAGGAGGGTCACATGCGGACCTACGAGCGGTACCTCGCCGAGTACTCCTGACCGACCGCGTAGCCGTCCGGCGTGCCCACCCTCGCGGGTGCGCCGG